>JBBAWA010000040.1:0-12500 GCA_040397425.1 Methylacidiphilales bacterium
TAAAAAATGAGTCAGATAAAGGATCCACCCTCTACTTTCCCACCGCTCAACGCTGTGAAGCCGTCATCCGCGATGCGGGAGGGAAAACTGTTTACACTTGGTCGGAAGATTACGACTTCGCACAGGACGCAGGGTACAGCTACCTAAACGCTGGAGAACATCTAAACTACCAACTGACCATACCCTACCAAGCTCTTCGCGGAAAAATCCCAGCCGGCCAATCCACCATTACGGCGAGTCTAGTGAACTATCCACAGCTACGGGCTGAAATGCCGATTCAGATTCAACCTTAACCTGCTGATCCACGGGGGAAATCGTTTGCAGTTCGTTACGCTTGTTTTTTGGCTTTAACATTTTCTGAACCTCGTCTGGGTTAAATATCTCCTGCTTTCCAACGCCTAAATCTCGCCGCATTAAATCTTCCTCACGGGACACTTTCTCGCGCACCCGGACTAACCGTCCCTGATACATACGAAGATCACCGTTTTTTTGGTGGTACTGGGGACTCCTGCGTGTCACCCAATTCGGTCCTTCTTTGCTTGTTAGGTCATTCATCTGAATCTCACTCTTTTTTTGAAAGGCTGATGCTTTTCTAGCCTCTAGATCTGCCTGCATGACTCCATCCAATTCCGATCTTTCGGATTCAGACCACTCGCTCCTCCGAGCACTATAGGGAGAGTCTTTAGAAGCCTGCAGATGCCTCGTATTGTAATCGGAATTTTCGGCACTTGCATAGAATTGCTTCCCTAACTCAGATTGTGCTCCTTCGTAGCTCTTAATTTGGATTTTCTTGGATTCAAACATCTTGCCCGCAAAGGCGCTGGTCTGGTTATGTGGATTTTTATACCCAGACTGCTCTCGACTACCCTCTTGAGCTCGAGGCAGGTTTTCGCCACTTCCCTCGGCCCAACCCATCGAAACAATCCCTAATAAAAAAAGCAAAACTGCCTTCAGTAACATGAATTTATATCACACCCAAAGAGGCCATTCATCCTCCAAAATCTTTTTTCCATTTTGCGAACTTGCCCACAACTGGTGAATGAATTTCGACCAAACCTCTGCTGCTGATATCAAAACTGGTGGGTCCACCTGGATTTGAACCAGGAACCAAGGGATTATGAGTCCCCTGCTCTAACCGTTGAGCTATGGACCCGTGTCTTCCATCTTGTATCTCTTAACCAAAGAACTCAAACGGCCGCAATCTCCCGTAACAAGGCCTGATTCATCTTTGCCCCTTGCTCAAGATACTCGATGGGGAAGGTTTCATCCGGTCCATGCGCACGACAGTCTGGCAAACTTAACCCCACCAGTAAGGTCTCCACCCCCAGAACCTTCTTGATCACGCTCACGATTGGAATCGTTCCACCCTCTAAAAGGTAATCCACCCTTTTTCCTCCCCAAGCCTGACTCAAAGCTTTGGAGGCAGCAGGTCCAAAGCCTTTTGTGGGATCACAAAAATAGGGAAATCCACCGTGATGCCGAGTCACCTTTAACTTCACCGTCTTTGGACAACGCTTTTTTAGATCTTTCTCCACGAGGTCTGCAATCTCCTTGGGATCTTGATGCGGTACCAAACGAAACGTCAGCTTGGCCGAGGCCTTGCTGGGCAAAACCGTCTTGGGTCCAGGGCCCTGATATCCCCCCGTAATTCCGTTAATCTCCGCCGTAGGCCTCATTCCGATTCTCTCGATTGCCGAAAATCCCGACTCTCCACCCAATGCCGGACTTCCTGCCTGACGTCTCACTTCCGCATCAGGAACTCCTAATGCTTTTGCGGCTTTTCTTTCCCAGGCAGCCACCTTCCTCACCTTTTTGTAAAACCCAGGGACAGCCACCTGGCCCTTTTCGTCATGAAGCCCAGCCAGCAGTCGGGTCAACACAGTAATCGGATTTACAACTGCCCCCCCATAAACACCGGAGTGAAGATCGTGAGATGGACCTGTGAGTTCAACCTCCAAAGCAGAGATTCCACGTAGCCCGTAGGTCAGAGTGGGTTTGTCAGGCCCCGCCATATTGGTATCGGAAATGACGGCGACATCACACGCCAATTCCTCTTTCCTATCCCGCAAAACACCCTCGAGATTGTCACTACCCACCTCCTCCTCTCCTTCCACCAAAAAGATAACATCCGTCTCAGGCCCTCCTGCTTTAATCTTTTCAGCCACCCCCAGCATGTGGGCAAAGATTTGGCCCTTGTTGTCTGTGGATCCCCGAGCCACCACCATCCCATCGATCAGTCGGGGTTCGAACGGGTTCCCTGTCCACCCGTCCCCCATCTCTGCAGGTTGCACGTCATAGTGGCCATAAATCAGAACCGTGCGCCTTTTGCCACCGCCCTGTTTCCTCCACTTTGCCAAAACCACAGGCGCACCTTGGGTCGCGACAATTTCCGCTTCCATTCTCATTTCCCGGAACTTTCGCTCTAGCCAACTCGCACACTCCCTCATGACCTGAGCACGGGATGGATCCGCCGAGACCGTTGCGAAACGCAGGAAATCGAAATAATCCTCTTTTGCGCTGTTTGGAAGGGCCATTTTTGTATTTTGCACCAGCCTCGTCTTGTAAGCCAGCCCCGCGGAAATGTTTTTAGACCCGATTTGCTAGGTCAAAAAACACCGCTAGGGTCGCTGAATGTCTTCAACATCCCTATCGATACCAACCTCATTCCCATCCTTCGACCTCGTGCGGCTTCTTCGGACTGTTTTCGAACCTTCCAAAGGTGAAAAAACATGTGTCCTGATCGATCTCGATGATCCAACCCAAGTCAAAGACTTCTCATTCCTGAAAAACCCCGCTCTGACCGTGCAGAAGTACGCACACGACATCTTTTACCAAGGGATCAACAATGGAGCCGGCAAAGAGTTGGGCCTCACAGGGGGCGACCTCTACGCCTATAAAAAAACGGGGGGTAGCAACCTGGATATGGATGACCTTGCTGTGGACACCCAAGGGAATCGCCTCTCATTTGAAAAAGATATCTATCCGAAATATGACATCATCCTTTGCATCTCGACCTTCTCGGCAACGGCTCCCCTCACAGCCTCGGCCAAGAAGCACGGATTCCGCGGAGCTACTCTCCACGGCCTCAACGATATCATTCTCAAAACCGGCCTCGCCGTGGACTACAACGAGGTCAGCAAGCAGGCGGAAAAGCTTCGTCTTGGCCTAACAAAATCCGACTGGGTCGAAATCGATTACCAAGTCGCCGATAAGTCCTGCACCCTCCACCTCGATCTCGGAAAGCAAGATGCTCAAAAGTCTCACGGGTTGTGCCGCGGCAAAACCCCAGACGTGGCGAACCTGCCCGCGGGCGAAGTCTATTTTGTCCCCACAGATGCCCATGGACAGATGCCCATGAAGTTCGAGGATGGAACCCTCGCCATCCTGGATGTAAAAAAAGGTCGTCAGGTGGGTGGAACATTCCTTTCAGGCAACCCCAAGACCTTCGAACATCACGTTGCCAAGCTCCAGCGTGACCCCGTCGTCGGAGAGTTGGGCGAACTTGGTTTTGGCACTCAACTTCTCCCCTTCAGCGGTCGGGATATTCAGGATGAGAAGATTTTAGGTACGATCCATGTCGCAACAGGGCGATCCGATCATTTGGGCGGTCATCTGACCCCCGATAAGTTTGCTGAGCGGATTAACGCAACCCATGATGATATTCTGTACGCCCCGCACAAAACCCCTGAGATCAAGCTCCAGCAAGTTCGGATGCATAGGGACGGCAAGACAGAGGTAGTGATCGAAAATTACAAACCCGCCCCGTACCTTCAGAATCTACTCGCCTGAAATCCTCGACCTACGAAAAGTCCTCCGCTTTGGCGGAGTATCTGGCGTTTCACTACCTCGAACCAGCCGACCTTCTACCCAAAGGCGTCAACACCCCGAAAGGGATTTCCAATTTCCCAAACGCCTGTGCCCGCCTTCTGCTCTCCCAATCCAAAAATCGTCCTTCCCGTGCTTTGGATCTCGGATGTGCCGTTGGTCGTTCCTCCTTTGAACTTGCGCACAAAATCCCGGAAGTGATCGGAATCGACTACTCACGATCTTTTATTCGTGCAGCCAAACAGATTCAAAAGAAGGGGAAAATCCGCTTCCCGCTATTAGAGGAAGGCAAAACAACAAAACAATCCATTGCCCGGCTCACGACCCCAATCGACCGGAAAAGAGTCTGTTTTCAAACTGGGGATGCCCTTCAAGTCCCAAAAAAGTTAGGCACCTTTGACCTTGTGTTGGCAGCCAACCTGGTCGATCGACTTCCTGACCCTCAACGATTTCTCAAAAAAGTTTTACCCCAACTGGTACGACCCGGCGGGACACTTCTTCTGACCTCTCCATACACTTGGTCTACCGATTTCACCCCTCAGACAAAATGGCTTCACGACTCGTTTCCGACAATCCGAAGAAGTCTCCGCCCTTACTTCCAACTTATCCGTCGGCAGAATCTCCCTTTTCTTCTTCGCGAACATCGCCGCAAGTTTCAGTACACCTTCGCCGATGCTACTCTCTGGCGACGACTTTAGACGGGTTGGTTTGCGTGAAATTCAACATTCCGCTATCCTAAAGTCCTATGGGTAAGACCCTTTTTCATAAAGTTTGGGATCGGCACGCCGTCGAAAAACTTCCCGACGGATCGACTCAGCTTTTTATTGGCACCCATCTGATTCATGAGGTCACGAGCCCTCAAGCCTTCGGCATGCTTCGGGACCTTGGACTCAAAGTGGCCTTTCCAAAACGCACCTTTGCCACGGTCGATCACATTGTGCCGACAGACCAGCGTGTGGAGCCTTTTAAGGACACCCTCGCAGACGCCATGATCAAGGAGCTACGCAAAAACTGCTCTGATTTCGGATTGACCTTTTTCGATATCCCATCTGGAAAGCAAGGCATCGTCCATATCGTAGGACCTGAACAGGGCATCACCCAACCCGGCACAACCATCGCATGCGGAGACTCCCATACCTCCACCCACGGCGCCTTCGGTGCTGTGGCTTTTGGAATCGGCACAAGCCAAGTCCGCGACGTCCTTGCAACACAGACGATGGCTCTCTCCCCCCTGAAAGTTCGAAAGATTGAAGTTCGGGGCAAATTAGGACCCGGGGTCTACGCAAAGGATATCATCCTCCACATCATCCGCACCCTCGGGGTGAACGGCGGAACTGGTTACGCTTACGAATATGCAGGCCCGACGATCGAAGGCCTCTCTATCGAGGAGCGAATGACAATCTGCAACATGTCGATTGAAGGGGGTGCCCGTGTTGGTTACGTCAATCCTGATGAAAAGACGTTCGAATATCTGAAAGGGCGCCCCTACTGTCCCAAAGGAAAGGACTGGGATGCCGCTGTGACCGAATGGCGCAAGGTAGCCTCCGATCCTGACGCCGTGTACGACGATGTGAAGGTCTTCGAAGCCTCCGAAATCCGTCCGACCGTCACCTGGGGCATCAATCCCGGTCAGGGTATCTTCATAGATGAGGCCATCCCCTCCCCCGAACAGCTTCCTGAGGCCGACCGCTCTTCCGCCAAAGAGGCACTTGAATTCATGAAGTTTAAGGCGGGGCAAAAACTTGCAGGTCAAAAGATTCAGGTCGCCTTTTTCGGATCCTGCACGAACGCTCGAGTCTCCGATTTTGTCGAGGCCTCGAAATTTCTAAAAGGCCGCAAGGTAGCAAAAGGAATTCGTGCCATTGCCGTCCCTGGATCGCAGGGAGTAAGCAAAATCTGTGCTGAGATGGGCATCGACAAGATTTTTCGAGAGGCAGGATTCGATTGGCGCGAAGCAGGATGCTCCATGTGTCTCGGAATGAATCCTGATCAGCTAGTAGGGGACGAGATCTGTGCCTCCTCCTCAAACCGAAACTTTAAAGGCCGGCAAGGAAGCCCCACGGGTCGCACCCTCCTCATGAGCCCTGTGATGGTTGCTGCAGCTGCCGTCACAGGTGAAGTCAGCGACGCACGCAAGGTCTTCGCCCAAAACTGATATGTCTCTCTCCCCTATCAAGAAAGTAGCAGGTCGAGCCGTACCCGTGGAGGGAGACGATATCGACACTGACCGGATTATTCCCGCCCGCTATATGCGATGTGTGACTTTCGACGGGCTGGGTGAATTCCTTTTTCGAGATATTCGTCAAACTCCAGAAGGCAAATCCACGAATCACCCGATCGATCAAGTCCAATTCAAGGGGGGTACAATTCTTGTTTCAGGAATGAATTTCGGATGTGGCAGCTCCCGGGAGCATGCACCCCAGGCAATCGTAAGAGCGGGATTCAAGGCAGTGATTGCAGGTAACTTTGCCGAAATCTTTTTCGGAAATAGCACGACCCTCGGTCTGCCATGTGTGACCGCAAAAAAAGAGGATCTCGAAGCCCTGACTCAACTGATTAAGAAGGAACCATCGACTGAGGTGCAGATTGATTTAGAAAAACTCAAGGTTTCAGCAGGCAAACTCTCCTTTCCGGTCACCATGAAGGCAAGTGCCCAACAGGGGCTCCTATCTGGCCGTTACGACGCAATTGCCGATCTTCTGGCCAACCTGCCGAAGGTCAAAGAGCTGGCCGCGCAGTTGCCATAACTCCCACAAAAAACACGCCCCGCCTGGGCGCTAGGAGAACTTTTTTCGACCCTGGAATGCTCCAGAAATTGAGACTCCCGCCTCCGCGTCCGCCTTCCTAGAAAGGCATGACGTATTCGGATTAAGGTTTGGCCTCGTTTTTTAATTTTATCGGTTGAAAAAAATTGATCCGTCACACGCGTCAAGCAGGGCGCGAAGACTAAAACCAATCACTCAAAGAACTGTCCGGAGCTTGGCTTCGCACCGGGAAGCTAGGGACTGGAGAATCGCCTTCTCCCACCCCCCAACCTCTTCTTCAGTCAACGTGCGCGCAGAGGAGCGAAATTGCAAGCGACAACCAAGTGACAAAAACCCCTGCGGAACCTTCTTTCCTGAAGCGTCCACGAACCGATCAAAAACAACGAGACTCTCCATTTCAGCAGGTGCTGCAGCTCGGATCGCTTTTTCGACATCCGCAAATGACACCTTCTCAGGAAGCACAAGTGCCATATCTCGTTGGATACCAGGATAAGAGCTTACGGATGTGAACGGGGTAAGTCGTGCCTTGGCCACTGACACTTTTCCTTCGGCCATCCAAACGGTTGACTTCACACCTACAGACTTTTTTTCAGTTGGACTCATCTCTCTTAAGGTCAAAGGCTTTCCAAGCCCTGAAAAACGAATCCCAAGCTCATGCCAAATTCCTTGCAGGCTAAACCGATCCGCATCCAACTCTGACTCTTGCCAGTAAACAGGTCGTTCACGACCTGAAACCAGTAACCCCAACCTCGTCTCCTCCCTGCCCCCTTCGAAAGACACACGACCTAACTCAAAAAGTTTGAGGTCGGTCACCCCACGGGAAATATTTCGGCCAGCCGCCCTGCCCAAATTCGGCAGAAGACTTTGTCTGTAGCCCGCGGCATCAGGACCTGCGGAAAGGGTGAGTCGAGCCGATCCAGCTTCCTCCGATCGAACAAGAGCACCAGACAAGACCTCGAAAAATCCGCGTTCGACAAGAAAGGTACGGATCTGCCTTCGAAGTTGATCCGCACGGTCCTCCTCCGATTCTCCATCCGCCAAGGAATCAAGGGATGCAGGAACCTTTGCCAAATCGGATAGCCGTACCAACTCCTCAAAAAGATCAATCTCCTCCCGAACATCCCGACGCCATGAGGGGGTAATCCATCCGCCTTGTTCCTCGCGAAAACCCAGAGCCCCTAGTCGTTGGGTTAATCCCTCCCGGTCCATTCTATAACCAAGAATTTTCTCCGCCTTATCCCAGCGCAAGGGGACAGGCGCAATCTTCAAACTGGTAGCAGCTCCCGCCGAACATACCCCCAGATTTTTCTCCAAGGCACCCGTATCCTGTAATAACTGAATCACACGCGCACGAGTTCTTTCGACTAACTCAGGATCTAACCCACCCCTGGCAAATCGTTTGGATGATTCCGTATTGATCGAAAGACGTCGTGCCGTTCTTCGAACCGTTCCTGCGTCAAATGAGGCTACCTCCAGCAAGACTTTCTGGGTGCGAGGTTGAACTGCGGAATCGGCACCGCCGACTATTCCAGCCAACGCAACCACCCCCTTTCCGTCTGCAACAACCAGATCGTTCGGCGTTAGTGTATGTTTACCTCCATCCAGGCCCGTCACACTTTCTCCCGCTTTTGCCTTTCGAACTTCCAGGGCAGATCCTTGAACACGGGTGGCATCAAATACGTGAACGGGTTGTCCTGTCTCAAGAAGAACGTAGTTCGTTATATCCACCAGAAGCCCCAGCGAGCGTAGCCCCGCTGCTACCAATCTCTTTTTCATCCATTCGGGCGAATCGATCCCCGATTTCACTTCCAACCCAGTCAACGTGTAGTGAGGGCAAAGCTTAGGATCCTCCGCAGAAACCTTCCATCCATTGAGTTCTCCCTGAGCTGTAGCCGGAATTGCATCTCGTTTTTTTAAAGAAACTCCCAAGGCAGATAACTCCCTAGCTAAACCACTAATCGAGGCTAGGTCTGGGCGGTTTGATGTTATCTCGACTTCAATCACCACTTCTCCAGGAAATAGCTTCTCCAGCGGCAACCCCAATGCCGTGGCAGGAGGCAAGATAAGAAGCCCCTCACTATCCTCAGCCAAACCCAACTCTTTAGATGAACAAAGCATCCCCTCAGAGCTTTCCCCCCGCAACTTAGCCGATTTGATGGTCATTCCATCCTGAAAGACCGTTCCGGGTTTCGCTAAAGGCACAATATCACCTGCTTGATGATTTTTTGCACCACAAACCACCTGTCGCGGCCCCGTGCCATCATCCACAACACACACGCTGAGCCGATCCGCATTGGGATGAGGCTTTTTCTCGAGAATCTTTGCCGAAACAATACCCCTCACCTGGCAACCGGTTGAGTGAATAGCCACCACCTCTGTCCCGCTCTGGGTTAGTTTTTCTGCAAGCTCCTCAGGAGTTCCTTTCCACTCCGACCACTCTCCCAGCCACTCCAGAGGCACTTTCATCGCTTTTTTGATTGGCGCGAGCTAGACGATTTTTTTGCAGCAATCTGATCTCGCAAACGAGCCGCCCCTTCAAAATCCTCTATCGCAATCAACTGCTTCAGTTCCGCCTCCCAAACCTGGGAGTCAGCAAGGCGTCGCACAGGTCTTTTTCCTCGATGCACTAATCCTTTTTGCGTTTCCACCAACGCCTCAGCCAGTGATTCTGAAAAACGCTCGTAACAGGTCGCACATCCCAACCTTCCTGTCTTTTGCAAGCTGTCCAGAGGATACCCGCACTGGGAACACTGCAGTTTTGTCTCAGGAGCTTGGGGAAACTCCTGTAGGAGCACCTCCTCTGCCAAAAAACCAGAGGGGTGAATGGCCCCAGCTTTGCGGGCACACTCCTCACAAAGATCGAGACGCTTCAAATCATCTCCCACAACAGTCGTCATGAAGACCGTCGCGGGTCGTAGATCGCACTTCTGGCAGTCCACAGCTTTTCTAAGACGGAATCTTCGTCCCCGTCGAAGTGACAAGCTTATGGTACCGCTTCATCAAATCAGCTGTCTTTTTCCCAGGACGACCATCCCCTATAAGTCTACCATCCACTTCAACCACAGGCACAATCTCTGCCCCAGTCCCTGTCAGGAACATCTCCTCGCAGGTAAAAAGATCATAGCGCCGAACATCATCTTCACGGGTCTCCCAACCAGCTTCTCGGGCAATTTCAAGAACCGTAGATCGGGTAATTCCATTGAGCGCCCCAGACGAGAGCTTGGGAGTCACTAAAACGCCATGACGAATGAAAAATATGTTGTCACCCGAGCACTCGGAAACGAGGCCCTGCGGATTCATCAGGATCACTTCTTGGGCGCCGGCCTGCTGGCCTTCGATTTTGGCCAAGATATTATTGAGATAGTTGAGGGATTTAATCCCTGGGTCCAGGGCGGCAGGAGATTGGCGCCACGTGGCCCCCGTCACGACTTTTAGCCCCTCGCGATAATACTTCTCAGGATACAACTCAAGGTCACTCGCGATAATAATGATGGTGGGTTTTTTGCAGCGATCTGGAGACAGGCCGAGGTACCCTTTCCCACGCGTGACGACTAAACGCAAGTATCCCGACTTCATCTTATTTTTCTGGCAGGTCTCCAAAACGGCTTTCTGAATCTCCGCACGGGTCCAAGGCAACTTAAGCAGAATCGCCTTGGCAGAATCCTCGAGCCGAGCCAAGTGCTCGTCTAACTTAAAAACTCTCCCTTCATAAGCGCGGATGCCCTCGAAAACACCGTCTCCATACAGCAACCCGTGGTCAAAGACCGAGATCTTTGCCTCCTCTTCTGGATAAAATTTTCCGTCGATGTAGATGATCATAGTTTAGCCGGCCATCCTGCCGTCCAGTAGCCGAAGGGGGACTCCCACCTTTCCGGCGACCGTGGCGTCATGGGTGACAAGCAGAAGAGATTTTTGCCTCTCTTTGACCATGGGAACAAGCAAATCAAGCACCGCGCTGGCAGACGCGGCATCCAGGTTTCCCGTAGGCTCGTCTGCTAAAATGAGATCCGGATCAAGAACCAAGGCACGTGCCACGGCGACTCTCTGCTGTTCTCCACCCGAAAGCTCCCCAGGGAGATGATCCCTACGCAGGGTCATTCCCACCTGATCGATTAGATCCTCCCAGCGCTCTCCGAGGGATACTCCTGCCAACATGGCGGGAAGCCGTACGTTCTCTTCCACCGTCAACTCGGGCAAAAGGTGATACGACTGAAAAATAAAACCTACCGCGCGACGTCGCCACTGAGCCCACTGGCTTCGTGTCTGCCCGCTTATTTTTTCTCCCTTCCAAAATATTTCACCTCCGTCGGCCTCTTCCAGCCCTCCTAAAATATGGAGCAGAGTCGACTTTCCCGCTCCTGATGGCCCACAGATAGGCCGACACTCCCCCGCAGCCAAAGAGAGATCGATTCCGTGCAGGATCTCAAGCGGGGGCCTCCCTTGGAGTTGATAGCCTTTACGCAACTGACGAGCTTCAAGAAGAGGATGACTCATGTTCGCCTCAGGTTAGCTGCAGGCTCACTGTGGGACGCCACCCAGGCAGGCACCAAAGCCGCCAACACACTTAAAGCCAATCCAGCAAAGGCAACTCCCAGAAAAACAGCCACGTCATACCGCGCGGGAATTCCTGTAAAATGGTAAATTTCTGCAGGAAAAAGCTCCTGTCCCGTTATCTTCCCAATCCATTGGCTGACACTGTTTCGGTTGATCAAAACAATCCAAGCTCCCACGACCCCTGCCACAGCCCCAAGAACACCAACTACGACTCCATACATCGTAAAGACAGTCGCAATCTGCACGGGTGTCGCACCAACTGCAGCAAGGATTCCGATCGATTTGGCACGCTGAACCGTCACGGTAATCAGCGTTCCGCTCAAGCCCAGCGCCGCCACCGCCATAATAAAGAAAAGAAGAAAACTCATGACACGTCGCTCCACGGCAACGGCCGCAAAGAGACGCTGGTTGTGATCCATCCAAGAGAGTACTCGGATCCCCCCGCCCAAGCGGGTTTTGAGTCTCTCCGCAATCCGTGCCGCCTGTCGCGGATCCTGTAATTTAATTGCGATCCCATGAACTTTTTGGGGAACAGCATAAAGCTCTTGTGCGGTCACCAAGTCCGTAATGACGTACTCCGAATCATATTCAAACATTCCTGTGGTAAAGATACCGACTACGCGGAATGTTCTAGGGAGAGGTATTTTTTTTGGAACTGCACCCAAAGATTTACCAGCCAAAGTATCTTTAAACTGTTGCGGTGCCAACAGATTGACCTCCGAACCGATCCCTGCCTGGTTTGCTCGTGCCCACTCGGATCCCACCACCAGTTGCTCAGGTCCTGGCGCCCAAGATCCCTCAACAATGCACTCGGGCAATGGGAGGACAGAGGGCGCCGTTTCTGCATCCCATCCCTTGATTCTTGGGGTCGAGATCCGACTTCCGCATTCCGCCAGAACCGGTCCCAAAACGGACCCAGTAGCCCCTATTACCCCTGGCTCTTCACGAACGATTTGGATCAGTCCTACAGGGTCAGGCAACGGAGACTGCCCTGCCACGGTCAAATGGGACTGAAACCCGATCACCTTTCTCGTTAACTCATCTTCAAACCCACTCATGACGGATTGGACGACAATTAAGACCAGCACCCCTGCGACAACACCCAACCAACTCAGCAAGGTAATCATCGAAACAAATGTTCTTTGGGGACGCAAAAAGCGAAGCGCAAGAAACAGCTCAGGCCAGCGGGGCATAATCCCTAACGTGCCTTCTTCCCCTCCATCTCTCAAGCCTTCATGCGGGTTGCCCAACGGCTACGGGTCGCATATTCTTTCTCTTTATGGCTAAGACGCGTCCTATTCAGCAAGCACGTCGGGTCCTCGATATTGAAATCGCGGCCTTGCGACGAGTTCGGAC
>JBBAWA010000041.1:0-12286 GCA_040397425.1 Methylacidiphilales bacterium
GATTTCCCGGCTCGTCCGGGAGGAAAGAAGAAAGATATGAACTGGATTACGAAATTTATTTTGGTGGCTTGTGGCATTCTGGCGATCGCTGGAACCAAAGCCTTGGCTCATATTGGTTATACTGGCCGTGATTTCGGCACCTTTATGTACAACTCCGACGGTTCCGGCAAAACCGTCACTATCGCAACCCAAACCATTTCTAGCGGTTTCGGTTGGGCTGATGCCACTGATACGGACTGGGGCGACAGCCACCGCGGTCGTTTCTTCCGCTTCACCTTAGGCGAGGCAGGAGATGTCCAGATCACCGCTCAACGGTACGATCTACTGGGAACCTTTTTTCCAGCGTTCTCATTGTATTCAGGCCTCGGTCAACTATCGCCGGAAAAGGCAGGCCACGACTCTGCCACCCTCTCCAGCGCCAATCGACCGGTTGGAACAGAAGGATCGCTACGTGCCTTAGGCAACTGGTCGATCGGCAACGATCCGACCTACAACACTGCCGGAGACTCTACGAGCGGGATCCTCTATGCTCCACGGTTGGCCTACTTCACCTATATCGGCCATGCCGCCGACGGCACCTCCGCCAACTTCGGCAACGCGGCCGGGATTGTCGGCGACGGCACTGCGGACGGATTCGTCACCGCCACCTTCTCCGGTTTGGCAGCGGGCGACTACTCCCTCTTCGTTGGAGGCGCCAACTATGACCTGCAGGCGACGGAGGGTCCTACATTCCCTGCTTACGGGGCCAACGTCACCGTCGGTCTGGTGCCGGAACCCTCGACCGGTTCCTTGCTTCTGGGCGGCGCCGCCCTCTTGACCCTGCTCCGCAGGCGAAAAGGCTAGCTCAAATTGGGGACCCCGCCCTCCCGCAAAGGAGGGCGGGGCTTTCCCTTTTTTTATGAAACGAACTTTCACAAAATCGCCAGCCTTCACTCTGGTTGAACTATTGACCGTTGTGACCATTGTTGCAGTACTCACATCCCTCGGGCTTGCCGCCACACGCGGGGTTACCGAAAAAACGCGAGCCACGCGCTGTCTTAACGATCTTCGTCAGGTGGGCACTGCCATTCAGCTCTACGTGGGAGAAAATTCTGGTCGTTTTCCTGATACCTCACATCAGGGCACGGAGCAATCCTGGAGAAACACGCTGGCTCCCTTTTTAAAAACAAATTTCCTAGGCCGTTGCCCTGCCTGCCCCCGCCACCCATCCCGAATCACCTATGCCTGGAATGACGCCCTTGCCGACAGCAGAGGCCGAGGCGTGATGGCCCCAGTGTTCCGCAATCCCTCCGCCACCATGGTAATAGGGGAAATTGCCATCACTCAGACCGGTGAGCACTTTCACTTTAACGGTGTTCGCGGAGGTGCTGGTCGGATCAGCGCAAACCAGTTTCGTGGGTTCGTAAACGTAGAATGCCATGGAGCTGGCGCGAACTACCTCTTTGCCGACGGCCACATTGAAAATCTCGCTTGGACTGAAGTTCAACGCCGTCTTAGGGAACCCGATACAGCTTTCATTGTGCCATGAAGAAGAGCCTCATTATTTGTCTCTGTATCGCTGGATCGGCATCGGCACACGACCACGTGGAGGTCGGTGTTAACCCTAGTAACACCAATCAGCTCGGCATTTTAAGTCCGAGCCTCCAATGGGCCGTATACGTTCCTCGTGGAGAAGCCTTCAGTGGCTACGCCACTAATTTTCCCGGAGGCTGTTTTGCTTCGGAACTTACCCCCACCACAGAGACCGAGGTTTTGAATCCCGCCCCTAAAGCCGATCCTGAAATAGAGCTGGTTTCGGTGATCGGCCCAAACGAGGGGTCTTTTTCTTTTTGGGAGACAGAGTCCATTGAGCCCACTTGGACGCGCCCAACTGGCTGGATCCGCACTGAGACGAACGATCCCTCCTTCCCTGTAATTTTGAATGGTTACCCCCACGCCCATGGCCGCATCTTTTCCGCTAATCGACCGGGCGATTATCAGATCACCTTCCGAGCCAAGGATAAAAACTCTATCTTCCAAAGTAGCCCCAACCACACCATCACCTTCCGCGCGACTATGCCACCTCCATTATCGATCCGCCTAGAAACCAACCAAGCAGTGATTAGTTTTATGGGCCGAGTCGGATTTGTCTACGATACTCAGGTTTGCACCAACCTTGTCGATGCTCATTGGACGACCTTTGATACTCAGAATGGGCCTACAAACCAAGTCATCACCAACCAAGTCATTACCCCATTATCTCATCCCCGCGCTTTTTTTCGTATTGTGGAATACATTGGTTACATAAACACAAACTTCGTGCCTTAGGCCATCAATGGAGTTCCGGTCGCGAGCCAATAATTCATTTTGAGGTTTTACTCATTATCTGGACAATTTCCCTAAAACGATTCGCCCCAGTGCACACCATTCTACTTAATCTAAATCCTCCTCGAATCCCTCCCCTTAATACCCGATCCCACTTCTACTCGTTCACCCCTTCGCTTCAGGAGCGTTCTTCAAAAACCAGTCGTAGGTTGCGGTAATTCCATCCTCAATCGTTACCTTCGGCTTCCAACCCATCCCTCGAATTTTTGTCACATCCAATAGTTTTCTAGGCGTCCCGTCTGGCTTACTCTCGTCCCATCGTATCTTTCCATCAAAACCAACTCTCTTTCTTACCTTTTCCGCTAACTCCCGAATCGTCGAGTCTTCCCCCACTCCCACATTCACAATCTCACGCCCATCATACTTCTCCAACAACATCATTAATCCGTCCGCCAAATCCTCCACGTATAACCATTCCCTTCTCGGCGAGCCCGTACCCCACAAAACCACCTCCTTCTCGCCTCGGACCTTGGCCCGATGAAACTTTGTGATCATCCCAGGCAAAGCATGGGAACTCTCCGGATCAAAATTATCTCCCGGACCATATAAATTCGTTGGCATCGCGGAAATCGCACTCTTCCCATACTCGTCCCGATACGCCTGAGCTAATCTCACGCCGGTAATTTTCGCCAGTGCATATGCATCGTTGGTGGGCTCTAGCGGACCGCCCAGCAACGAGTCCTCACGAATCGGTTGCTCCGCATGCTTCGGATAAATGCAGGAGCTCCCCAAAAAAAGAAATTTGCGACAACCATTCCCAAAGGCCGACTCCATCAAATTGTTCTGCATCCGCAGGTTCTCTAGTAAAAATTCCACCGGACGCCTTGAATTCTCCAAAATCCCGCCCACACGTGCCGCCGCATCAATCACCTGGTCGGGCTTTTCCTTCTCAAACCAGTTCGAGACCGCCTTGGGATCCGTCAAATCCAGCTCCGCTCTTGTTCGGGTCAAAATCTGATATCCGCCTTTTTTCTCCAGCGCCCGAACCACAGCCGAGCCCACCATCCCCCGGTGCCCGGCCACAAAGATCTTCATCGTTAATCCCGAATCCGCTTCCCCGCCCGCTCCTCTGCCAACTGCTCAATATCCGCATCCACCATGATCTCCGTAAGCTCCTTGAACTTCACCTTCGGCACCCACCCCAGTTGCTTCTTCGCTTTTGAGGCATCTCCAATCAGCAGATCCACCTCCGCCGGCCTCAAATACCGCTCATCGAACGCCACATGCTTCTTCCAATCCAACTTCGCTCGGGCAAACGCCACCTCGACAAACTCCTGAACGCTGTGCGTTTCCCCAGTCGCCAAAACATAATCGTCCGGCTTTTCCTGCTGCAACATCCGCCACATCCCCTCCACATACTCCGGGGCGTATCCCCAATCCCGTTTCGACTCCAAATTTCCAAGAAAAAGCTTCTCCTGCAAACCCGCCTGAATCCTTGCGACCGCCCGCGTAATCTTACGGGTTACAAAGGTCTCACCCCGACGCGGACTCTCATGATTAAACAGAATCCCGTTCGACGCATGCAACCCGTAGCTTTCCCGGTAGTTCACTGTGATCCAGTACGAATACACCTTGGCAACCGCATACGGACTCCGCGGATAAAATGGAGTGGTCTCCTTTTGCGGCACTTCCTGAACCAGCCCATACATCTCCGAACTTGAAGCCTGATAAAATCGCGCCTTCGGAGTGACCTCCCTCATGGCATCCAGCAACCGAACCGTGCCCAATCCCGTCACGTCCCCCGTGAACTCTGGAATATCAAAACTCACCCTTACATGGCTCTGTGCCGCCAGATTATAAATCTCGTCCGGTTGCGTCTCCCCGAGAATTTTGATCATCGAACTTGGATCGCTCAGATCCCCGAAATGCAAAAAAATCTTCGTCCCTTTCTCATGCCGATCCCTGTAAATCCCATCCAACCGCTCTGTGTTAAAACTCGAGGATCGGCGGATAATTCCATGCACCTCATATCCCTTCTGCAACAGAAGCTCCGCCAAATAGGATCCATCCTGACCCGTGATGCCTGTAATCAGCGCTTTTTTTGCCATCGGTTTATCCTCCAGACTGCAGGGACTTCGCTCGGGCATCGAGTTTCTTTGCCATCCGCAAATCCAGTTCACTAATCCCCCCTACGTCGTGGGTGCTCAACTGAATCTTCACTTTCTGGTACCGATGCAATAACTCGGGATGATGATTGGCTTTTTCCGCCTCCAAATTAGCCCCCGTGACAAACATCGAAGCTGAAATGAAATCAGAAAACTGGTACTCCTTCAAAATCTGGCCGCCTTCCTGCTTCCACCCGTCCAAGGTAGAGAGCACAACCTCAATCTGATGTCCCGTTAGCTTGACCGCCATCAAGGCAATATGCCGTAAATTCAACCGCACCCAAGCCTGAATCAACCCACTCCTCGCCCCTCTTCCTCGCGCAACTCTCCGCTGATAGGATACCAAGATGTTCCGGTCAGGACCCCCTCGCCGCATTCAGCCCGCCCTTCAGCCCAAACCTGTCCCCCCAATCCTGCCCACCCCCCCACCGCAATCCCTTCCCCCAACTCTCCACCCATGGCGTACCTATGTCGCCTGGTTGGCGTCCGCAATCGTTGTTCTTACCCTCTTTCTCCTCACATTCATTCTCATCTTTCAAAGCTCTTTTTACTCAAAAAATGATGATGAGATTCGCTCCCCCCAAGCTCTCCAAGCCGAATATGCACGATGGAGCACCTCCCTTCGCGAACTTGCTCGCCTCTCCTCAGAATCCCCGAACTCCCCCACCACTCCCGTCCTTCCCATTCCCCTATCTCTCGACAAGGCAACTCTTGGCCCTTGGCAACGCTGGCGCCATCTCCCTCCCGAAGGCCTCGCCCGCTCCGTGCTGATTCGTCGCATTCCCCAACAAATCGAGCTCGTCTCACTTCAACCTCGCCGCCTCAAAGTCGAAGACGAGGGCGTGTCAGTCGACTACGCCATCACTCTACGAGCAAAAGAAGATATTCTCATCGCCCCAGTCGTCTCTGCACCTACGGCGAAACATGGTTCAGACGATCACCGCCGTCTGCTTCCGAAAATTGTATACGCGTACGATCTTCCCCCCGGAAAAGTCTTTGATTACGCTGCCGCCAAAAACGTCCTCCCCGCAGGCACAACTTTTGAGGGAGGTTGGACCCTACGCCGTGCCACTCGCACCTCGGGTCGATGGGTTGCCTTAGAGGCCGATCTTCTTCCCTTCACTCGAATCCCCGCACTCGAATCAATCTTTGTCCGAGAATCAACCACGCCACCACCCGCCCTGCTCCGATCTCGAGGAGAACTCGAAAATAGTGATGCAAAACGCCGAGCCGCTACTCAAGCGCTGGACGACCGACTTGAATCCATCCGTGCCGACGTGAAACAGTACCGAACCCAACTCATGGCCTCCGCACCCAATGCCGCCAAAAGCAAAGGAATCGGCTCAGGAAGTGGCGTCCCTACAGGCGCAGGAGTCGGAATGGTCAGCGGAGCCGCCTCAGGAGCCGGAATTGGTGCGATGGCAGGAGGGGGAGATGGAGCCGCCATCGGCGCCGGGGCAGGAGCTTTAGCAGGTATGTTAATTGGGGCCATCATAGCCAACTCCGAGCAGGAAAAACGGCTCGAACAGGAACGATCCGCCCGACGGGCTGCTATCTCTGCGATCGAACGCGAGGTCGGCGAGTACCAGCGCAAACAGATCCGCGAATTAGAAAACGAGCTCCAGCAAGAAAGCACTAAGCAGGAATCCACTCTCGCCCGCCCCACCCCAACAAACTAAGAATACTCCATGGCCAAAACTGCAAAAAAGGAGGCGGCATCGCGTCGGATCATTCTAATTGGAATCTGCATAGGCGCGGCCCTTCTCCTCGGCCTTCTCAACTTCATCCAGTTCAAACCTCTGCTTGAGGCCGAGCTTTACACTCGCGATCTTCGAGTTCGCTTTGGCCAAACCGCACCCCTCTCACCCGAGATTGTCTTCATCACAATCGATAAACCCACTTACAAGGATATCCTCTCGGAGGAAGAAATCGCTGCCGATCCTGCCCTAGCCGAAATGTCGACGGGCTCTTGGCCTTGGCGCCGATCCGTCTGGGCCAGTGTCATCCAACGAATCTCCCAAGCGGGTGCGAAGGTGGTCGGCCTCGACCTAATGTTCCCCACCCCAAAAGACGGCGACACAGAACTTCTTCAAGTTCTCGAGCAGGAGGGAGCCCGTGCAGTTGTTGGCGGAACGTTTGAAGAGGTGAGTAACGCAGGCCGCACCTCCGTCCAACTCACCCTACCCGCCGCCCTTGCCCCCTTAGGCGCCAACGAGATCTCAAAAGAGAACTCCGCCGGCCGAGTCGGCTTCGTAAACCTTTGGCCCGACAAAGATGGCATCGTTCGCTCCGCCGATTATCGGCGCCAATTTCAAGACATACCCGCCGTCTCACTTGCTTGCCGAATGCTGGAAAAAGCGGGCTACGGGGACCGCATTCCCAAACAAGGAACTGGAATCCTCCGTTTCGCAGGTCCGCCCAACTTCAATTATAAAGCAATTCCCGTTTACCAACTCTTTGTTCCGTCCACTTGGGAAAAAGTTTTCCAAAACGGAGAGATGCTTAAGGATAAGATCGTCCTCATTGGCCCCTACGGAAACTGGTCAAAGGACGTCATCCGCACTCCCTACCCCAACCCCATGCCAGGACCCGAGGTTCACCTGGCTGCCCTCGGTGCCGCTTTATCCGGCAGCTTTCTCAACCTTCCTCCTCTTTGGACTTTTCCCGCCCTCCTTTTGGCCGCTGGCCTACTTGCCCTCTTTCTCATCTTAGCAACCAAACAACCCATCCTCAGGCTCGCCCTTCTTGCCCTTCTCGCCTTGGGTTACGCCCTCCTCACCTTTTTGGTTCAAGATAAACTTAGCCTTGTTCTTCCTGCAGTGAGCCCCTGCCTCACTCTCCTCTTTGGTGGCATCGGTTGCCTCGGCTACGAGTTCGTTCTCGAACAGCGCGAAAAACGACGCGTCAGCGGCATGTTCTCCACCATGGTCAGCCCCGAAGTTCTCTCCTACATGCAAGCCGATCCCGACCGCTTCCGCCTCACCGGTGAAAAACGTATGGTCACGATCTTTTTCTCCGACCTCGCAGGTTTCACCACCATTTCCGAATCGGTCTCGGCCGAAGACCTTGCCAAAATCCTCAATCGTTACCTCACCCCGATGAGTGATCTCGTTACCAAATACGGAGGCTACATCGATAAGTACTCAGGCGATGCCATCATGGCCGATTTCGGAGTCCCTGTTTGGGTCGATCCAGACCCTAACTCCCACGCTTGGAAAGCCTGCTGGTCAGCCCTCGAACAGCAGGAACGCCTCCAATCTCTCAAACAAGAGCTGAAAACCGAGTACGGTTGTGACATCGACGCCCGGATGGGGATCAACACGGGTGAAGTTGCCGCAGGTAACATGGGCTCCGACAAAAAGTTCCAGTACACCGTGATGGGCGATGCAGTCAATCAAGCCGCCCGTTTTGAACCCGCCAATAAACCTTTCGACACCCACATTATGATTGGCGGGAAAACCTACGAGATGGCTAAGGATAAAATTGAGGCCCGTTTCCTCGCGAACATGATCGTAAAAGGAAAGACCGAGCCCGTCCCCTGCTACGAGCTGCTTGCCAAAAAGGGCGAACTCTCCGAAGCCAAGCGCCAGGTAGTCCAGATCTTCGAGGAAGGTTGGCACCTCCACGCCTCCCGTAACTTCACCGCCGCCATTGCCAAGTTCGATCAAGCTCTCTCCCTCGATCCCCACGACGGCCCCTCCAAAACCTATAAAAAGATCTGCGAGGAATTCCTGAAAAATCCTCCGTCCGACTCCTGGGCTGGAGAATATATTCAGACTTCGAAATAGTCGCCGGACTACCGAATCGAGATGAGCCGGCAGATCACCCACATTTTTTTTGATCTTGGGAACGTTCTGGTAGGACTTCGCTCAGGCGAGAAGCTGAAAGCTCTCGCTCGGAGATCAGGCCAAAACGTGGAGGCCTTCTGCGAAAAGATCTGGTCTCATGAACGCGCACACGACTACGAACGAGGTCGCCATACCTGCGATGAGTACTTTGCCCTTCTTGCCGAGGATCTCGATCTCGCCCACGCACAGGAAGAACTGCAAGAGGCCTTCTGCGATATCTTTTATCCCCTACCCGAACGGGTGGCCTTGGCTCGACAACTTGCAAAAGACTACCCACTTGCCTTGATCTCGAACACCTGCGCCTCTCATATCCAACATCTCGAAACCACTTACGACTTCTTCCCTCTTTTCCAGCATCGGATCTACTCTCACCAAGCGGGATGTCGAAAACCCCACCCAGATATTTACGAAAAAGCGCTGCAGGCAACAGGAGCGAAAGCGGAAAGCTCCCTCTTTATCGATGACCTTGCTGAAAACCTGGAAACCCCAAGAAAATCAGGATGGAGAACCCTTCACCTGCCCCCGGGAGCCGATCTCGAAAAAGAGCTGCTTACTTTTCAGATTTCAGGAATCAAAAAAACCTAACTACACGCCTAGGGATCTCCCGAAGATTTACTCGGGATAGCGACAGATCACCTCTTTAGATCAAAAAAAACAGTGGATACCTCAGTAGAGAAACAATGTTAATACTATATATTACGTAATAAGTTATTTAGAAGTTATTAACAATTTTGTTGACACATACCATATATAGATCAGAAAGAGCATATGAGACGCCATTTGTCGTCAATTAGACGCAAGACGCCTCCTAACCCAATCGGAGATTAATTATGTATAAACAAGTAAAATATATAACTGTAATTCTAGCCCTATGTGCCTCGCCGGTGGTGCTGGCAGAACCAGCGGTGACCACGTCGACAAACGATCCTATGGTCATGAAGATCTATCCGGACGGCACGAAGGTTGTAGTCCGTTGGAGTGAGATAGGAAAGGCGGTCGATAACGGTGAAAAACACGGCGGTGCTCCCCGTATTATCGCCTACGACCCAGGGAAAGATGGGATCGTGCCGATCGGCCAACCTGCCGCAACAACGTCTACGTCCGCATCAGCCTCTACTCCGATGCCCTCCTCCACTTCAGTCGTAACGCCAGAATCTTCGAGCGGAGTGAACACAACCCCGTCCCCGATGTCTGATACCGATGATTATGGCCCTATGGAGGGCTTTGGGTTTAGGAGCAATGTCGGTGTAGCTTTCCAGCAATCTCAAAGCGGACGAAGTAGTCAAAGATCAGTTTACCAATCTGTCACTTTCCAGCCAGGAATCAGGTTTGATATAGAACCATTCTATAATGTGACAGACTGGTTTTCGGTAGGGGTTGAAAGTGCCTTCATTTATAATCAGGTTCACTCACTTCAAGTCCAAAACGACACCTTTTATTCTGGTAGCAGAACTATGGGCAGTGGAGGCCTTTATCAGGTTCCTATCTTAGCTAATGTTCGTTTCCAATTCCCCAGCGATGGACCCTTTCGCGGCTTCTGTGGTGGGGGTGTTGGGGGTGTATGGGACTACTCAACGCTCTCACTGAATACTCCGCGTTCCCAAAATTTTACCAGCTACCAATGGAACTACGCCTTCCAACTAGTTGCTGGTTTTAGCTATAACGTTGCTCCGGGGCTAGATCTAGAGACTTCATTTAAGACCCTTTGCACGCCGAATCCAGTAGCACAGGCTAACACGAATGGTTCGGTATTTGGCGAAGAGCAAGTCAACGCCGCTTACAGTTACGCAGCTGAAGTCGGACTTGTTTGGCGCTTCTGAAAGCTCAAATCTTTATTCTCAAAAAAAGCCCCCCCTTCTGGGGGGCTTTTTTATTGGCCGCTCTGATATTCAGTCCCCCTTGTTCGGCCCAGACTAATTTGGAGGCCGTGACTCTTCGTAATGCTACATCCGATTCTGCAGGGCCCACTCTCACCACTCCCTCCCCCTCACTTCGCCCTGAAGACGTAGGTATAGTTCCAATTGGCACAGACTCTCCCTCGGTCACAACTCCTGCCCCTGTTGTGCTCGAAGAGTCGGACGACTCCCCTCGCTCTCTTGAGGATTTTTTCGGCCCCAACGAGGGCCCCGTCTTTCGCACTGCCGTCGGCGTGAACCTTCTTCAACCCTGGAGCACCCGTTTTGGAAATCAGTCCATTTACAGCAAAACCATTTTCAATCCCGGAATCCGCTACGATCTCGAAGCTGGCTACAATGTCCTCCCTCAACTCCGCCTCTCGGTCGAAGGCGACTTTATCTACAACTCGATCCACTCCGTCGTCTGGGAAAACGATACCCGGTACGGCGCAGGCTCCCTCTATCAAGTCCCTGTCCTCTTCAACGCAACCTATCACTACCTTTCGCAAGGTCCTTTTCGTGGGTATGTCGGTGCAGGTGTCGGAGCGAACTGGATGGTCTACCAATCAGGCACTGCCCTAACCGATGGCGGCACCTACACCTCTTACCAGTGGAACTTTGCTTGGCAGTTTACCACAGGCTTCACCTACACCATTCAGCCCGGATTCGACCTCGATATCGGTTACAAGTGCCTTTCTATGCCTAGCCCAAACTTTGCCGATTTCGGTACCAGCCACGCTATGTTCAATCATACCGCCGAAATCGGCCTCGCCTGGCGCTTCTAACTGGGGTCAGACCCCACTCCTGTCACTAGACTCGTCCCTACACCTGCCTCAGGGGCTATGACCCTCCATACAACTATGTGAATAACTTCACTATAAGTTGAGTCCTTTTCTTTGTAGGTACTACATATTGTGCTCAGTATCCGCACTAGATCGATGAGGATACCCATTCACAGAGGGGCACCACCCCTTTTACTTCTATTAGTAGCCAGCACCTATTTTGCAATCACTGCCCAAGCTCAAAGATTAACGTTACCAGAAACGCCCCCATCTTCGCCTCCTGAGAATCTTTCGATTCCTCCCCATGCCGAAGCAAAAGGTCAGATTCTAAAAACCTATCCAAACGGAACCAAACGAGTCGTCCCACTTAGCTCCTTGAACACCTTTGATGACGGAAAAGATTTCGGTGGGCCACCCACCCTCTCACTACTAGAACCAAACCCAACTCAAAACTCCGCCTCAAGTAAAAATGTCTCCATCGCACCGATCGGTGATGCCACAACACCTGCGACCGCACCTGTACCACTTCCATCCGCAGCCGACAGCACGATCCAAATTCCTATGGCAAATCCAGATCCCATGGGCGGATCTGCCATGGGAGGTTCAGCTCCGGTTGATCCACTCTCCGGTGCCCCAACAACACCAACTCCTCTGCAAACTGTATCAGGAAAACCCGCACCCCTCTCCGATGGGGGCGTCGGCACTATAGACCTAGGCACCTACGACGACTTCTTTATGAACGCCTCAGTCGGTGGCTCGATACAAGGTCAACTCACAGCCCGCCGTGTCTATAATGGAACAAATATGCAGGCTTACCCAACCTCGCCAAATCTTCCTAGGGCCTCATTCCCATATGACCAATCAGTTGGAGTTTCAGGCGAGAATTTCACATTCCAGCCTGGTTTTCGATTTGATGTGGAATTTGGCTACAACATCTATGACTGGTTGGGGGTCAGCCTTCAGTCAGGAGTCATCTATAATGCAATCAATCAATATAATTTAACTTTTACAGATGGTAGTTCTTTTCATAACTCCGCTGACGGCGAGCTAATTCAAGTACCTATCCAGATTGATGGAATTTTGCGTTGGCCAGGTGCCACCGCATTTAAGCCATTTATCGGAGGTGGGATCGGAGCCATCTGGCAGCAACTTGATGTTAATAATTACTATTTTGGGACTGAGAATATTCAGGCCAACTACTGTCGCAGCGCATTCCAATTTGGATTCAACGGGCAGGTGGGCGCCAACTACACGGTAACACCCGGAGTCGACTTCTATGGTGTCTTCAAACT
>JBBAWA010000042.1:0-6749 GCA_040397425.1 Methylacidiphilales bacterium
AGCTCCGCATGTGGTTTCCCAATCCCGAGGCGAAAGCCCGCGAAGTCCATGGCGTACCGGAAAAAGAGATTCAAACCATATTTCGCTCTGCTGATATCGTAACAGGAAAAAGCGCGATCTTTTGCGCGACAGGAATTATCGAAAGCCCTCTTTTACCCGGGGTCAAACTCATCGGTCACAAAGCCATCACCCATTCAATTCTCATGCGCGCCCGCAGCCGTACCGTCCGCTACATCCGCGCAGTTCATGATCTCGAACACAAAACCATTCACCTTCGCAGCTCCTCACGCGAGCGATCCGTTTAACTAGCTTTTTTATTCCGTTCCGGAAGACCTACCCTCCCTCGCTCTTTTCCCCGGGTTCATCCGGCCATATCGCATAGATCAGCCCATACCCAGCAACTGAAACAACCACCCCAATAACAGTACACCCCACCATCAACGGAACCGCCACCATAGCCAACTCCCCCGCCAACATCCTCAACTTCGCTTGAATCCCCTCCGTCTCATCTAGTTTCTTAATCTTTTCAGCAATGTGAGTCTCATATTTTGCAGGTCTACCCAACAGAACCTCCCCTACCTGATATGCCATTGTGTAGTAGATCGGAATCGTCAAAGGATTGTTTACCGCTTGGACCACTACCGCCGTGGGCACATTCGCCCTTAAAAGCACTGCTAACACGACCGCTAAAACATGATGCAACCCCAGCAAGGGGCTCGTAGCCGGTAACAAACCCGCCACCATCGCCCTCGCCACTGGACCCCTCCGAAAACTCCACAGGTCTGGATTCACCCCGTGCTTTCCCAACCACTTCCCCACCTTCCCTGCCTGAATATGCTCCGGACTCAGCCTCATCCGGTGAAGCAGTTTTTTGAGCCGATGTTGCACAGATCCGTTATAAACTTTCTTTAACGAATACCAACTCTCTCATTTGTTATCGCGCCAGATAGGGCTAGTCTACGCACCCCATGCATGCAACCGGTTTCATCCGAGTCGAAGGCGCTACACAGAATAATCTCAAAAACTTAACCTTCGACCTGCCTCTGGGCATGTTTCATGTCCTCACGGGCCCGTCCGGATCAGGAAAGTCCTCCCTCGCCTTCGACACCCTCTACGCCGAAGGCCAACGCCGATACGCGGAAACCTTCAGCCCCTACACCCGACAGTTCCTCGAGCGAATGGATCGACCGCGCGTCGATCGAATCGAAGGCATTCCACCCGCCATCGCCCTTGGCCAAAGCAACCAGGTTCGCTCTTCCCGCAGCACCGTCGGTACTGTCACAGAAATTGCAGACCATCTTAAACTCATCTTTCCACGACTAGCTCAGCTCACCTGCCCCGACTGCTCTGAACCCATCAAGCCTTGGACTCCACACTCCATCCTAAGCGAACTAATCAAAAATCACCCCAATCAAGAGGCTTGGTTTCTCTTTCGTATTCCTTTTCCACAAAAAACGCCTACAGACGAAGCCGCTGCCTTCCTCGCCCGCCAAGGATTTCGCCGAGCTCTCCTGGATGCAAAATCCCATCGCCTCGACGAACCCACGGGTCTCGAAGCACTCGCCCAAGCCTTCAAACAAACTCCTCCAGAACAAAATCTACTCGTCCAAGTCATTCAAGATCGCCTCACCCTCTCCCGCTCCTCTCAATCCCGACTCATCGAGGCGATTACCTCCTGCCTCAAATACGGACGGGGTGTAGCCGCGATATCCCTAGTTCAAAACCCCTCCCACACTCATCTCTTCTCGGATCGCTACTACTGCCCACGCGATCAACGTGATTTTCACCAGCCCACGCCCGCCCTCTTTTCGTTCAATCATCCCCTGGGTGCTTGCCCAGCTTGCCGCGGATTTGGTCGAATCATCGAAATTGATGAATCTCTGGCTCTCCCCGATCGCAACCTCACTATAGCCGGGGGCGTCGTAAAACCTTGGCAAACGGCCAGCTTCGAAGAGTGCCAGCAGGATCTCGAAAAAGCCTGCCGCAAACATCGCATCCCCTTAGAAGTTCCCTTTTGCGAACTCTCACCCGCTCACCAGAAATTTGTCCTCGAAGGCCAAGATGGCTCCAGTCGCGAACTTTCTGAATTGTGGGATTCAGGCGACTGGTACGGCGTTCGCGGTTTTTTCCGCTGGCTGGAAACAAAAACCTACAAAATGCATGTCCGTATTCTCCTGGCACGCTACCGCGCTTATCGCCCCTGCCCAACCTGTAGCGGCCAGCGCTACCGCCCTGAAACCACGTACTGGCATCTCTCTGGGAAAACACTTCCTGAACTCAACTCCCTGCCCTTAACCGAGCTATCCACCCTTCTTCAGAAAATCAAAACCAACGATGTCTCAGCACAAACCCCGCTCGAAAACATCCGTCACCGACTTCGCTTTCTCTTAAGTGTCGGACTTGGCTACCTCACCCTGGATCGCCCCACGCGGACTCTCTCTGGCGGAGAACTCCAGCGCGTAAACCTAACCGGCTGCTTGGGCACAGGCCTTACAGGTACCCTTTTTGTTCTGGATGAACCCAGTATTGGCCTTCACCCACGCGATACCGGACGCCTCCTGGATCTCCTGCGGGAGCTTCGAGCCGCAGGAAACACCGTTCTGGTTGTTGAACACGATGAAACGGTCATTCGATCTGCCGAAAACATCTTAGAACTCGGGCCAGGCTCAGGAGGTGAAGGGGGTCAACTCCTCTATGCAGGACCACCTGCAGGTCTCCTCAAAGTGAAAAACTCTCCCACAGGTGCCTACCTCTCAGGCCGCCGCACGATTCCAATCCCTTCCGCTCGTCGTCCCTGCCCACCCAAAGGTCACCCTTGGCTCCGTGTCCAAGGAGCCGATTGCCATAATCTGAAAAATCTTACCGCCTCTTTTCCTCTCCGTCGTCTTGTGGCCGTTTCTGGAGTCAGCGGTTCAGGCAAAAGTACCCTTGTCCACGAGGTCATTTACAAAACCCTTCTCCATCAAATGGGGCGGGCTGTTGAAAATCCACCTTCCGTCAAATCCATGACCGGACACGACACGATCTCCGATGTTCTCCTTGTGGACCAATCCCCCCTCTCCCAAACCCCTCGCTCAACCCCCCTACTCTATCTCGATATTTACGATCTCGTTCGCGAACTTTACGCCTCAACCGAGGAAGCCCAAAGCGCAGGACTTGCCGCATCCGCCTTCTCCTTTAACGCAGGCGGAGGTCGATGCGAACGTTGCGGAGGCATGGGATACGAAAAAGTATCCATGCAGTTCCTCTCGGATGTCTTCGTTACGTGCCCAACCTGTGAAGGCCACCGCTTCCAACCCCACGTTCTCGCCGCTCCCTACCGTGGAAAGTCGATCAGCCAACTCCTCGAAATGAGTGCCGCCGAGGCTCTGCTCCACTTTGCCCCTCACAAATCTCTCACCCCTAGGGCAAGGGAATGCCACCAAAGAATCTGCCAAGCCCTCTCTCTTTTAAGCGAGGTCGGGCTCGGATACCTACGCTGTGGCCAACCCTTGAGCCAACTTTCAGGAGGAGAAGCCCAGCGACTTAAACTAGTTGCCCACCTTGCTCCGCAAAATCAAACCGACGAAACTCCACGCAAAGGCAAAAAGAAAAGCACTTCCACCCCTTCCAACACATCGCCTCTTCTCATCTTAGATGAACCCACAACGGGATTGCACCTGGACGATGTCGCCCTCCTCATCCGCCTCTTGCACCGCCTTGTGGATCAAGGCGCCTCTCTCCTCGTCATTGAACACCACATGGATGTCCTGAAGAATGCCGACTGGGTTCTCGATCTCGGTCCTGAAGCAGGATCTGCAGGAGGGAAACTCATCGCATCAGGAATTCCTGAGGAGGTCGCCCAAACCCCGAAAAGCCATACCGCCACTTTCCTGGCGCCTCTCCTCTCCAAGAAACATACCCCATCCCTCCGCCTTCATGAAGTTGCCCCGCCCTCCTCAAAAAAGATCTCCTCGGAGGAAATGGTCGTCCGAGGTGCTCGTCACCATAATTTAAAGAATTTCGACCTAAGTATTCCTCGCCACAAAATGGTCGTTGTCACAGGTCTATCCGGATCGGGTAAAAGCACCCTTGCCTTTGACCTGCTGTTTAGCGAAGGCCAACGCCGCTACCTCGATTGCCTCAATACTTATGCACGACAGTTTGTCGAACAGCTGGAAAAACCTGATGTCGATTCGATCCTAGGTTTGCCCCCCTCCGTCGCAATCGAACAGCGCACGACTCGCGGAGGTCGTAAATCCACTGTCGCTACGGTTACGGAGCTTTATCAGTTTCTTCGTCTTCTCTACGCAAAACTTGGAGTTCAGCACGATCCCGACACAGGCGAGGCCGCCATCCGACAAAACACCTCTAACATCATCCTGCGCATCCAAAAACAGTTAAAGAAATCCAAGCGGCTTGATCTCCTCGCACCTCTCATCCGGGGGCGAAAAGGCTTTCACACGGAGATCGCACGCTGGGCCGTCAAGAAAGGCTACAAACTCCTTCGAGTGGATGGAAAATGGGTTGAGCCAGATAAGTTTCAACCTCTCGACCGCTACAAAGAGCATCACATCGAGGTTCTTGTTGCCCAACTCGCACCCAAACAAAAGGATCTCCCCATACTCGTATCCCAGGCTTTGTCCTTAGGCAAAGGCACCTTGTATGCCATCGATCGCCAAGGAAAATCCACAATTCATAGCCATCACCTTTTCTGCCCTGCAACAGGTCGTTCCTTTGACGAACTCGATCCGCGCCTATTCTCTTTTAATAGCCCTCACGGATGGTGTTCCGACTGCCAAGGATACGGAACCTTGCTCGCAAAGCCTACCGAACCCGATTCCGAGGATGAAGCCGAACGAGAACAGAAGTTGGAACTTGCACGTGAGGAGATTCCTGAAGGTGAGCTTCTTCCCTGCCCATCCTGCCAAGGGGCTCGTCTGAATCCCATCGCACGCTCGGTTCGCTTTGCAGGAAAAACGATACCAGAAATCAACTCCCTATCCGTTCGCAACTTCGAGACCTTCTTCTCAAAGGTTAAGTTCACAGGCCGGGAAGCTGCCATCGTTCGGGATATCCAGCCAGAGATTCTTCAACGTCTCGCCTTCCTGCGTAAGGTTGGACTCGATTACCTGAATCTCGACCGCTCCGCTCCGACTCTATCCGGTGGCGAATCTCAACGAATCCGCCTTGCCGCCCAACTTGGCTCAAATCTTCAGGGTGTCTTGTATGTGCTCGATGAACCCACAATCGGTCTTCACCCTCGCGACAATCAAAAGCTTTTAGGCATTCTTCGAGATTTGCGGGACCGTGGAAACTCCCTCGTCGTCGTCGAGCACGATGAGGACACCATGCGAGCCGCCGACCACATCATCGATCTTGGCCCTGGGGCAGGAATTCATGGAGGAGAAATTGTAGCCCAAGGAACTTGGAAAGAGATCGACTCCAAAGGTCGCTCGGCCACCGCCCGTCTTCTGGGCGAACCGATTCAACATCCCGCCCGCGGACACCGCCGCCCGATCGATTCCTCGACCTCGTGGATTAAGATTAAAGGCGCCAAGGCGCGAAATATCTCGGGAATGGATGTCTCGATCCCCATGCATCGCCTCACAGCACTCTCGGGCGTCAGTGGATCAGGAAAAAGCACCCTAGTTCGGGAAATTCTAATTCCCGCTACATCTCCTGAACGAAGCCGAAAGGATCCTCGGTGGGAATCAGTCCGTGGAGCCGATTCGATTGACCGCGTGGTTGAGGTCGACCAATCACCCATTGGAAAAACACCCCGCTCCACCGTAGCAACCTACTTGGGGTTAATGGACGATCTCCGAAATCTCTTTGCGGCCCTGCCGATATCGAAACAGTCAGGCTTTACCGCCTCCCACTTCTCTCACAATGCAGGTCCAGGCCGATGCCCTGCGTGCGATGGTGCGGGCACCATCCGGGTGCAGATGAGTTTCCTTCCCCCCGCGGACGTACGTTGCGAGGAGTGTAATGGCATGCGCTGGAAACCCGAGATTCTAGCTATTCGTTACCGAGACATATCGATTCAGCAAGCTCTGGCACTCTCCGCTGAAAAAGCAGCCGAATTTTTCGCTCCTCACCCTCGGATCGCTACCCCATGCCGACTAATGACAGAAACAGGCCTCGGGTATCTTCAGTTGGGTCAAACCAGCCCAACACTATCAGGCGGCGAAGCCCAACGTCTGAAATTAGTAACCGAACTGGCCTCGGCCCAAATCGCAGCTGATCACGCTCACGCCAAAGGAAGAGCACGTCGCCCTGCCCATCACCTTTTCCTTCTGGAGGAACCTACCGTGGGCCTCCACTTGGAGGATGTTCGCCGCTTACTCGACCTCATGCATCGGCTTGTGGAATCAGGACACAGCGTGGTGGTCATCGAGCATCACCTCGATGTACTGGCAGAAGCCGACTATCTGATCGATATCGGCCCTGAAAGCGGTGAGGCTGGAGGAACCATTATGGCGCAGGGAACCCCTGAACACGTGGCCACTTCAAAAACTTCGCGTACCGCCCCCTTTCTACGAACCCACCTTGGTCGAAAGGGTAAAAGCTAAACTCCTTTACGTCCGACACCTGCCACCAGATAAACAAGGCCTCCGAAAAGATTCCACAGAAGAATCACAGCGAATCCTGTGAGGGAAAGAGCCACCGATTCTGCAGTAGCGATTCCAAAAGTTCCTAAAAAGGTTACAAAGGCAGCTTCCCGAAGACCCAGCCCATTCCAAGTAATCGGCAACACAGTAATCATC
>JBBAWA010000042.1:6759-12284 GCA_040397425.1 Methylacidiphilales bacterium
CACCATCGGAAGAACCGAAGCCAACTGCCAAAAACCAACATCCAGTCCCATCGCCTGAGATACGCAGTAGAAAAGGGAGACCAACAAAATCTGGGCGAATACGCTCAGACCCAGCCCAGCTCCAGCCCCAATCGGATGAGTTAGACAGATATGGCAAGCCTCCGCTCCTTCTCCTGCCACCTTTCTCCATCCCACCTGCGCCTGTCCGCTGAGAATTTTCCCTGACGAGGGATGACCTAAAATGAGCAGCAAAACAAAAAGAATCCCCGCAACGACCAAGAAAGCATACGCCCCCGCCCGCGTCACCGGATGATCCGTCAAATCCGACCAGTGCGGCAGAATCAAAGCCGCCCCTACCAATACAGTCGCAGTCAGACCAAGAACTCTCTCTAATAAAATCGAGACCACAGCCGCAGGTCGGGCCTGAGGAGCATCCTGTGCAGCCCAGTACGCCCTCATGACATCACCCCCCATCATTCCGGGCAAAACGCTGTTAAAAAAAAGTCCTGCCATTGAAAGTTGTGCAGTTCGACCCCACCCAACGGCCACCCCTGCCACCTCCAGAAGTAAGTGCCATCTTACAATTGAGATCACCACCACGCCCCCATACGTCATTACAGCCAAGCCCAACCAACGGGCATCTGCCTGACGGACAATCTCCCAAAATTCACCCCAGTTAAGCTTGGTGGCTAAAAACCATACCGCCCCAAAGGTCAATACGACCCTACCCGCCCATCCCAGCCATGCCTTGGTAATCGATTTCACTGTTCCACCCTAACCCTCAGACCAACGAATCCGAGTCTTACTTCGACTAGAGCAAACCGCGTCGGCGCAAATCTCGAACGTGATCACCACCCGAAGCCAATACCATATCGAGCGCGAATTTGAGCAAGCAGACCTCCCACCCGTCATCCACACCTGTCAGAACCGTGGCTAAAGGATCCCCTTTTGCCTCAACTTCAGCCCGAACCTTGTCGGAAACTTCAGCTAAGGCTCCTGACACCTCATACCGCCGCGTCTCATCCTTTCGAAAAGAAAACCCATACTTCAAAATCGCAATCTGGGACGCAAACTCACTCACAGCATCCGCGTATCTCTCCGCCTTCTCCCCAAAGCCATCGAGGAGCAACTTCGCGAAACTATCCGGAGTCACCAGTTCGGGCTTCTGAGCATGAATTCGCCCTTCCCGAACCAGCATGCGATTGACAGCATCCATCTCCTCAGTGATCAAATGGTAATTCAAAATCGTCGTGCCAAAGGTTTCCAGCCTCCTTTGGGGAGGAAGAATCACCTTCGTATTCTCTAGCGCATAGTGGAAATCGTCGGCACGCATACACCAACCTTGGCTTGTTTCCTGCGCAGAGCAAACGATCTGCATTTCGATGCCCCCTTTTTTCTCGGTCCTTCCCCGTTTCTTACCTTACTCTATCCCCATGGCTACCTACGTGTACGAAACAATCCCCTCCAAAGACGGGGAAATTCCCGTTCAGTTTGAAATTCAACACCCGATGAAGGATTCGCCCCTCACCCGCCATCCAAAAACAGGCCAACCCGTTCGAAGAATCATTTCTGGCGGCTTGGGAATCCTCGGCTCAACAAAGGGATCCTCTCCATCGTCCTCAACCCACGGGTGTGGCCCCGGCTCTTGTGGGTGCGGGAAGTTTTAGACCGAATACAGGACCGCTCGCATCACCGCCTCCTGAACCTCAGCAACCGACTTCGAAACCGCTCTTCCAATCAGATCCATCTTCGAAACCTCCGCAATTCTTGCACTGTATTTCAGAAGATCGGCATCGGTAAATACAGACCGCAAAAGCTGACAAGCGCTCGCCAAGCTCACCAAAACGACGTCACGAGGCCCTGGCACTTCCCCATCCACAACCACGGATCGAATCCGCTTCCGCACCTCTCTCTCTTCCTGATCATTGACCATGGGGTAGCGACGCCCCGGGATTACCCACAAAATTTTCTTCTCCTCCTGCTTCAAAATACCACGCTGAACCAAACGGCGTAGCACCTTCTCGCGAATCTTCTCCCCATCGGCCGAAAAGACTCCCACCCAATACTTCGCATCCTTCTTATCTTTTGCCGTTACAACTTTCTCCAAAAGCGGATCCAGCATCTCCTCCCCTGTCGGCTTGGGGTTTACCAAACTCAAATGGGTTAAATCGGTATCAATCCGATTTTGAAAGGCCAACTCCAGTAAGGCGGCACCCGCCAATGCCTGATCCATAGCCAAAGGAGGTAGATCCACAAATTTCCCCGTTTTGTCATCCAAAGCCAAAAGAACGATCTCCTCAGGAAATGTCAGCATTTCTCTATCATTCCCCGCTTATCCCTAAGAACAAGAAATCTCTTGTCGCCCCCTTGACGCAGACGGATTTCCTCTACCCTTGATCCATGCGCCTTATCTGGGTCCTAGGTGACCAACTCCTCCCTGACCATCCACTCCTTCTCTCCTCCAGTCCCGATCTTGTCGTGGGCATGATCGAATCTGCACCACGCGGTTCCCACGTTCGGTACCATCAACAAAAATTAACCCTTCTCTACTCCGCCATGCGCCACTACGCCGCAGGATTAAAGAAAAGGAAGCATCATGTTCTCTACCACCACTTAACCGACCTTCCTGAAAATTCCGATTACACCACCGTTCTCGGCGACTGGATCCAAAAACATCGTATTCGCGAAATTCACCTTCTCGACCCCAACGAGTATGACACGCACCACTCCCTTCCTGCCCTATCCAAGAAACTGGGAATTCCCGTCCAAAGCCACCCAAGCCCACAGTTCCTCGTTTCCCGTGCAGAGTTTCAATCGTGGGCTCAAGGAAAGAAAAGCCTCTTAATGGAATCTCACTACCGTCGTCTACGAACAGAGAGAAAGATCCTGCTCGATTCAAAAGGCAAACCCGAAGGCGGAGACTGGAACCTGGACGACCAAAACCGACGAACCTTTCGTGAGTTCGCAAAAGAAAAACCCATCATTCCCCCCCTCCCACCCCCAACCAAAGACCCCCTCGTTGCCCAAGTTGCCAAGGAGGTAGCACAACTCTTTCCCGATCACCCCGGAAAAGGAGCCGACCTCTGGATCCCTGCAACCCGAGAAGGCGCCCTGGAGTGGTTAAAGGTTTTCATTCGACAACGGCTCGAAAAGTTTGGCCCTTGGGAAGATACCATGGTGGAGGGACAGTCCGTCCTCTTTCACTCGGTCCTCTCCCCCTTTCTGAATCTAGGCCTCCTCTCCCCACAGGAGTGCATCGACGCCGCAGAAAAAGCGTATCGTGAGGGCAAAGCACCCCTGAACTCCGTAGAAGGATTCATCCGACAAATTCTCGGCTGGCGGGAATTCATTCATGGAATCTACTGGCTCAAAATGCCCGAGTATCGAAACGTAAACTTTCTTGAAGCGACTCGACCCCTCCCTCGTTGGGCCTACACGGGGGATACCGACATGCGTTGCGTTTCGCAGGCCATTCATGGCGCCGTTGACCACGCATACAATCATCACATTCAGCGTCTCATGGTTTTAGGGAACTACTTTCTCTTGGGAGGCTACGAGCCCCAAGCCGTTCTCCGCTGGTATACGGAGATGTACCTCGATGCCTACGACTGGGTCATGGCCCCAAACGTGCTGGGGATGATCCTGTTTGCCGACGGCGGCTTTTTTGCCACAAAACCTTACGCAGCAGGAGCCGCCTATCAGGAAAAGATGGGCAACCACTGTGCGTCTTGTCGGTTCGACCCCAAAAAGAAAGAAGGCCCGGATGCCTGCCCCTTTCACTCCCTTTACTGGAACTTTTTTGGGCAACACGCAAAGCGCTTTGGCAAAAACCCGCGGATCGGTATGATGGTAAGTTTATGGGCCAAAAAAACCCCCGCCGATCAGAAGCAGATCCGTCAAAACGCCCTCAGGTTTCTCGAAGCCCAAAAGTAGAACACTCCGCCCGCTCTCTTTTCATTCCTGCAGCCCTTTTTGTTGGCTTTGTCATTGGAACTTTTTTTGGCCGTCCTCTCTTTTTCAGTCCACCTACAGAATCGACCAGCCCGACAGAACAATCACCTGACTCAGAATCCACACCCAAGCCCCCAGAGAAAAAGGGTAAATCGACACAACCCCAAGCAAATCCTGCCGCAAAGAGTCAGGCAAAATGGGACGAGAAGACGATTCGCTCCCTGTCTCTTTCAGAAATTCGAAGCAGGCTTTCCCAATTGTCCACTTGGTCCCCAGGAACCGCCGCAGATCAAGTCGAGCACTGGCTTGTCCAACGCTGGGCCAGCCTCGAACCTCAACTCGCCTGCCAATATGCCTACACAGCGGCGCTCCAAGGAGCCGAGGAGAGTCTTCTATTGGAAGCCCTATCGATTTGGGCCTCGGTCGATCCTGCATCCGCCGCACGCTGGGCAGGAAACCTTGGCTCTCCCTCCCTTCGCGACTCCTCCATCCGCACCGTCTACAGCGTCTGGGCAAAAAAAGACTCCACGGCCGCCGCAAAAAGCATTTCCTCTTTGCGCCCTGCATCCGCTCGCGGAATTGCCAGCGCGGCCACCGCCCCACCTCACGCCACAAAGAATTTTCAAACAGCTATGCAGTGGGCCAGGTCACTTGCTGGCCCGGTTCGAGAAAAGACTTTAGATGCAATTCTTGGGGAGTGGACAAAAAGGGATCCGGCAGGAGCTGCTGCCTGGTTGATTCAACAGCCAGGAGATGTTCAGTGGGCTCTCATAGCAAAATTGGCAGGCGACTGGGTGAAGAAAGATCCGAACGCTGCCCTTGCTTGGGGGTTAGGAAAATCCACTGAGGTCGCTCTCGGCTCCAAATTAGCCCAAGGCCCTGTTCAGAGAAAATTTTTTGAGGCCGCCTTAGGCTCTCTCATCGGAAGCGATCCCCAGGGGGCAGCGAACTGGCTCGCCAGCCCCATGGGACAACCCTTCTTTACCTCTCGCATTGGATCGGTTGCAGGACGCTGGACCTCCATGGATCCCATGGAAGCTGTCAGCTGGTCCCTCTCCCTGCCGAAGGAATCAGACCGTAACTCCGCCATTCGAGCCGTCGCAGGCACATGGGCCAGAACCGATCCCCAAGCCGCTGGCCAATGGATCCGAAGTTTGAACGACACAAGCCTCCGAGATACAGCCCTCAATGCCTACTGTGGCACTCTCTCCCCATACGATGCAGGAGCCGCTGCGCAGTGGGCGGTCGATATTTCTGCCCCGAACGTACGAAAGAGTACCGTAGAGGCGGCCGTCACCCGTTGGTTGCAGTACGATCCAGCCGCCGCCCGCGAATTTATCCTCAGCACCCCTGCACTCGATCAAGCAACGAAAGAAAAGCTTCTCCGCTAGAATTTTGGATTTTCATGTGCTGATCGCTTTCCATAAACCGTACGGAGTCCTGTCCCAGTTTACTCCCGATGGCTCCCCCAACCGTACCCTCGCCGAATTTGGCTTCCCCAAAGATGTTTATCCGCTGGGTCGGCTCGATGCCGATTCGGAGGGCCTACTCCTCCTCAGCGACGAACCCGGCCT
>JBBAWA010000043.1:0-12176 GCA_040397425.1 Methylacidiphilales bacterium
TGGGCACTTGATAAAGATTCGTGCCCCAATCGAGTCGGTACTCCGCCCGGATGAGAACGTTGTCGATGACATTGAACCCAGCCGTTAGGGTGTACTCCCAAAAATTCACACCCGTGACATGCCGAGTCGGATTATTTGCCTCAGGAGTGTTAAAAGTCGTGCTCGCCCCAGCGTAACCGATAATTCCGTCGTTATTGCTCCCCAGATATTCTCCACGGCTGCAAAGACTAAACCAGTCGTTGAATTGATACTTGGCGTAAGCCCCTGCTCCGTACCAGTGGGTGTTCACGTTGGCTACACCATCCGCCACTCCACTTAGGTTTCCGAAAACGGTGTTGAAAGCCAGAAGGAGCTTGTCGTCGGCAAACTTCGGCGCCCAATTTCCCCAAGAGTTGTACAAAAGCATGTAGGCAGAGATATCTCCATTATTGGCCCGGGCCGGCTGGCTGGAAGAGGTAAGGCTACTGTTTGTCGACCCTGTGGAGGTGTTGTTGTCATAACCCGTGCTGTACTGAAAATTGTTGCTCCAGTTTGCGTTGCCTCCGGGAGCCGTCACATTCAAAGAGGCTAGGACGGCACAACCATCTCCACTGTTGGAATTCAAGGTTGTGTTGTTGTCACTATTCGATCCGTTCACCACCCCAAGCTTTCCATCGAGATAGTCGTCGAACTTATAGGAGGAGAGAACCCCGGTATAGTAGAGGGGCATCACGTTAAATAAAATTCCGTACGTTGTATTCATGTTGGCAGGTCTCTCCATCACCTCATACCCCATCGTAGATACGAATTTGCCTACCTTAAAATCCCACCCATTCCCCACGGGGGCACGGATCGAGGCATACGCCTGCTCCAGAAAGAGGCTGTTGGAGTTGTTGTTCGTATTGTATCCGGCATTGGGAGTTCGATTAATGAAATACGATGCGTCCTCACCGATCATCACATCCGCCCGAAACCCAGCTTGCGCCTTGTTCTCCGAAGTCAGTGCTTTTTCCAGAGCCAGCTTGACGGCGTACAGGTTGAAATCCCCTCGTTGGGCCGTGTCGGTGGCATACCGGGTCGATACCATCGAGTTATTGTTCTGCCCTGTAAAATTATAACTGTAACCCGCATCCACATACCCACTCAGCTTAATGCCCTTCTGCGCCGTCTCGACAAAGTTGTCCTGTACCATTTTTTTGGTGTCCTGAGCCGAAGCTTCGGGGGTGCTGTCTGCAATCAAGGGTGTCGTTACAGCCACAAAAGCGGATAGGAGGAGGAAGTAGGATTTTTTCATAAATTCGATACCTTTCGTTTCCAAAAAGATGCGACCTCAAATAAATGAGTCGAGCAAGAGAGGCTCAGATATTCACACTGCCCAAAGGCGGTTTGTGAATTAACCTGCGAATACCGCAAAGTGCCGACCCGTTTGCCCCTTCTCGGCTCGGTACGAGTAAAATCTCGTTAGATCAGATGCCGTACAAAGCCCACTGTCTACCACTTCTCCCACCTTTTCTCTTTCCAGTTGCCGAAGAATCTTACCCGCAAAATTCACGTCGTAGTGCGGAGGCCGAATGCAGGGCCCAAGAAGGGCCATCATCGAGCTCGGCTCCGACCCAAACTCCTCTCCCATCCTGCGAATCGTTGCACCCAACACTCCCGCCTCCGTTCCTTTTCTTCCACTGTGCACCAACCCAATCGCACTCGTTTTTTTGCAGTGAATCCAGACAGGCCCACAATCCGCCACCCGGATTACGAGGGATAGATTCTTTTCCCGGGTGATCAGCGCATCCACTGCGGGAATTACTTTCCCTTTGACGCCCTGATTTACGACTGCCACCCCTGCCCCATGCGTCTGCTCTCCCATCGCATAATCCGCAGGTAATCCCGCCTCTTGCAGAATTTTCGAAACATCCGCCGATATCAACGGAGGAACCGAGCGAAGGGTAAACGCATGAAGCAATCCACGCGCCTCCAACTCCGGAAAGCGTAAAAAAGTCACTGCCCAGGCTGAAGGCCCACTGCGGTCGAGGCCTGCATGTTCAGTTTTGGCTTGGGGGTCATACTTGCTTCAGCGGGAAGCGGCGGAGGATTTTTTGGACCAAAGGGTGTCGCTGTTGCCCTCTCGAGTGAAGCTACCGCCACATTGTAATCGAATCTTCCCTGCAACTCGTTGAATTGAGCCTGGGTGAGGTTCGACTGTGCGTTGATGATATCCAACTGGATTCCTGCTCCCACATTGAAACGCGCCTCGGCCAACCGCAGGCTTTCTCGGGACTGCTCCACATTTCTCTGTTGTGAGGTCACCAACTCCTGCGCCTCCTCCATCTTTACCACAGCGTCCCGCACATCACTTTCGACCAAGCGCCGCTTCTCCTCATAGGCCACCTCAGCCTTCCGAATCTGCGCCTTCAACTGCATGAAGCGCCCGGTGCTCAACATTCCGTCAAACAAAGTCCACGTCCCGTTGATTGAGGCCACAGGCCCTTGAAAGCTGTCCGTAAATGTGGAACTTCCCGGATTTTGAATCACGTCATACCCTCCCGATCCAACGATTTTGGGAATAAACGCCTCCTTTTTGGCCGCTTCGAAAAGTTTGCTCTGAATTTCGATCTCTTTTTTCACTGCCCGCAAATCATTTCGGTTGAAAACCGCATTCCGCAAAGAGGCCGAGAGATCGGTTTTCACGGGCTGATAAGGTAACTCCCCCTCAACGTACACCGGCGGGGTCCAATCCTCAGCTGATTCGATCGGATAATCCAAAGCCAGAATCTGTGCCAACTGAACCTCGGCCACCCGCTTGTTGTTCCGGGCCCGGATCAGCTGTGGCATATTGTTTGCCAACTCCACGTCCGCGGTCAGAACGTTGAACTTCGTCACCGTCCCGGCCTTGAAACGTTTCTGCTGCGAAGTGAGTTGCTCTTTCTTCAAATTCACCGCCTCCGTCTGCACGTCGATCAGGGCCCGGTTTACCAGAACGGCATACACATTTTTGCGAACCTCCAAAATCACCCGGTCAATCGTGTCGCGGAGAAGAAGCATCGACTGGCTTTCCGACATTCGCGCAGCCCGTGTGCGCGACAAAGCTGCGCCACCGTCAAACAAGAGCTGGGTTACCCGCACCCCCGCATTCCAGTTCATCTCATCGGCGGAAACAAATCCTGCGTTCACTAGCAACCCGTTCAACTCTTTTGACTGATATTCGTAAGTCCCCTGAGCCGTCACTTTCGGAAGCAAGGCACTCCGCACCTCGACCGAAACACCCTCTTTTCTTTTCACCTCCTCCTGAGCCTGGCGAATCTCGGTGTTCTGCTGCAACGCCAAGGCCACACACTGGGCCAGATCCAGACGCTTGCTTGAAAATTCAGGAACCGCGGACTTGCTTGCCAACGGCAGGGTGACATCCGCCGGCTCTTTTTTCTCCTCCGCCCGGAGGCCCAACACCCCCAAGCCGAAAAAACAAAGGATCCTAATCGCGCGGTAATTCACGGCAGTAATTCTCCATTACCCGATAAATCCGAACCCAAGCATCCTGATCCCCCGAGTCGAGTTGACTCAAAATGACGCTCAAATGATGCCTCAACTCCCCCTGCAACCGCCCCATCAACTCTTTCCCCTTCGTTGTAATTTCCACCAACTTCTGCCGCCGATCCCCCTTCTGAGCCTGGCGCTTCACTAATCCTACCGCCTCCAACCGATCCACCAATCCCGTTGTAGCAGAGGTCGCATGCCCCATCCGTTTGGCCAACATCCCCATCGGCACACCCGACTCCACCGCCAGAAACCCTAATAAGGTGAATTGCGGAATCGAAAGCCGCTTGGCCGAGGTTTGCCGGAAGAGATCCAACAAAAACCGCCTCTGGAGAAGGGTCGCAATCCTCTCCAACTCGGGAACACGGGGATCCATGATCACCCCGACTCCATTTTGCGGATATTTAGTCATGTGAAATATATACTCAATGAAATGTCCAGTGCGTACAAGTACTGAAAAATACGTAAAATCGGATCGAAAAACGTTGCTCGCCGTGACCCCGAGCCTATTTTCCAACAACTTACTATGTCCAACTTCTTCCTCTCCCAAGCACTTCCCCTCAGTCTGGCGGCCGGACTTATCGGTTTGGGTGCCGCTTGGGCCCTTATCTTGTGGATTAAAAGTCAGCCAGCTGGAAACGATAGAATGCGCGAGGTCGCCTCAGCCATTCAAGAAGGAGCCGCTGCTTATCTCCATCGCCAGCTTCAAGCCGTATCAGGAATCGCTATCCTTCTCTTCCTCGCAATCTGCTACTTTAAAAATCTGCCGACAGGAATCGGGTTTATTGTCGGTGCAGCCTGCAGTCTCATCGCAGGCTTTGCAGGAATGCGAATCGCTGTCATGGCTAATGTTCGCACCGCCCAAGCCGCTACGATCGGCCGTACCTCTGCTCTTCGTAATGCCTTCAATGGCGGAGCCGTCACAGGCCTGCTTGTAGTTGCCTTAGCCCTGCTGTCGATTGGCTCCTTCTATATGATCGCATCCAAGTACCTCGGATTGCGTGCCGCCATCGATAGCCTAACGGGTCTGGCCTTAGGGGCTTCCCTCGTCAGCGTCTTTGCCCGTCTCGGCGGCGGCATCTACACGAAAGCTGCCGATGTCGGCGCGGATCTCGTCGGAAAAATTGAATCCAAGCTGGAAGAGGATGATCCCCGCAATCCTGCCACGATCGCCGACAATGTCGGGGATAACGTCGGAGACTGTGCTGGAATGGCCGCGGATGTCTTTGAAACCTACGCCGTCAGTCTCATCGGTTGCGTTCTTGTCGCCTACCTCACCGTTTTCGGAGGCAATGGCCAACCCGAGCCTGCTGCCCTCAGCTATCCCTTTATCGTCGGCGGGGTATCTATTCTCTCAGCCATCCTCGGAATCCTAACCGTCAACTTTGGACGCGGAAACCCCACCCGCCTTCTGAGCCTAGGAGTTCTGATCAGTGCCCTTGCCTCAGCCGCCGCTCTTTGGCCCCTGACACATATCTTTTTTCCTGATGGTTTACGCCACGATGGGCAAATTGCATCCACAATGGGCATCTACTTGGCCTCTCTTGTTGGACTCCTCATGACCTTTGTCGTTCTCCTCATCACAAACTACTACACCTCCACCCACTACTCCCCCGTCCGAAATATCGCGAAAGCCTCTGAAACGGGCCACGCCACCAACATTATTGCCGGACTCGCCATTGGCTCGCATGCCACCGCTCTACCTGTTGGCTTTATCGGAATCGCAATTCTCCTCAGTTACCACTTCGCAGGTCTGTATGGAATCGCCATTGCGGTGATGGCCATGCTCTCCATGGCAGGAATCGTCATCTCCCTCGATGCCTTCGGACCGATCACGGATAACGCCGGCGGAATCGCGGTCATGTCAGGAATGCCCAAGTCGATACGCGAACGGACGGATGAACTGGACGCTGTTGGAAACACTATGAAAGCGGTCACCAAAGGATACGCCATTGCCTCCGCAGGCTTAGCCTCCCTCGTTCTTTTCGGAACTTACGTACAGGAACTGAAGGTTCACTTCGCCGCCCTCGGAGCCACAATGCCCAGCCTCGAATTCTCCCTCACCGAACCCAAGGTCATTATCGGCCTCTTCATCGGCGGGCTCCTTCCTTTCGTATTCACAGCCCGCTCCATGGACGCTGTCGGAGTAGCCGCAGGCGCCGTCGTTCGCGAAGTCCGCCGCCAACTCGCAGCCAAACCCGGCATTCTCTTGGGCAAAGACAAACCCGATTACGGGACCTGCGTCGATATTGTCACCAAAGCTGCTCTTCGCCAGATGATCATCCCTGCCCTTCTCCCAGTCATCTTCGTCGTAGGAGTCGCCGCAATTCCTGGCCTCGGCCCTGTTGTCCTTGGGGGCGTTCTTGTCGGCACCATCGTCACAGGACTTTTTGTCGCCATCGCCATGACCTCCTCAGGCGGCGCTTGGGACAACGCAAAAAAATATATCGAAGAAGGAAACTGTGGCGGCAAAGGTTCCCTCGCCCACGCCGCCGCCGTGACCGGCGATACCGTCGGCGATCCCTACAAGGACACAGCGGGCCCAGCCATCAATCCGATGATCAAAGTCGTCAACATCGTCGCCATCCTCATCATTCCCATTTTCTTTTAAGCGACCGCCACCGCCCCTTCCTCCTTCACTGGAGGAACACTCCTGCCCCGCCAATATCTCCAGCAGATTCTTCCGCAAGCCGCCACAATCAAGACCACCAAAAGCAGAAAGAATCCCGTCACACCGGCATTCGTGGCTTGTGCCACAGCCAGTTTGATCTGACCTGCCTTCTCTGCTTGCTCCCAGCCCGCCAAAAAACCCAGCCGCGGATCAGGACTAAAAATCTTCATCCACCCCGCCGAAAAGGTAACCACCACCAGCCATACCAAGGGCAAAACTGTGACCCATGCAAACCTTCCCCTCCCCATCTTGATGAGAACCGTGGTGGCCAAACTCAACGCCATGACAGCCAGAAGCTGATTCGCCACACCGAAAATCGGCCAGAGGCTATTGATTCCCCCCTGCGGATCCATCACACCCTGATACAAAAACCAGCCCCACCCTCCGACAAAGAGGACACTCCCCAGTGCGCTTCCCGTGATCGATCGGACCTCTCCCAAAGGTTTCCAAAGCCAACCCAAAACCTCTTGCACTAAAAACCGTCCGATCCGTGTTCCCGCATCAATCGTCGTTAAAATAAACAAGGCCTCAAACATGATCGCGAAGTGATACCACAAGGCCATCATCCCTCCCCCCGCCTGACCCACCGACTTCGCAAAAATTTGCGCCATTCCCACCGCGAAGGTCGGAGCCCCCCCCGTCCGTCCGATCATCGTACTTTCCCCCACCGACTTCGCTAAATCCGCCATCTGCTGTTCCGTCACGGGAAATCCAAGTGCTGTGATCTTTTCCACCACCGCGGCCGGCTCTCCCCGGAGATTGATCGCAAAATATTCTCCCGCAGGCATCGAACACGCCGCCACTAAAGCCAGAACCCCTACACACATCTCCGTAATCATGGCCCCATATCCGACCATCCGAATATCCGCCTCACTCGCCAACAGCTTGGGCGTTGTGCCAGAAGCTACCAGACAGTGAAATCCGCTAATCGCTCCACATGCAATCGTGATGAAACAAAACGGAAAAACAGGACCTGCAAAAACAGGTCCACTTCCATCTATGAAACGCGTCAAAGCAGGCATCTGCAGTTGAGGCGCCAAAATAGCTACGACGACTCCCAGCGCTCCCACCGTCCCTATTTTTAAAAAGGAGCTAAGATAATCCCTTGGCGCCAAAAGGAGCCAGATTGGTAGGACACTCGCCGTCAGCCCGTATCCCATGATCGACCACGCCAAAGTCGGCGCTTCCCACGTGAACATCTTTGCCAAAACTGGCGTCTCCGCCGCCCACTTTCCCGCCCAAACACATCCGACTAGCCCTAAAACCCCCAACACCGTCACCCAAGCCGTCCTCGCCCCCCCCGCCCCTCGCATTCCCAGCCCCATCGCCAATGCCAACGGCATCGTCAACACAATGGTAAACAAACCCCACGGACTCTCCGCCAAGGCTCGGACAACCACCAACGCCAAAACAGCCATCAAAATCGTAATGATTCCCAAAAGCCCTACGACCGCCAAAGTTCCTGCGACTGGGCCCACCTCTTCTCGTAACATCTGCCCGACCGACTTGCCTCTCCGCCGAACGCTCAGCCATAAAATAATGCTGTCATGCACCGCTCCTCCCAAAACAGCCCCAATTAAAATCCATAAAAGTCCCGGCAAATAACCAAACTGCGCCGCCAACACAGGTCCCACCAGCGGACCCGGTCCGGCAATCGCCGCAAAGTGATGGCCAAAAACCACCCACCGGTTCGTCTTAACGAAATCTCTCCCATCTGCACACCGCTCTGCAGGAGTGACGCGTTTCGGGTCGATCGTTAACACCGTCGCCATAAGCCACGCACTGTGGAAACGATAGCCAATTGCATAAACACACCCCGTGGCTACCACCAACCACAGCGCATTGACCGGCTCTCCCCTCTGCCAAGATACCACCCCTAACGCTCCCGCCCCCACCAGGGCAACCACCCCCCAACCCATTCGACTCCAAATTCCTAGACTGCGATTCATCTATCCTGAACTAGCAGATCAGTTGTTCACGACCAGCCCTTCATCCGACTTGCTCGCCCTGCCGATTTCTTTAATTAAAAAGTATGAAACAAATCTTTATCGTCTTGGCTCTTCTTCTATCCCTTCTCGTGGTTTTGCCAGATTCCTTTGCACAAACCACCTCCCGCACATCTACGTCACAAAAGAAATCCAAGAGAAGCAGCTCAGATTCCACTCCCTGGGAAAATGTCACCCTTCTTCTCGACCGACCCGAAAAACCTTACGAAGTCATCGGCCTGGTTAGTGCGCCCCAAATTTTTCTTTGGGACGATGAGGAGTCGATGAAGGAGTCCCTCCAAAAGCAGGCCTGGAAAATGAAAGCTGACGCCGTCATTCTAGACCGGGTCGATACCAGTTTCCGATTCACAGGTCCCGCAGGTGGCGCCAACGGTCGTGCCATCCGCTACAAATAATTGTAGCTTCCGTCACCTGCCCTTCAGGCCACTAACTCAGGCTTTGTCGGGTCGACCAACTGATACTCGTTATTCCTCTGCCTAGGTTCATAGCCCGCATCCCGGATCAGTCGGCGCATCTCCTCCAAAGTTAAACGGAAGCTTGTTCCTGCACTGGAAACCACATTCTCCTCCATCATCAGACTACCAAAATCGTTTGCACCAAACTTTAAAGCCACCTGCCCCATCGCAGGTCCCTGCGTCACCCAGCTGGATTGAAGATTCGGAATGTTATCGAGAAAGATACGCGCCAAAGCCTGCATTCGGAGATATTCGTGGGATCCAGCCTTTTCCGCCTTGAGGACAGTGTGTTCCGGCTGAAATGTCCAGCAGATGAATGCGGTGAATCCCCCCGTCCGATCTTGCAGATCCCTCAGCCGCCCCAAATGCTCGATTCTTTCTTCTGGAGTCTCCACATGCCCAAACATCATCGTCGCGCTGGATCTCATCCCCATTCCGTGGGCGATCTCCATCACCTTGAGCCAGGCGTCTGTTCCGCACTTCCTTGGCGCAATCTTTTGTCTCACCCGATCCACTAAAATCTCCGCCCCTCCTCCCGGAATGCTACCCAAACCAGCTTCCCGAAACTTCTCAATCACCTTCTCCAGACTCATTCCAAATACCTCGGCAAAGTGATTGAACTCCGGCGGCGAAAACCCGTGTACATTCACCTGCGGATATTTCATCCGCAAGTGACGCAATAGATCTAGGTACCACTCCAAGTCCAACTTCGGATGATGTCCCCCTTGCAAAAGAATCTGATTCCCACCCACCGACACCAGCTCGTCTATTTTGGCGTCAATCTGTGCATGGCTCAGCACATAGTGATCCGCATCCTTCTCCGTCCGATAAAATGCGCAGAATTTGCAGTAAACGTCACAGACGTTGGTGTAGTTGATGTTTCGATCCACGATGTAAGTGACCACTTCCTTGCCACGTCCCTCATAATCATTCGCTTTGGCTAAATTCCTTCGACAGTCAGCCGCTTCTCCCAGTCTCGCCAAAGGCCATCCGTACAACTCCTCCGCATCCGAAGCTGAAATTCTTTCTCCTGCCAAGACCCTCGCCTCCAAACTACTCATGGGGAGGTTGTTTTACCGCGAGATATCGCCCTGACCCAATAACTTGAACCCCCCCCGCCCCAAAACCTGCGCACCAAGCTCATTATCATCCAAATTCAAACAAAGAGCCGGCCTCGCTTCCGGACGCACCAAAAAAGCAAACGTCGTCAAAATATTAATCTCTGCTTCCAGCAGGGACGAAAGCACTTTGGGCAATTCCGTAGCTGCCCCTAACTCGACCGCTACGACGGTCGACTCAGTATGAGCGACCGCCTGCTCATGAAAAATTGCGCGCGCCTGATCTGGATCATCGACCACCATCCTTACAATCGAGCTGTCCGTGGTATCGAGGATCGTCAGAGCTACCACGTGAACCTGTCGGCTGTGCAAAATTCGAATCAGCTCCAACAACCGTCCCGCTTTGTTCGCTAAAAAGATCGAGAATTGGCGGACAGGATCCGCTTGGTTCTTTTGAGTAGCCACGCTCATGCAAAGATCCTACTCCCTCTCCTCAACCCCGCCAACCCAGGATCACCTTGGCCGTATTCCTACCACTCGCCCCAAATACCCCTCCCCCTGGATGCGTGCTGGCCCCTGTTAGATACAAATTCTTCATGGGTGCCCGATAGCAGGAGATCTCGGGCAAAGGACGAAACATAAACATCTGATCCAAGCTCATCTCAAAGTGCATCACGTTTCCCCGAAGCAATCCCAGGTCCCGCTCCAGATCCAACGGAGTCTGAATATATCTTCCAATCATTTTCCCCTTCATATTCGGCGCGTACTGGCACACCAAGTCATACAACTTGTCCGCCTCTCGCTCCCGAATTTGATCCCAATGCTCGCCATTTCTTAATTCATAACTGTGATACTGTGCCCACGTAAACAGGGTGTGTTTCCCCTCCGGTGCCAGGGTCGGGTCAATCGCGGAAAACGTCATCGCGACCACACTCGGACTCGCGGGGGGGCGATGACCCAGATAATCCTGATAACTACTTTCCAACATGCCTCGATTCCTGCACAGCAACTGCATGGCCGAATGATAGCTCCGCGGTTGGACCCCTCCTGCAACCTCACTCCCATACACAGGCAGCTCCTCCACTGCGTGCCTCACCACCATCCCAAAACCATTTCCAATCCGCGCCTTTTTCATCCTTTCCGGCAACTCCGAACCCCCATCCTTCAGCAGATCACAAAAGAACGTTTTTAGATGGCACGCCGCCACTACCTTTTCTGTCTCATACACATCACCCTCGGTTTTTACCTCCCATCTTCCTCCCTTCTTCCGAACCTCCTGCACTCCTTTTCCTAGAAAGATTTCTCCCCCGTGCCGTTCCAGGCACTTCACCAAAGCCGTCGCCAAAGACCCGCTTCCGCCCTTCGCTCGCTTCGCCCCACACTTATGGATCATCGCGTTCCATCCAAACATATCTCCACTGGCCACTTCGTTGGGGGCAGGTCCGCTTTGGGCAGACAGCCAAAGCATCGCCGTCCGTAGGTGCTCGTTTTCAAAGGTTTCCTGAATCACCTCCCCATACGGTGCCATCAACTGTCGTGCCGTATCTAAACTCGACCACAATCTGCGAGACTGGGGCCGAAACAGATTCCGCTTCACAATCGTTCCAAACAGTCGCCCAGGAGAAGGAGGCGCAAGAAACGTCTCGAAAACTCCCTCGTTCAACTCCGTCCAGCGCTCCACATATCTGCGATACGCCTCCGCATCACGCGGACTAAACTCTGCAATGCTCTGACACGTTTTCTCAACAGATCGATGAAACGAAATTCCGCGACCCGTTCCCTCCACGGGATAGTAAGCCCACGGATCCATCTCAATGTACTCCAACCCCTCCCTCGCCAATTCCAACTCCCCAAGAACGGGAGTCATATGAATCATAATATGGACAGATGACCCCACATCAAAACGATATCCAGGAACCAGATCCCCTCTTGTACAGACCGCGCCCCCAGCGTATTCCCGCTTCTCCACCACCGCGACCTTTAGCCCCGCTTTGGCGAGGTAACAGGCACAGATCAACCCGTTATGCCCCGCCCCCACCACGACAATGTCGTACGCCAGAAAGAATTACCTCGCTGCCACTAAGCGACGCTGGCCCAATTTCTTCACAAAGCGCCCGATTCTCTCGGCCGCAACCTCGATCCGATCTAACGCGGTCGCATAGCTACAACGCACAAAACCCTCTCCACCTGGGCCGAACGCTTCTCCAGGCACCACCGCCACCTTCTCCTCATCTAACAGTTGCAAAGCAAACTCTCGCGAGGTCAGCCCCGTGCTTCGAATATCCACAAAAAGATAAAAAGCCCCAGCTGGATTCGTTGGCTTTAAACCAGCCTCCTCCAGCTTCCTTCTGAGAAAATCCCGCCTCATCTGGTAGCTCTCCCGCGCTTCCCGGGTCGTCACCTCCGCACCACGAAGCGCCTCCACGGCCGCCTCTTGGCTAAGCGTGGGAGCACACAAAATCGCGTACTGGTGAATCTT
>JBBAWA010000044.1:0-1120 GCA_040397425.1 Methylacidiphilales bacterium
TGAATTACTTTCTGACGGGAACAAACAACTCCTTTGGCGGTGGAGTCAAGGTGGGTAACGGGACGCTTTATTTTAATAAGCTTGGTTCAAATGGTCTGAGCAGCTCGCTGGGAACCAGTGGAACGATCACTGTTGGCGGGCCTTCGGCAACCACGACTGGGGGGCTGCGCTGGATTGGAACGAACAACGAAACATCGGATAAGACGATTGTCTTGGCTGGCACAACAGGGGGTTTATTCCTAGCTGCGCAAAGTTCGACAAATGCTAGCTTGACGTTAAACGGAAATATCAACAGTACGGGAGCTGGATCTAAGACGCTTACTTTCGCAGGGTACACTAATAACATCCTAACCCTCAACGGCCTGATCAATGAAAACGGAGGAGTCAACAGCGTTGTCATTGGTGCTAGTAGTTCTGGCACCGTAGTCCTTGGAAACACGGCCAACAGTTTTTCCGGGGCGGTATCAATTGTCCAGAATACCCCTGACCAGTCAACGGTGCTCGAAACGGCCCAGATCGGCACTACCGGTGCGAACAGCACTCTGGGCAAGAACGGGACGATTAACATAGGAAGCTCTGCTGCTAGCCGTGCGACCACGTTACGATATGTGGGCACGGGTGAAACGTCGGACAAGGTGATTAATTTGTCCGGCGCTGAAGGCGGAGCGATCTTGGATCAGTCTGGTACAGGAAACTTGAAATTCAGCAGTGCGATGACGGCGACCGGGGTGGGCGCAAAGACAATCACCCTCCAAGGATCTACAGTGGGAACTGGTGAGTTAAGTGGCAACATCTCTGATTTTTCAGCAAACGTAATCGGTGTGACTAAGTCTGGCACGGGAACCTGGAAACTATCGGGCAGCAATAGCTATAGCGGGATTACCGAGTTTAAAGCTGCAGGTGTTTTGCAGGTTGGATCGACAAATTCACTCTCAAAAAATACTTCGCTGTTGGGTGCAAGTAGTTCTGCTAACACGGGGACTTTGGATCTAACGGCCAGTGGGGATTATATTGCGAATTCGTACGGAGTTTCTGCCACTGGCGGTTTTAACATGAATTTCACTAACAGTAGTGGCAGTGCTGCGACATTGAGGTTCACGAATGCGGAAAATTACATAAC
>JBBAWA010000044.1:1130-6156 GCA_040397425.1 Methylacidiphilales bacterium
AGCGCCGGTCGGTCTTTGATCAACAAAAGCACGGATTTGGATGTAAGGTTTGACGGAAACATCGAAATTGGATCAACTTCGAACTCGGTTGTGGAATTTGGAGGGGCTGGGAATTTCCGCGTCGATGGTGCGATCAAGAATAGTGGAACTGCAGTGCGTGGGTTAACCAAAACTGGGGCTGGGACTTTAACCTTGGCTGGAGCGGGAAATAACTACAATGGGACGACAGCCGTGAATGGTGGCACGTTGGAGGTGGGAGCTGATGGGGCCTTACCCAGCACCAATTCGATTACGGTGAGCAGCGGAGCAACCTTAAAATTCAACAAAGCCTCGGGTGGAATCAGTGTTGGGGCGATGACAGTGGCAGGGACCTTGGAGCAAAAACTGGTGACCATAAGCAGTTCAGGAAATGTGAACCTCAGCGGGGGTACGCTCAATGTTACTGGCGATACATCTTCGACTGTGAATGAGTACATCTTGATTAGTGTGGCAGGTGGAAACTCAGTGTCGGGCATTCTGAGCGCGTCTAATGTTCCATCGGGGTATGTACTCAGCATTAATCCTAACTCGGTGAAACTGGTAAAAACAGTTGTCCCGACAGGTTCAACATTTGATAACACCTATACTCCAGGAAGTGAGGAAGCTGTTGGACCCAATGGTCTCAAAAATCTTATGAACTACGCCCTTGGTGGAACGGGACCGACTTCTAGTCCGGCACTGCCCGTATTGACCAGTGACGCAAACGGATTGACGCTGACGGCAAACATTAGGAACGATGACAATTCAGGTCTGACTGTTGATGGGGAGTACGCCGAGAGCCTTGAAGGGCCTTGGACTAAAGTTAAACAAGACGAATGGAATCCGGACGCCAACTCGAGCGTGCCCTATCTAACGGTGAGGAGCTTCACCCGGGCATTTGGGAGCCAGCCCAGACAGTTCCTGCGCTTTAGGGTCACTAAGTAGTAGTAGATCCGAATCATTGTTGAGGGTGCGGGCGGTTATACAAATAGAGGCTGAATTTAGATTCAGCGTCCCGTTCACAGTCATTAAGGTTTGCTAAAGACATCAAGACTCCAAAAGCTAGAGGTGTGCGACGAGTGAAGAGTGGGTCTAGGGTGTGTGGGTGAAGAAGACGAATGCGTTGGCTGGGGAGGTGAGTCCCTACTTGTTGCAGCACGCCCATAATCCAGTGGATTGGATGCCGTGGGGGGAATCGGTATGGACGAAAGCAAAAGCGGAGAATAAGCCTGTTTTTTTAAGCATCGGGTATTCGACGTGTCACTGGTGTCATGTGATGGAGCGAGAATCGTTTGAGAGCGAAGCAGTGGCCGATGTGCTAAATCGGGATTTTATTTCAGTCAAAGTGGATCGGGAGGAAAGGCCAGATGTGGATCGGGTGTACATGACTGCCGTTCAGTCCATGACAGGTCAGGGGGGATGGCCTCTTTCTGTCTGGGTTACCCCCGATGGAAAACCGTTCTATGGGGGAACCTATTTTCCGCCCGTTGGAGGGCATGGGAGGCCTGGGTTTGTGGATGTGCTAGGTCAGATTGCCACGGCGTGGAGGGAGAGAGGAGAGGAGGTTCAGGGATGGGCGGAGGAGTTATCTCAACGGATTCGGGCTTTAGGAAAGGGAACGGGGGGGAGTGGTGTCTCTGATGGGGAGGAAATTCTTAAGACCGGGACAGATGAGATGGCCATGGAGTATGACCGAAAGCACGGGGGATTTGGTGGTGCCCCCAAGTTTCCAAGGCCGAGCCAGCCTCTTTTCTTATTGAGAAGGTCTTATGCAGAAAAGAGTGAGCAGCTTTTGGATATAGTAAGGCATACAGGCCGAGCGATGCGGATGGGTGGGATCTACGATCAGATTGGGGGTGGATTTCATCGATACGCAGTGGACGGCGAGTGGGCGGTGCCTCATTTCGAAAAAATGCTCTACGACAATGCCCAGTTGATGGGGTTGTATGCAGAGCTGGGGGTGGCGTTAGGGGAAACGTGGACGGCGGAGGTGGTATCGGGGATCGACCGGTATTTGTGGAGGGATCTCCGAGTGGAGGGAGGTGGTTTGGGGTCGGCCGAGGACGCGGATAGCGAGGGGGTGGAGGGGAAGTTTTACGTTTGGACCAAGAGGGAGGTGATGGAGATGGCGGAGGGGGATGAGATGAGGTTAGCGGAAGAGATTTGGGGGGTGACGGAGGCGGGAAATTTCATCGATCCACATCATCCGATCCAGGGGTGGAATGTTTTGGCTCAGAGGAGGTTGCCGAGTGAGAAAGAGGGGGAGGTTCTCGAGGGTTTACGAGAGAAGCTGGAGAGCAGAAGAGAAGGGAGAGTGCGACCTGGGAAAGATGACAAGGTCCTGACCTCTTGGAACGCGTTAGCGATTTCAGGATATGCGAAGGCAACGAGGTGGGGCGGAGGATCTCATTATGCGAAAAGGGCGGAGGAAATATGGAGTTTCCTGGAAAAGAATCTCTTGCGTAAGGACGGAACACCGACCCACCGTTGGCGAAACGGAAAAAAAGATGATGCGCACCTGTTGGAGGATTATGCGGGAGTTTTGCAGGCCTTGATCGATCTTCATCAGGTCACATTAAAAGTAGAGTATCTCCTGAGGGCAGTGGATTTGGCTAAAAAGATGTTGGAAACGTTTGAAGACAGGGAAAGGGGTGGGTTATGGGCGAGTGTGGATCAAAGTCTGATTGCCCGAATGAAAGACGATTACGATGGGGCGGAGCCGAGTGGAAATGCAGTCGCGGCACTTGCCTTGGCTGAGTTGGGACGACTTACGGATCAGGTGATGTGGAAGAGTGCAGCGAGGAGGATTCTCGATTGGTTGGGCGAGAGGATGAGAAGATTACCTCAGGCGGTTCCACACGCCTTGATGGCTCTGCAACGTATAGAAGAACCTTCGACTCGATTGATCTTAGCTGGGGCAGATCGGGAAAAATTCCTTGAAGTTGTGGGGAGTGTTTATCGACCTGATGTATTGATCACAGGAGCGAGCCAGGATCATCCGAGTGAATTTGTCCGAAAGATTGAAAAAGAGACAAGAGTGGGAACGGCTTATTTATGTGAGGGGGGAGTGTGTCGAAAGCCGGTACAAAAAGCTGAAGAGCTTGAGAAAGCGCTCCGTACGGCCTGACCTACGGTCCCAAGAGAAATTAAGGAGAACGGGCGGTGCGGAATCCGATAAAGGGTGCGCTTGTGGTAGAAGTAGTAACTCGGGTCGCCTCTAAATTGGAGTAAGGAAATCTATCTTTGAAGTTAGAACCAATGAAAAGGGGAGTCAGTGGATTGGGGGAGTCTACCCATTCGCTTAGGTTTCCGCCTAAATCAAAGTGTTTGAAGGGGCCTATATCCGCAGGGTTGGATTCGGCAGGCATCATATGGTCGTAGGATATGAGCTCTGACTCCATTTTACCTGTGGCAAGATTGATGCCTGCTGCGTCTGAGTTCGTCCCCCAAGGGTAGGGTCGTTGATCATTCCCTGTGGCGGCACGCAGCCATTCACTCTTCGTGGGGAGACGACGGTTTATCCATTTTGCGTAGGCGTAGGCGCTGGGGTAGTTCACGAAGAATACGGGGGTATCGCGGGTAATACGGATCTGACCGTTGTACTTATCCCCTTTCCGAGCTCGATTCAGAATATCTTTCCAATCAGGGGGTTCTAGATCGTCAACCTTCGATTGCGTCCCGGATATCATGGGCGGTAGCAAAGTTCTCCAGTTTTCCATTTTAGGAAGTGCCTCGAGAAACTTTTCGTACTGACCGATCGTGACTTCATGACGGTCCAGGTAGAAATCTTTTACATCTACTTCTGAGCCTGAAACGGAAACCCGACCTGCTGGAACGAGAATTTCCTCGTGATTGAGCGTGCCAGGAAGATCAAGAAAAAGCCGATCGTAAACTGTCCAAGAGGCGATTATCAAAAACGCGACAGCTGCGAGAGAGCCTATGGCGATTGTCCAGCGTCGTAGTAGGCGGGCCTGAACCATCTTTTTCGCGGCTTGGATCTCTTCATCTCGAACGTGGACTACTTGAACATCGGCAAGTTGGCGTTCGAAATTCCGTGTTTGGATTAGAAGATCGAAGGCGGATGTGCCTGGGTTTCGAAGGATTTTGAGAAGAGTCGTTGCGGGGGGGGATGGGGGAAGTAGGGGTTCGAGGAGAGAAGCAAGTTGGTTTGAGTTTTCGAAATGGGAGGATTCAGGCAGGCCGGGGTAGGCCGCGGGGTTTCGGAGTCGGGGAGTTCCGTTAGGGGAAAGAGTGTAGTCGTATGGACCGAGAAGTCGGGATGGGATGGAGGAGGATTCCATTTCGGAAAGCACGGAAGCGAGAGTGGTCGCGAGGCGGGCTCCGGAAAGGAGAGTGAGTGGGGTATTTTGGTTTTGGATGTGAAGAAGCGTGGGGTGAAGAACGGGCTCTAAGGCGACAAAGATACGATCCTCGAATGGGATGGACTCATAGAGTGAGTAGACGGAGGCGTGGTTGAGCCGGGCGTAGGCGCGGATTCCTTTTGAAAACGTGGGGGAGCCTGTGGGGGGTACAAGGAGTTGGACTTGGCGTTCGAGTTGTTGATGTTTGGCCCAGTAGAGGCGACCCAGAGGGTGAGGGCCGGCAGGAGAAAGAACTGAGTAAGGTCCAAAGGAGCGACCTGAAAAGTTTTCCATTAATTCTGCCATTGCGAGGGGCAGATGATCGTCGGATTTGAGCCATGGGATGGGATAGGCGGGGGGTAGGGTTTGGGTGAGGTCAAAGCGGCTGACGATTCCGATGGGAGTTTCGGGGTACGCTTCAGCCAGAAGAAGTAGGGGTCCGGACTGATCTACGTCGGCCCACAAGATGTCGCTTAGGAGGAGAGAGGCTCGAGCACCTGAGGCCAGAGTTGTGGCGACAGAGGTAAAATCGGTTAGGAGTTGAAGCTGTGCGGTAGGAAAAAAGTCTTGGAGGAGGGCAGTCAGGTGGGAGGCGGCATCGGGATCCTCTTGGGCCAAAAGAATCGTAGGCACGGGAGTGATTGTGC
>JBBAWA010000044.1:6256-12053 GCA_040397425.1 Methylacidiphilales bacterium
GCGGCATCGGGATCCTCTTGGGCCAAAAGAATCGTAGGCACGGGAGTGATTGTGCTTGGGAAACAGCGAGGACGGAAGGGGGGATTTTAGCGGGTATGGATGTCTTGGCTTAGGGCCATGCGGTGAATCGAGTAGGCAGCCCCAAAACCGTTGTCGATATTAACGACAGTAATTCCTGGAGCACAGGAGTTGAGCATTCCGAGGAGTGCCGTGATTCCCTTCAGGTGGGCTCCGTATCCAACGGAGGTAGGAACGGCGATGAGTGGGGTGCGTATGAGTCCACCGAGAACACTGGGTAGGGCGGCTTCCATTCCTGCAACCACCAGCAGGGCATGATGTTTGCGGAGGGCATCCAGATGTTGGATGGTACGGTGGAGACCTGCTACGCCGATGTCATAAAAGCGAGTGGGGCGATGGCCCAGAAATTGTAGAGTTACAAAGGCTTCCTCAGCGACGGGATGATCGGAGGTTCCTGCTGCACAGATCGCAACCTGAAGGGATGGATGTGTGGGCGGTTTGGTTTTAGACAGGGATAGGGTGAACGTCCGTGCAGCGGGGTGATATTTTCCTTTTGGGAAAAGGCGACGGAGTTGGCGGGCTTTGATGGAGTCCACACGGGTTGTGAGGACGGGTTGGCGAGCGGAGTGGAGACGGCGAATGATTGCTGCGATTTGGGAAACAGTTTTTCCCGCCCCGTAGACGATTTCAGGAGCGCCAAGGCGTTTTTGACGCTCTAGGTCAAGGTGAGCAAACGCACGGGGCAAGACGGAGCGGGTTGGGCGTCGGCGCGCCATACACTCTAGGCGAGGGCTGTCTGAAGGCGGGACAGTAGGTCTGAGATGGGCAGGCGTTCTTGCTTCATCGAATCCCGATGTCGAAGAGTGACGGTGTCTTTTTGGCCAGCGAGGGGACCCTCTTTCACGCCTTCGAGGGTCTCGAAATCGACGGTGATGCCGAAGGGAGTGCCCACTTCATCTTGGCGGCGGTATCTGCGGCCAATTGCACCCGACTCATCATAAAACACAGTAAAGTGTTTCCGAAGGTCCTGGGTTAAAGCCCGTGCTTTTTCAACGAGTTCAGGTTTATTTTTCAGAAGAGGAAAGATCCCTGCTTTGATAGGGGCCATTCGGGGGTGAAAATGGAGGACGACCCGGGTTTCTTTGCCCCCTTTTTCGTCGGTGACTTCCTCTTCGTCGTAGGCCTCGCAAATGAGTGCGAGGGTTGTGCGGTCCACCCCTGCGCTGGGTTCGACGACATGGGGAATAAACTTTTCTTTTGTTTCTTCGTCAAAATACTCAAGAGGCTTGCCGCTAGCTTCCTGATGTTGTTTGAGGTCGTAATCGGTGCGGTAGGCGATGCCCTCGAGCTCCTCGGTGCCGAAGGGGAACGCGTAGAGGAGGTCGTAGGTGCCTTGGGAGTAGAAAGCACGATCTTTTTCGGGCACGTCTAGAATCGTGATTTTTTTGCGTGGAATGCCGATGGATTCGTACCACAACAGGCGATCCTCCAGCCACTGATCGAGCCATTTTTTGCCTTCCGCTGGGCGAACAAAGAATTCGACCTCCATTTGTTCGAATTCACGGGAGCGGAATGTGAAATTCCGGGGGTTGATTTCATTGCGGAAAGCTTTTCCGATTTGGGCGATTCCGAAAGGAAGTTTTTTGCGAGAAACTTCTAAGATGTTCTTGAATTGGACGAACATGGCTTGGGCGGTTTCGGGACGGAGGTAGGTGAGGTTTCGCTCGTCCTCTACGGGGCCGACGTAGGTTTTGAACATCAGGTTAAATTGGCGGGGCTCGGTCAGCTCCCCGCCACATGCGTTAACCATTTTGCTGGGTTTTTGGGGGCAGGGTGTGGCGGAGACTTGGTCGGCGCGGAAGCGGCCCTTGCAGGTTTTGCAGTCGACCATGGGATCGGTGAAGGTGGCCTCGTGTCCACTGGCTTTCCATACGGAGCGACTCATGAGGATGGCGCCATCCATTCCGACGATATCGTCCCTGTACTGGGTCATGCATTTCCACCAGTTATCTTTGAGATTTCGTTTCAGGGCAGCCCCTAGGGGGCCGTAATCCCAAGCGCCATTGAGGCCGCCATAAATCTCGGAAGACGGGAAGATAAAGCCCCTGCGTTTGCAGAGAGCGACAATCTTTTCCATGCGGTTATCAGACATAGGTCAATTTTTGGATTCTAGAGATGAAAATCATAGCGATGATCGGAAAAGATGAACACCCCAATTTTAAGTGAGATTCGACGCCGAATCCGTCCTCAAACGACGGGGTCGGCTTTGAGGTGGTTTCAGCGGGCGGCAGGAATGTTGGTTCTACTTATAGCGCTAAGTGCCATATGGGGGCGGTTGGTAGGAGTGCCTACTAGTGTGAAGGCTGTGCTTGTGCAGGAGTTTGCTTTGCGGGGGTTGCACATCGATATGGGGAAATTAACCATCGATCCCTTAGGGGGATTGGTTGCGAGGGATTTGGTCGTGTATCGGGATGGAGGAAGAAAAATTGAGCAGTTACGTATTGCTGAGGTGGAGTTGAGTTTGAATTGGTTGGGTTGGCGTGAGGCAGAACCGATTCTTGCGGGGGCACAACTCCGAGATGGGATTGTGGCATGGCCGTTGGGGGATGGAGTGCAAGTGTCAGCTCGCCGGGTGGAAGCGGTGATGGAGTTTCGGCCTGGGGAGATTTTGCTCAAGCGTGGGCGAGGCCAGATTCTTGGATTCGATCTTGAGCTGCAGGGGCGGGTAGGGTTAGAGGCAGGGCGAGAAATCGCCCCGCCAAATGAGATTTTTGGGAAAGTGTGGAAGGATGTAGAAAGAGTTCTGTCAGAACTGGGCGGTCCTGCGCCGAAAATACGCGCAGATTTTGATTTGGAGGTGGGGCAACCCGAGCACGCAAAAGCAGAGATTCTGATCACCGGTTCTGGGAACGTATGGCGAGGTGTGGAGTTAAAAAATATCGAGATTAGGGCAACAGTGGGAGATGGGATGTTGCAGTTTCCTAAGTTTGAAATTGTGCTGAAGCGGGGAGACATTCGGGTGCGCGGGTATGCAGATTTAATCAAGGGTAAAGGGGAGGTGGATTATTTTTCGAACGCTGATCTGGATCAGTTTGCGGCTGTTGGGGGGCTTGGGACGGCAGGACTCAAGGAGTTTCATGGAGCGAAACCCCCTGCAATTTTGGGTGAGATCGAGTTTGACTGGAAAAGTACAAAAGAGTTCTTGTGGCAAGGGCGGGTAGAGATGGGGGAGTTCCGGGTTGGGAAAAATGTTTACCGAAAACTGATTTTCCCTTGGGTAACCAGTGGCAAGAGGTGGATGGTCCAAGGTTTTGAGATCGAGGGAGCGAATGGTCGAGCGAGTTTACAGCTCGTTTTTGATGGAAAAGCTGAGTTGAAAGGAAGCTATCGAAGTGACATCGATTTAGGTTGGTTGGTGCCTTGGCTGGGGGATGGGGCAAAGCCATTTATGAAAAGCCTGGAACTGAGATCGAATCCAAAGATTTCAGCTCAGATCACAGGTGCGGCGCTGAAGATGAATCTGATTCGGGTAGAGGGAAGAATCGATGTGCAGGACCTTGCTTATAAGGGTGTTGAGATGGAGGGGTTAGCGGGCAATGTGCTTTTGGCTGGCGGACAGTTGACGGTTAAGGATCTTAAGGTCAAAGCAGCGGGTGGGGAGGGTACGGGTGAATTTGTTTATGGATTTGAACCCGAAAAAGTAAACTTTTTGGGGACACGCTCGACTCTTCCTGTTCAGGAGTTTTCGAAGGTTTTTGGTACGAAGTTTGAGAAAATCATGGAGCCGTACCTTTTTCAAGGTCGACCCACCATCGTTCTGAATGGGGAGGTGGATTTGGAGGGAAAAGGGGGTTCCAATCTTCATGCTACGCTTTTGGCGCCGGAGGGAATGAAATATGTTGTAGCGGGAAAGGAGCTGAAATTCACGGAAATGGATCTGGTGGTGGAGGTGGTGGGCAGGAAAGTGATTGTGCGAACTGAAAAGAACCGGCCTGCAAAAGTATTAGGAGGAAAGGTGGAGGTACGAGTAGAAGTGGATGGAAAAGAAAAAAAGCAGACGACCGATATCCAGAAAATTAGTGGTGTTTCTTTCGAGGATTTGGTGAAAACCTATTTTGATTTTGAGGGATATGAGGGAAAATTTAGCGGGAAAGTCGCCTTGAGTGGTCCTACGGCGAACTGGAGAGAGTGGAGTGGAGCGGGGCGATTGCTCGTGGATGAAGGAGTTTTGCCGGGAATGGGGGCGTTTGCATCGGCCATGAATGCGCCGGCAGAGTGGGTGGGATTAACGGATCAGAATGCGGATATGGATTTTGAATTAGCCAAGGGAAGATTGGATGTGAAGAAGCTGAATATTGAATCGACGCTTGTTGTAACAACGGGGCAGGGTGTGTACGACATTTCCGAGGATCGGCTGGAGAACTTTATCATGCGGCAGAATCTACGGGGCCCTGCGGGGGTGCCTTTCTTTCTGGTCAGTCAGATGTTTCAGTATGAGGGCAGTGGATCGCTAAAGAATCCCGTTTGGAAACCACGTAGCTTTGATGACGAAACAAAATAAATCTCCCAAGAAGAGTGGATGCCGGTGTGGTCTTCACACCTCAACTGCAGGGGGGTTGATGGAGATGTTAACAAGGGCAAAGACGTTAGGGGAGGACGCGGCTCAGATCTTCGTCAAAAGTAATCGCAGGTGGGAGATGCCCCGGCTGGATGAGGAAGAAAGCACTCTTTTTAAGGAAGGAAAAAAGAGTCAGGATCTGTGGATCTGTTCTCATGCTGGCTATTTAATTAATGTGGCAGGCTCTGGGGAGACGAGGAGGCGATCGATTCGGGCGTTGGCGGAAGAACTTGAGAGAGCGGAGAAATTGTCGCTAGCGACCGTGGTGGTTCATTGTGGGAGCCGTGGAGATCGAGAACCAAGTGAGGCAAGGCGGTTGGCGGTGGAGGGTTTTCATGAGGCGTTGGAGAGATCCAAGACTGAAAAGGTGAAGTTGGCACTAGAAAACTCGGCGGGGCAAGGGTCGGCTCTAGCACGAGATTTTGCAGAGTGGGGGGAGTTGATGCGTGGGATTCCACAAAAAAGGAGGGCGGCATGTTTAGACACAGCCCATGCATTTGCGGCGGGCTATGATTTACGTGAAGAGAAGGGAAGAGTGCGACTTACGGAGGAGTTGGAGAGGGAAGTGGGCAGAAAATATCTAGCTGTGATTCATGTAAACGATTCGAAGACGGATTGTGGATCGGGCGTAGATCGGCACGAGCATTTGGGGAGGGGAAAAATTGGCGGGTCGGGGTTAAGAGCGTTTCTTCAAGATGCGCGTTGGGTGGAAATTCCGAGAATTGGGGAGTTACCGCCTGGGGAGCGGGAGGATCGGGAGAATCTGGCCTTTTTGCGGAGTTGTAACCCCGCGACATAAGTTTGTTCAAATGAAGATAAAGATGGTAAAAAATCCGATATGAAAGCAGCCGATTTAAGGGGAATCCTGACTTATATTCCCAGTTTTCGGGATAAGCTCTTTGTCCTTAGCGTAGACAGTGCGGTGTTGGAGGACGAAAGGGCGGCGAGTTTATTTCTGGATATCTCTGTTTTACGGAGCTTGAACATTCGGGTGGTTTTGGTTCACGGGGCGAGTGCGCGGATCAAAAAAATTGCCACGGAGATGAAGGTGAAGGCTTCCAACTTGGATGGTTTGGGTGTCACGGATGAGCCCACCCTGAGGGTTGCGGAGCGGGCGGCAAATTCCTACAGCCACGATATATTGCAAAACTTGGCGGATGC
>JBBAWA010000045.1:0-11921 GCA_040397425.1 Methylacidiphilales bacterium
GGCGTGTTCGTGTGCTTGTTGTTGGAGATTTAATGTTAGACGAGTTTATTTATGGAAGGGTTTCACGCATTTCCCCCGAAGCCCCAGTCCCTGTAGTTCACGTGGAGCGGGAGCAGGCCTACCCTGGCGGTGCCGCGAACGTTGCACGCAATCTTGCTGCACTAGGAATTCATGCCGAATTAAGTGGCGGAATCGGACAAGATGTCGCAGGTCAGCGACTTTTGGGTCTACTACGACATGGAAAAATTGGAACTTCCGGGATCTGCCGATCTAATAAGTTTCCTACCATTTTAAAAACACGGATTCTTGCACGACAACAGCAGGTCGTGAGAGTTGACCGAGAGGAACCCACTCACCTGACCGAAAAAGAGCGAGATGCTGTTTTGCAAAAAGCACTCCACGTCCTCCCTCGCTGTCATGCCGTTGTTCTGGAGGATTATGGAAAGGGACTATTTGATCAGACATTCGTCAACACCCTACTTCTCGCAGCACAAAAAAGAGGAATTCCAACGGCTGTGGATCCCAATATTCACAATCCTTTAGATTGGAATGGGGCCACACTTGTTAAACCAAACCGTGTTGAAGCTTTTGGAGCACTGGGTCAACCCGACTCGAACCGTCCCCAAGATTGGATCGATGCAGGAGAAGAGCTCATGCTCCGATGGTCCTGCCGGTACCTACTTCTCACCTTGGGGGAACATGGAATGATTCTGTTTCGACCCCACCACGCTCCTCTGCGGATCCCAAGCCGTGCTCGGGAGGTTTATGACGTGTCAGGCGCAGGCGATACTGTGATCTCCCTTCTTGCTGCTGGACTCGCAACGGGATTGCCAGGCCATATCACGGCCGAACTCGCCAATTTGGGCGCTGGAATTGTTGTCGGCAAGCTTGGCACAGCTACCGTCACACCAGCAGAACTCATCGATGCCGCCCGACATCATGGGTAAATACGCCGTATTCCTTGATCGCGACGATACGTTAATCGAAAACGTCCCCTACTTAGGGGACCCAAAGCTGGTTACGCTGATGCCTGGGGCTTCATCAGCAATTGCGGATCTTCGAGGCACAAACTTCCTACTGGTTGTCATTTCAAATCAATCGGGCGTGGGCCGTGGTCTAATTACAAAAGAGCAGGTCCGCTCGGTCGACGCCAAGATGGAGGAGCTCCTAGGCGGGAAAAACATCTTTGCCACATACGAACACTGTTTTGCAGTCCCAGGCGATCCTTACGACGATCGACGCAAACCCTCACCAAAGATGATTCAACAAGCCGCTTTAGATCTACAGATCGACTTAAAGAGATCTTTTATGATCGGAAACCGTTTATGTGATATTCAGTCGGGAAACTCAGCGGGCTGCCAAACTGTCTTACTCAGCCTTCGCGTACCCAAGGATGAAATAAAAGAGGCAAGCCGACTTGCCACCTATGTGGCTCCAGATTGGCCCAAAGCCAAGGATTGGGTTCTTGGACAGGCCTCAAAACACAAATGAAAACGCCACGCGTTATCGCAGTGATACCTGCCCGCAAGGCTTCCACACGCTTTCCGAACAAGCCTCTCGCACCTATTTTAGGTAAGCCTCTCATTCAGTGGGTATGGGAAGGAGCGAAAGAGTCCACCTTAATTTCCAAGGTGATTGTAGCGACCGATGACGAATCCATTTCTAAAGTGGCACGTACTTTCGGAGCGGAAGTTGTAATGACCCGCACGGACCATATTTCTGGAACAGATCGGGTTGCAGAGGTTACTTTAAAAGAAAAAGCGGACTGGTTCATCAATCTTCAAGGCGACGAGCCCCTAATCCGAGGTCCCATTCTAGATGAGATCGTTACAGGTCTTCGACCTGAGTATGGAATGGCCACGATTGCCACCCCCTTGTGCAATCAGGAAGAACTTCATCAGGCTGATATCGTGAAGGTATCAATCGACTCAAATGGCAAGGCCTTGGGATTTTGCCGCATTGCTGATGAGAATAAGATAAAGCAGTGGAGCCATCAGCACGTCGGTCTTTATGTGTACACTCCCGAGACTCTCCAACGCTTGGTAAAACTCGCGCCATCGGAGGGCGAAAAAAGAGAGCGGCTTGAGCAGTTACGAGCCCTAGAGAACGGGATTGCGATTCAAGTGCTGACCCTTAACTTCAAATCCATTGGTGTGGACACGCCGGGGGACGTGCCACGCGCGGAACGAGCCCTGGCAGACCGCGCCATAACTATCTCCAAATGAAATATATATTTATCACGGGTGGTGTGATTAGCTCCTTGGGCAAGGGCCTTACTGCCGCAGCCTTAGGAACAATTCTCGAACGACGCGGCCTTAAGGTTGGTCTGATGAAATTTGATCCCTATCTGAATGTTGACCCGGGCACGATGAGCCCATACCAACACGGCGAGGTTTATGTCCTCGAAGATGGTGCAGAGACCGATCTAGACCTAGGGCACTATGAGAGGTTCACATCTTGTCACTTAACCCGTCGTCACAATCTCACGGCAGGACAAGTTTATGAAGAGGTCCTCCGGAAAGAGCGAAGGGGCGACTATCTAGGAAAAACAGTTCAGGTCATCCCCCACGTAACCGACGAAATTAAGAATCGCCTGCGACACATGGGCCAACATGAGAATTGCGACATCCTCATTACTGAAATCGGAGGAACGACTGGAGATATTGAGGGCCTTCCCTTTCTTGAGGCGCTGCGACAGTTCTCGCTCGAAACTGGTCCGAATCACTGCCTATTTATCCACGTCACGCTTGTCCCGTTTATTAAAGCTGCGGGTGAGCTTAAATCGAAGCCAACTCAACAAAGCGTGGCTAAATTACGAGAAATCGGAATTCAGCCCCAGATTCTTGTTTGCAGAAGCGAACATCCTGTAGACAAAGAGACGAGGCAAAAAATATCGAACTTTTGCAATGTCTCTGTCGAAGCAGTGATCGAGGAACAGGATGTTAAACACACGATCTACGAGGTTCCCTTAATGCTTCATCGCGAGCGACTCGATGAACTTGTTCTTACCCATTTAGGAATCAAAGCACCCCCTGCGGATCTACGGGAATGGGAAAAAATGGTCGGGCGAATGATCGCACCCAAACACCGCGCACGAATCGCAATGGTTGGGAAATATCTTGGCGTGCCAGATGCCTACAAAAGCGTCACAGAAGCCCTTTTTCATGCGGCTTCTGGTGAAGACGTTGGAGTAGATTTAGTGAAAGTGGACGCTGAGGAAATTGAAAAGCAGGGGCCGGATGCATTCTTGGCGGGAGTCGATGGAGTTCTTGTCCCTGGGGGATTTGGGGAACGTGGGATCGAAGGGAAAATTGCCTCCGCCAAGTACGCTCGGGAAAATAAAATCCCCTATCTTGGCCTCTGCCTCGGAATGCAAGTCGCTGTGATCGAATTCGCTCGAAGCGTTGCCGGTTTAAAAAAAGCCCACAGCTCCGAATTTGAGCCGAATGAGAAAGAAGCAGTTATTTCGCTTCTTCCCGGCCAAGATAGAAATGGGGCTAAAGGAGGAACGATGAGGCTGGGAAGTTATCTCTGCCAACTATCCCCTGGATCGACAGCTCAAAAGGCGTATGCAGGGTCCGAGATTCAGGAAAGACATCGCCATCGCTTTGAATTTAACAATGCCTATCGGGCCGCCCTAGAAAAGTCTGGGCTGAGAATCAGTGGAGTGCACCCGAAGGGAGATTTAGTTGAGATAATCGAGATCCCAGACCATCCTTGGTTTGTGGCATGCCAGTTCCATCCAGAGTTTCGCTCCAAACCAGATGTCCCCCATCCCCTCTTCCGCGGCTTTGCCCAAGCAGCGCAACACCATGCTCAAAAGAAATAAATTTCTCCTTATCGGCGGACCTTGTGTGCTGGAATCACGCAAAACATCTCTCTTGATTGGGAAAACCTTGCGAGATTTGGCTCACTCTTTGGGATGGGATTACGTCTTTAAAGCCAGCTACGACAAAGCAAATCGCACCTCCCTTTCCTCGCCTCGAGGTCCAGGATATGCAAAAGGCTTAAAGGAACTAGCTGCCTTGAAAAAGATTCTCAAAGTTCCCGTTCTCACGGATGTCCATACCACACAAGAGGCCAAGGCCGCAGGTAAAGTTGTGGATATTCTGCAGATTCCCGCATTCCTATGCCGGCAAACCGATCTTCTCCTTGCTGCTGCAAAGACAGGAAAAGCAGTGAGCGTTAAAAAGGGGCAATTTCTCGCTCCACAGGCTGTTTCAGCCGTAATGGAAAAACTTCGTCGTGGGGGTTGTCGAAATGCTTGGATCACGGAACGAGGGACCACCTTTGGGCACGGAGATCTGGTTGTAGACATGCGGGGATTAGTCACCATGCGCAAACAGGGTCATAAGGTCATTTTTGATGCTACCCACTCAGTCCAAAAGCCATCGGGGGGACAAGTGACAAAAGGCGAAGCACAGTTTATTCCGGCCCTCGCACGGGCTGCAGTAGCAGTAGGAATCGACGGACTCTTTATTGAGGTTCATCCAAATCCAAAAAAGGCGCTTTCGGATAAAGAAAGTATGCTTCCTCTTTCGCAAGCACGTCCCCTTTTCCAGCAAATCAATCGGATCCTTTATGCCGTATCCTAAAGCCTTCCTACCCTTTCTTTGCATATTTGCAGTTTATCAAGCCGTAGCTGGGAATGGCCCCGAGTTTCCTATCGGATCAGTGATTCAGAATTTTGCCCTTCCCCAGGCTGACGCAAGCGGCAAAAAAACCGCCATGGTGAATGGGAAACGAGCTACCGTTGTAAGTCCAAATCAGCTCAAAATCGAAGACCTAAACGTCGAGCTTTTTAACTCCGATGGAAAAGTTGAGACAACCATTACCGCCACACGAAGTGACTTTTGGCGAAAAGAAAATCGGCTGACCACTGACAGTGGCATTCTCGTCAAACGCCCGACCCTCATGATCTCCTCGAACGGAATCGACTGGAATGTGGCTGATTCAAGCGGAACCCTATATAATCGTGTAAGAGTCGTACTCTCTAATTCAAACCCATGAAGATTTTATTAACCTCCATCCTAATGTGCGTGCTTCCGGTTCTAGCCCAAGACAACCCTTCTCCTGCCACGGGAGCTCCTTCGTCTCCAACAGGCTCTACAGTCATTGAGAGTGATTCGCTTGACCTTAATCTGGGTAAAAAGCTGGGTAAAAAGCAGGGAATTTTTCGCGGAAATGTAAAAGTCGAGGAACCTCGTTTTACAATGACGGCAAAAGAGATGACGGTCTTCTTTGCGGATAACGATGCGGTTGAATCTCTTGAGGCACGAGAGGATGTTGTTATCAAGCGCAAGGATGGCTCCTCTGAGACCTCGAGCGAAAAAGCGCTCTACGATATTACAGAAAAAAAGCTGACCCTACTTAAGGTGGCTCGTCAGCCAAAAGTCATATCGAAGGATAAGACAGTGTTTGCTGATAAGATCATTCTCTTCCCGGAAGAGGACAAAATGACTACGGAGGGAGCAAGCCGGGTCATGCTTCAGAAGACACCCTGAGCACCCCTCCTCAGTCGACACCTCCTCCACAAGGAGAACCGATCCTTTCCTGCGAAGGCTTAGTCAAGAGGTACGGCGAGCGGAATGTCGTCAATGGAGTGAATCTCAATATTCATGCCGGTGAAGTTGTAGGACTTCTCGGTCCAAATGGAGCAGGAAAGACCACCAGCTTCTATATGTTAGTGGGGCTTGTCCGACCTACCGCTGGGACGATTCAGTTTTCTGGCGAGGATGTAACAGGAATGCCGATGTACCGCAGGGCCCGTAGAGGAATTGGATATCTTCCGCAGGAAGAATCAATCTTCCGTCGCCTTACTGTGGAAGAGAACCTAATGGCAATTCTGGAGACACTTCCCATTACCGATCAGGAGCGCAAAGAGCGTTGTCACGAACTTCTGGTTGAACTTGGTTTAGACGCGCTAATCAAAAGCCATGCGATCCAACTGTCGGGTGGTGAAAAACGCCGATTAGCGATCGCCCGCTGTCTTGTCACACGTCCAAGTGTTCTTCTATTGGACGAGCCCTTCAGCGGAGTGGATCCACTGGCTGTTTACGATATTCAACAGATTATTCTAACAATGCGTCGCAAAGGAATTGCCGTCCTGATTACCGATCACAACGTTCGGGAGACATTATCGATTGTGAGTAGGGCTTACCTTATTTGTGAAGGCAAAGTCGAAAGTGAAGGAGATGCAGAGTTCCTTATCAACGATCCAGTAGCCCGAGGGCTCTATCTTGGCCCCCGATTTTCCATGTGAGGCCACTTCCGACAAGCAGAACGATTCAAACAGAGTCGGAAAGGATCGATTCCAAGACGGCTTCGGGATCAGCGCTGTTTAAAATCGGGCGGCCTATCACAATTCGGCTTGCCCCATCTTCGATTGCTTCGAAAGGTGACTTGGAGCGCGCTTGGTCATCTACTTGCGCGCCTGGCAACCGAACTCCTGGGGTCACAATTTCCGCTTTCGCGCCCCAAGAGAATCTCGCTTTTTTTGCCTCATGGGGACTGCAAACTACCCCAGCTAAACCCGACTCCTTCGCCAAATCTGAAAGTTGCTCGACCGTAGCTTCGACTCCCCCTCCCCATCCGCAAGCACGAGCAGCTTTCTCGCTTAAACTGGTTAAAAGAGTAACTCCAAGAACTCGAGTCTCCTTTGGGGCAAAGGACACAGCAGCCTCCATCATATCCTTTCCACCCGAAGCATGGATGGTAAGGAAAAGAGGCTTCCAGATCGCTACCGCCCGTACAGCCTGCCCTACGGTTTTGGGTATATCATGGAATTTTAGATCCAAAAAGATTGGGACCTCCAATCGTTGCAGTCCCGTAAGAACCTCTTCCCCTGCCCTAAGAAAAAGCTGCAGGCCGACCTTAAATGTGCCCACCTTACCCCTAAATCGTTTAGCCCAACCCAACGCCTCGTCTGCAGAATCCACATCAAGAGCGAGAATGATTTGGTCCGATTTCACCTTTACCATCTAATCGGGAATCTTCCTTCATGACAACTCGTGCCTATGCCAAAATCAATCTAGACCTTCGATTGGGTCACCGTAGACCTGACGGCTTTCACCCGATTGACACATTTTTTATCAGGGTTGATCTCTTTGACACTTTGGACGCGGAGGTCACAAGTGACGGACAATGCACACTCGTTGTCGAGGGCGACTCCAAACTCTCTCATGGGAGTGACAATCTCGTACTTCGGGCGGCTCAATTACTTCAAAAGCAAGCGGCAAAGGGTCTCGGGGTTCGTTTGCACCTTAAAAAGGCGATTCCTCAAGGGGCAGGACTAGGAGGCGGAAGCAGTGACGCGGCTTCCACACTCCTGCTTTTACGAAGGCTTTGGTCGATTGCGTGTTCAGATGAGGAGCTATCTCGCATTGGGAGTGAATTAGGAAGCGATGTTCCCTTTTTTCTCCAATCCTATGCCGCTCATGCAACGGGTCGCGGGGAAATTATCCAGCCTGTGCACCTAAAAGATCTTCCTTGGGCAATCCTAATTCATCCTGGTTTTCCATCCCCAACTGCCGCTGCTTACGCGGCATACGCCAAGACGCCCATCCCAAGTCCCGAAGGCCCACCTCTTCACCTCACTCGGGGGGACGGTTCCAAGTTAACCCTTTATCCCCGTAATGACCTGGAGGCCCCTGTCGAAAAGAAATTTATCTGGATTCGTTCCGCTCGGGAGTGGTTACAAAAACAATCTGGCGTTCTTGCAGCGCGAATGAGTGGAAGCGGATCCACTGTATTCGGTTTATGGCATACCCAGAAAGAGGTGGATCGTGTTGTCTCCCTAGCAAAAAGTTACTTTGGGAGTGAAGCGTGGATTCAATCCGCTCGCCTCAAGAGCGGTGCTGATTGAGGCTATCGGAGTTTGTGAGCGATCCGAGATTTAATGCGAGCAGACCGGTTATGATGGATGGCCTTACCTTTTGCGGCGCGATCGAGGCGACGCTGAAGTTCTGGAAAGAGCTTGGCCGCCTCTTCCTTTTTTCCTGCGGAGATGAGAGCCACAACTTTCTTTTGAGCCAGACGCGCATGATCAAGAAGAAGACGGTTCACAGAACGACGACGCAAAGCCCCACGGGCTTGTTTTGCAGCAGAAGCAGTATTGGCCATAAGGCAAAAGAATGCCCGAAACCCCTCCCCCGCGTCAATCCATGAACTTTCTCCGCCTAGGCTTCGCCCTGATCCTTTGGCCAGGACTGGTCGCTACCCTGCTCTTCTTCGGAAAACTCTTTAGGAACATAACACAGACACCAGGCTTCCCTTGGGCTGGTGTCGTGGTTTTTAGCGTGGGTTTCATTCTCGCGTGCGTTGCATTTTTTGCCCTTCCTCGGCCTCGTGGGATTTATGTCTTAGGACACGAACTCACTCACGCTCTCGCCGTCTGGATGAGTGGTGGGAAGGTTCACTCCCTCCAATCAAGCTCCAAGGGTGGCAAAGTCCTCTCCGATCGCGTCTCCCCATGGATCAGCCTGGCACCCTATATTTTTCCTTTTTATCCAATGATCGCGGGAATTCTGTGGCTTGCAGGAACCCGGATTTGGCCGGAATTACAACAGTTTCCCCTTCCCGTCTTGGGACTTTGGGGGGCCATTTGGGGGTACCACTACGCCTTCACGTTCGACCTTTTTCCGACTCGTCAACCCGACTTCCTAATCTACGGGAGAGTTTTCTCCCTGACCTTGATTCTTCTTGGAAATACCCTCCTCATTGGAGGGCTACTCTGGTCAACGTTTCGACCCTCCCCTTTAGGCGATACCTTGCTTCACCTAGGAAGCGATTGGGCATGGACTTACACCTCCATTGCCCACTGGGTCACAGGCCTGCTCTTGCGCTACCTACCTCATTCCGCCTAAAACACTTGCCCCGTGCTTGTTTCCGAACTTATAGACGAATCAAACCTGATCGCAGACCTCTCTTCCAAAGACAGGAATTCAGCCTATCATTTAATGCTGCAAACCCTTGCTGATAATGCATTTATCAAGAAAGATATCATGGCAACCTGCTTGGAGTGCCTACTGGCCAGAGAAGCTAAAATGACTACCGCGATGGGGGGAGGGTTTGCCCTTCCTCATGCCACGATACCCAAACTAACAAAACCCTGTTTTTTGCTCGCTCGAAGTCTCCAGGGCATCGATTGCGAGGCCGTAGACGGCAAATTAGTGAATCTTTTTTTTCTGATTCTTACCCCTCCAGACCAAACTCAGCTACATCTTCAGACGCTGGCAACCGTGGCAAAATTCTTTAATCGCCGGGGCATCAAGTCGAAGCTTCTACAAGCTGCAGGGATACCCGAAATCTTAGCACTTCTTCAAACCCCATAATGTCCCTTCGCGCTGAACTCGAAGCCCGTATTCAAACCTGGGCGCAAGCTAACTTTCCCCAGATCGGCTCAGGACCATGGGTTCGGCCTTGTGCGGATCCTCGACACGGACACTTTCAAACTCATCTGCCAATGGTCGCGGCAAAACAGGTAGGGGAAAACCCCCGAGAGATCGCCTCCCGTTTGGCCAAAGAGTGTGCCCCTCCGCCAAATTGGGAAACCCCGGAAGTAGCAGGAAGCGGATTTGTGAATTACAAAGTCCTGCCTACTGCTGTGGCCCAAGCAGTAGAGGAATTAAGGAAAGACCATTCCCTTGGGGTTTCTAAATCAAGAAAGCCAGAAACGATTGTCATAGACTTCAGCTCTCCAAATATCGCGAAAGCCATGCATGTAGGGCACATTCGTTCAACCCTTCTGGGTGATACCCTATCACGGCTTCTTACCCGATGTGGGCATAAGGTGATTCGAATCAACCATCTGGGTGACTGGGGGACACAATTTGGCAAACTCCTTCTTGCCTATCGTAAGGCAGGTAGACCGCCCCTGGATCCATCCCGCTCGATTGAGCAACTAGAGGAATTTTATAAGAAAGGACACGAGGAGTCAGAGGCTGATCCAGCCAAGATGGAATTAGCACGAGCAGAACTTGCCGCACTTCAGGGGGGCGAACCGGAGCGAACACAGGATTGGAAACACTTTTGCCAAAGGTCCTCAGAACACTTTCAAGAAATCTATCGACGATTAGGGGTAACTTTTGATCTCGAAAAAGGGGAAAGCTCATATCAATCGCAACTTTCGACTGTAGTGGAAGAGTTGCTTCAAAAAGGAATTGCTGAAGTGAGCCAAGGCGCCGTCGTGGTTAAAAATCCAAAGATATCAGAGGAACCCTTTTTGATACGCAAATCAGATGGGGCTTTTCTTTACGGAACGACCGATCTGGCTGCCCTGCAATCACGCATCGCTGATCTTCACGCAGACCGAGTTATTTATGTGACCGATGGCCGGCAACAACTTCATTTTCAATGGCTTTTCGATACTGCCATTCGATGGGACAAAACTGTCCCTCTAGAGCATGTTTGGTTCGGCTCCATTCTTGGACCCGACCGAAAGCCACTCAAAAGCCGGGATGGCTCACCTATTAAATTGGTCGATCTATTGAATGAGGCCAAGGAGCGCGCAAAGAAGATCCTTTTAGAGAAACGTCCGGACCTTGACGAAAAGTCACTTGAGATAAAATCCGAACTCCTTGGTATTGCCAGCCTCAAATATGCAGACCAGATGCCAGGACGTAATCTCGACTATGTTTTTACCTGGGAAAAGCTACTGGCTTTTGATGGAAACACTGCGCCGTATATTTTAAACGCCTATGTACGATCTCGTTCAATTTTGAGAAAAGCTGGGTTGAATACACCCCCTTCCCACAAGATTCATCTTGAAGAACCCGCAGAGGAGGAACTTTCACGACACTTACTCCGTTTTAGTGATGTTATTGAACTTGCTGCATCGGATCGCAAACCCCACCACCTTTGCGGGTACCTCTTTGAAACAGCGGGTCTATTCCATCGGTTTTTTGAAAACTGCCCTGTCCTCCAGGCTAAGACTAAAGAATTACAGGAGTCCCGACTCACGTTAACAGGACTAACAGGAGACGTTCTGCGAAACGGGCTAAATCTTCTTGGAATATCGACCCTTGAGGAGATGTGACGACTCGAGCATCTTGCTCAGTTGATCTATATGTTCACTCTCTCCGCATCACCCCAAAGGCTTTCTAGTCGGTAAAAGTTACGGCGGGCAGAGTGCATGATGTGCACCAGAACGTCCCCATAGTCCAAAATCATCCACTGGCTCGCAGCCTGCCCACTAGAACGGAACACCCTACGACCCGCACTCTCCACCCCACGCTCAATCTCACCTGCGATGGCTTTTATCTGAGGCTCATTTTCTGCAGAAACAATTACAAAGAAATCCGAGGGGCCGCCCACCTTGCGAAGATCGAGGACAACAGGATCGATTGCCTTTTTATTGAGCGCCAAACTTGAGGCAAGCTTAGCCAATTCTAAACCCTCGGGAATCATCGGTAGGAACGACTTTCCGATATAGACTTCTCCAAACCTTCTAAAACCAATCCTCGAATCGAGAGTCCCCTCATAACTCTTTGCCTAATTTCAGTCGATGAGACATCAAATCGAACGGGCAAAATTGTCATGTGAATTCCACGCCTCGGTTTTGGAGTTTCAGGTCTTGGAAAAACCAAGAAATGAACCCAGCGAGCCAATCGACGAAAGTCCTTCCACTGAGGAAGCACACGCCACTGGTCTGAACCCATAATCCAGAAGAGGTCTCCATTGGGAACCTGCCTTTTCCAGTAAGCAGCCGTATCCACAGAGTAGGAAACTCCAGTACGTTTTATTTCCCAATCAGAAACCTGAGCCCACTTCTCACCTAAAATGCCTTTCTTTAACCAGTTTAAACGCTCTTTTGGACTAGCTTTTGGTTGAAACGACTTGAGTGGCGAATGGGCGCATGGAAGATAAACGACTTTGTCTAAACGAAGACTCTCCCAGGCGGTTCGCCCAATAAGAAAGTGGCC
>JBBAWA010000046.1:0-11860 GCA_040397425.1 Methylacidiphilales bacterium
ATGCTCCTGCCATAACCGATCAATCGCCCCCAAAACCACAAATCTCTCCAACGCCTTCACTGCTTCAGGATTCTCAAACTTCACCTTCACCTCATACGCATCCCTTACCTTCGCCTTCAAAAGTTTGGCCCACTCCTCTTTTCCACCTGCCTTCTGAAAATCCTGCTTTTGCAAACCTACGGGCATGGCCGAATTCGCCCAGTGCACTAACCCATCCAGATCCACAGGATCTGTCCCTGCCCTCGCCTCAACCTCCGATGTTATTCTCTCGTCTACAGTCTCAAAGACCTCAGGCCGCGGATCAGTCGAATTCAACATATCGGAACGCCAGGCATAAATGACCGTCCTCTGCTGATTCATCACATCGTCATACTGCAAGGTGTGCTTTCGAACCTGATAGTTTCTTCCCTCGACACGCTTTTGAGCCGTCTCCACAGACCGATTCAGCCACGGATGCTGTAACCCCTCGTTCTCCTCCATCCCCAACTTCGTCATCAAACCCGCAATCTTTCTCGAATCCCCGAAGTTCCTCATCAAATCATCTTCAAAAGAAATAAAGAACTGGCTCGACCCCGGATCACCCTGCCGAGCGCAACGACCCCGCAACTGACGATCAATCCGCCTCGACTCATGCCGCTCCGTCCCCACCACATGCAACCCGCCCAACTCCGCCACACCCGGTGAAAGCTTAATGTCCGTCCCTCTTCCCGCCATGTTCGTCGCAATCATCACCGCCCCACGCTCGCCCGCTCGCGCCACAATTTCCGCCTCCAACTGATGCTGCTTCGCATTCAACACGCTGTGGGGAATATTTTCCCGCCTTAGCATCCGACTAATGATCTCGGAGGATTCTACTGAAGCCGTTCCCACCAACATCGGCTGACCCGCTGCATTCCTCTTTTTGATCTCCTCGATCAAAGCATTCAGCTTCTCGCGCCGAGTTTTAAAGATCAGATCATCCGCATCCTTTCGGATACAGTCCCGATTCGTCGGAATCACCACCACGCCCAGCCGGTAAATATCTTTAAACTCATTCGCCTCCGTCTCAGCCGTTCCCGTCATCCCGGCCAACTTCTCATACAGACGGAAATAGTTCTGGATGGTGATCGTTGCCAATGTCTGCGTCTCCCGATCAATCTGAACTCCCTCTCTGGCTTCCACTGCTTGATGTAATCCATCGCTCCATCGGCGCCCTGGCATCAATCGCCCCGTGTACTCATCCACAATGACCACCTTGTTCTCCTGAACCACATAGTGCACATCCCTCTCAAACACACAGTACGCACGCAAAAGCTGACTAATGTTATGAATCCTCTGGCTTGCCTCCTCATAATCTGCCTGTGCGCCTGCCTTTGCCTTTAACTTCTCCTCTGGAGAAAGCCCTGCGTTCGAATCGATATCATGATTGGTCGTGATCAGATCCGGTACAGAGAAAAAGTTTGGATCGTTGGGGTTAAGAAATGTTCGCCCCATCTGCGATAAGTCTGCCTCACTGTTCCTCTCGTCGATCGAAAAGTACATCTCCTCCTTCGTCTTATATAACTCGGTCCGCCTTGTGTCCTGATACATCTCCAGCTCCGCATCGTCTACCGCTCGCCTCGTGCCTGGATCCTCCTGAAACTTCAAAAGCAGTTTATTTCGCGGCGACCCCAGCTTCACCTTGTACAACAACCGCCCTGCTCCCTGCAGATCCCCCTTCTCAATCCTCTCCTTCGCCTGATTCGCCCAATCCGTACACAAGGTGTTCTGCTTTCTCACCAACCCCTCAATGATCGACTTGTACTTATCAAACTGGTGGGTCGAAACGGTAACCGGGCCTGAAATGATCAGCGGTGTCCTTGCCTCGTCGATCAAGATGCTATCCACCTCGTCGATGATCGAATAAAAGTGCCCACGCTGAACCTGATCCTCTGGCGTAGTCGCCATTCCGTTATCTCGCAAATAATCAAATCCGAACTCCGAGCTCGTTCCATACGTGATATCGCAAGCATACTGCGCCCTTCGCTCCGACTGTGTCTGCCCATGCTGCAAACAGCCCACCGTTAACCCCAACTCCCGATACACCTCGCCCATCCAGTCCGCATCCCGAGCCGCCAGATAATCGTTTACGGTCACGATGTGCACTCCCTTGCCCGAAAGTGCATTCAGATAGGTCGGCAACGTGGCCACTAACGTTTTACCTTCTCCCGTCGCCATCTCCGCAATCCGCCCCGAATGCAGAACCATTCCACCGATCAACTGCACATCAAACGGGATCATCTCCCACAAAATCTCCTGTCCGCGCACCCGAATCCGTCTCTTTTCCTCGGTGAAGCGACGGCAGCAGTTCTTCACCACCGCGAACGCCTCAGGTAACAGCTGGTCCAAGGACTCTCCTTTCGACAAACGATCTCGAAACGCCACTGTTTTTCCTCGGAGCTCATCAAACGATAATGCTCGCAGAGCTTCCTCATGCCGGTTGATCTCCCCGACCAAAGGAGTCAGACGCCGAACCTCCCGCTGGTTCTGCGTACCCAAAATTTTCTTTAAAACCCAGCCGATCATGAACTTTTCATCGTAGCGAAAGAGACCTTTTCTTCCAGCCTCAATCCTGACTACCCCCCCCGCCCAAACCGGCCCCCGGTGATAACGAACGAAAAGTTGCCCCGCTCACTTGCAATCGGCAGAATTCTGGAATGTCTAAAAATCTTACCGTTGTTGAATATGTCATCCGCCGCCTCGCCGATCTCGGCATCGACCGAGCCTTCGGAGTTCCGGGCGACTACTCCTTTCCCATCGATGATGCGATCGAAGCATCCGACAAATTGTCGTGGGTGCTTTGTTCGAACGAACTGAACGCTGCCTATGCCGCAGATGGGTACGCTCGTCGCCGTGGTGCCGCCATCCTCACCACTACCTACGCGGTAGGCGAACTCAGTGCCGTCAACGGCGTAATGGGCGCGAAAGCCCATCGCGTTCCTATTTTTCATGTAGTCGGGGCTCCCAGCACACGCATTCAGCGCCGTCGGATGGTGACCCATCACACCCTCGGAGACGGAACATACAATAATTTTTTCGACATCTCCGCCGCCACGGCTTGCGTCAGTGCCCACATCACACCAGACAACGTCGTTTCCGAACTGGAACGATTGATCCGCGAGGCCTTCCGCCTCAGCCAACCTGCCTACATGCTCATCCCAGAGGATTTCGCAAAAATGCCGGTTCGTGGAACTCCGATCAAAGGAACCCGACTAACCTCCATCTCGCGTGGACGTAGTAACCCAACGGAACTCCGCGCTGCCGTCCAAGCCATTCTAGCCCGAATGAAAAAAGCCCGCCGGACAGTGGTTCTCCCCACCTTCCATGTCGGGCGTTATAACGCAAAAGCAGACCTTCTTTCCTTCCTCAAGCGCACTCACCTGCCGTTTGCCCTGACGCAAATGGACAAAGGCCTTCTAGATGAATCCCATCCGCAGTATATCGGGATCTACGGTGGAAAAGCTTCTTTCCCAACCTCCGTGGCCTCCTCAGTGGAAAGCTCCGACCTCCTTCTCAATATCGGCGGAATGATACGGGAAGATCTGAACACCGGACTCTGGACCGATCGCCTCGAAAAAGTCCCGATGATCACCATCGGACCGGATTATGTGGAGATCGGCAGTCAGACCTTTACCTCTGTCCAAATGCACGATGTTCTTCGCGCCCTTGCCCGCTCAGCCCCCCGGGCCAAAACCGTCCGTCGGTCACAGCCCAAGCTCCTCCCGATGAGCGGTTCGGGCCATGACCATATCGGGTCCGACTCCTTCTATCCCCGCTTGCAGCGGTTCCTGCGTTCCGGAGATACCCTCGTTGCGGAAACCGGAAGTTGCACCTTTCATCTGGGCAAGATCTGGTTGCCTGAAAACGTGGGATATGAATCCCAGCTTCTGTGGGGTTCGATCGGTTGGGCAACCCCCACCACCCTCGGAGTTGCACTCGCCGAACCCAAGCGTCGGACAATCTTAGTGACCGGCGACGGTTCCCATCAGTTGACCGCGACGGAAATCGGGGTCATGGGCCGCTACGGCATCAACCCAATCATCATTGTTCTCAACAACGGCCTCTATGGCATCGAAGATATCCTCAGCCAAACCGGCCATATTTACGATTCTTTGGCCGGATGGGATTATCATACCCTGCCCGCCGCTATGGGTTGTCGCGACTGGTTCTGCACCAAGGTGGAAACTGTGGCGGAATTTGAGTCCGCACTCGAAGCCGCCCGGAATCATTCTGGCGCCTCCTACCTCGAACTGATGATTCCTCCTGAAGAGAGCCAACCACTTTCGAAAAAGACCATCAACCGCATCTACAAAACCTACATCCGATAAATATCTTTCCTAGTTTCGTGGAGAGAAAAACGGAACCGGCATGATCAAGAACGGTCGCCGGGAAAACTGGAAATCCGGGGCCTCGTTCATTACCCCCGCAGGTTACTGGCACTCCCACCACAATGAATCGGGTGAAGACGCCCACGTCCTTCCGATCCAGGATGCCGGACTTCATACCTATCTCCGAACCCTGGATATTTTATCTAGTCACCCCAGCCACGACAAAACCCCCTACATTTCCCAGCGGCCTTGACCCGCAGGGTCTGGCAACAATCATCCTGTTTGAATTTGATTTTACTCTAGTCCAATATACTTTTACTGAACTTTTTCAGGCTGGATTTCAATAGTTTCCTGACCTCAGAAAAGTAAGGAGAAAACACTATGTCCACCTCATCCAAATGTCCTTTCATCGGTAGCACCGGAGCCCGAACCGAACCCGTCGCCCCATCGAACGACTCCTGGTGGCCGAATCGCCTCAATCTCAAAATCCTGCGTCTCCATTCGGACTTGTCCAACCCGATGGACAAGAGCTTCAACTACGCCGAGGCATTCAAAAAACTCAACCTCTCGACCGTAAAGAAGGATCTCTACGCGCTCATGACCGACTCCAAACCCTGGTGGCCCGCTGATTGGGGACACTACGGCCCTTTCTTCATTCGGATGGCTTGGCACAGTGCCGGCACTTACCGCACGTTCGACGGCCGCGGAGGAGCCGGAACCGGCAACCAACGCTTCGCCCCCCTCAACAGTTGGCCCGATAACGTGAACTTGGACAAAGCCCGTCGCCTCCTATGGCCCATCAAGAAAAAGTACGGCAACCAACTCTCTTGGGCCGATCTCTTCATCCTCGCAGGTAATGCCGCCCTCGAATCGATGGGTTTCAAAACCTTCGGCTTCGGTGGCGGACGCGAAGACATCTGGGAACCGGAAGACGATATCTACTGGGGCTCCGAAACCGAATGGCTAGGTGACAAGCGCTACACCGGCGATCGGGAACTGGAACAGCCCCTCGGCGCAGTCCAGATGGGTCTGATCTATGTGAACCCCGAAGGCCCGAACGGAAAGCCCGATCCCGTCGCGTCCGGTCGCGATATCCGCGAAACCTTTGCCCGCATGGCCATGAACGACGAAGAAACGGTGGCTCTCGTGGCAGGCGGTCACACCTTTGGAAAATGTCACGGAGCAGGCGACCCCAAACTCGTCGGTCGCGAACCCGAAGGCGCCCCCATGGAAGAAATGGGTCTGGGCTGGAAAAATAAACTTCGCACGGGTGTCGGAGTCGATACCACCAGCAGCGGAATTGAGGGCGCCTGGAAACCCAACCCCACGAAATGGGACATGGGCTACTTCAACACACTTCTTGGCTACGAATGGGAACTGGTAAAAAGCCCAGCCGGGGCTTGGCAATGGCTGGCCAAGGACGTTCAGGAAAAAGATATGATTCCCGATGCCCACGATCCTTCGAAAAAGCATCGTCCAATGATGACCACCGCCGACTTGGCTCTCCGCATGGATCCGATCTACGGTCCCATCTCCCATCGGTACCACAAAAATCCCGAACTGTTTGCCGATTCGTTTGCCCGCGCTTGGTTCAAACTGACCCACCGCGACATGGGCCCCCGCTGCCGCTACCTCGGCTCGGAAGTTCCCAAGGAAGTTCTCATCTGGCAGGACCCCGTTCCGGCCGTCGACCACAAGCTGATCGGCGAAAAAGAAATTACCGCCCTCAAAGCCAAGATCCTCGCCTCCGGTCTTCCCCTCACCCAGTGGGTTAAAGCCGCTTGGGCTTCGGCCTCCACCTTCCGCGGTTCCGATCTGCGTGGCGGCGCGAACGGAGCACGCCTTCGTCTAGCACCCCAAAACGCATGGGAAGTGAATGAACCCAGGGAACTTTGCCAAGCCTTTCAAAAAATCGAGCCCATCCGAGCCGAGTTCAATGCCTCCGCCCCGGGTGGCATGAAAGTCTCCACCGCGGATCTGATCGTCCTCGCAGGATGCGCCGCCGTGGAGGAGGCCGCCAAGAAAGCCGGTCACAACATCAAGGTCCCGTTCTCCCCAGGTCGGACCGATGCTTCTCAGGAACAGACCGACGTCGCCTCGTTCTCGTTGCTCGAACCTCTGGCCGACGGATTCCGCAACTACACCCGTCAGGGACTCAAAGGCCCAGCGGAAGAGTTGCTCGTCGACCGTGCCCAGTTGATGAAACTGACCGCACCCGAAATGACCGCCCTGATCGGCGGAATGCGTGTGCTCGACACCAACTTCGGCCACACCAAGCACGGAGTGTTCACCGACAAACCCGGCATCCTGACAAACGACTTCTTTGTCCATCTCACGGATATGGATATCGAATGGAAACCTTCTGCCGTCGGCGGCCTCTATGAAGGTCACGACCGCAAAACGGGCAAGGTCAAATGGACCGGCACCCGGGTGGATCTCGTCTTTGGCTCGAACTCCGAGCTGCGAGCCCTCGCCGAGGTATATGCACAGGACGATGCGAAAGAGAAGTTCGTAAAAGATTTCGCCGCTGCGTGGAGCAAGGTGATGAATCTGGACCGCTTTGATCTATCTGCCTCTTAACCAACAATTTAAAAACTCAAAAATCCCCCTCGCAAACCCTTGATTTACAACAACTTGCTTTGGGTCGTAGGTCGGATAAACTCAGCATGGCATCCTCTCAAACCCCAATACATCCTCCCGCAGAGTCGCTGCCTTTATTTTCAAAGGTAAACTCTTCGTCTCAGCGCGATTCAATTAGCCCTATTTTTTCTTTCCCCGAAAGAGGGATAGACGCCTTCTCTTCCTCAAGGCAGGGTTCCCGAGTTTGGATCAAAAACTTCCTGGATGAACCCTATCCCTTCCATTCACCTCGGCCTGGTTGACTATGGAATCCTGATTCTTTACTTCGCCTTCGTCCTCGGCATTGGCTTTGCCCTGAAACGCTCGATGACCGGGAGCAAAGAGTTCTTCCAGTCAGGCCGCTCCATCCCCGCTTGGGTCACTGGTCTCGCCTTCCTCTCCGCCAATCTCGGAGCACAAGAAGTCATCGGCATGGCCGCCTCTGGAGCCAAATACGGGCTTATGACCAGTCACTTCTACTGGGTCGGCGCTATTCCTGCCATGGTCTTTCTCGCCATCTTTATGATGCCCTTTTACTACGGCTCGAAGGCCCGATCCGTTCCCGAATACCTAAAACTCCGCTTTGACGAAAAAACTCGCGGCTTCAACGCCATCTCCTTTGCCGCCATGACGATCTTCTCCTCTGGCATCTCCCTACACGCCCTCGCCAAACTGCTCGAAACTCTCGTCCACTGGAACTACTGGACCTGCATCACCATCTCCGCGCTGATCGTCCTCGTTTATATCTTCCTTGGGGGCCTCACCTCCGCCATCTACAACGAAGTCCTCCAATTCTTCATGATCGTGATGGGGTTTGCCCCACTCGTCTATCTCTCCCTCCAAGATGCGGGTGGCTGGACAGCTCTCAAAGAAAAACTCATCCCCGTGGCCACCTCGCAGGGCTACGCTGCAGGAACGTGGTCCCAGTCGTGGGCACATCTCGGCCAACCCCTCGAAAACCCGATGGGCATCGGCTGGTTCGGTATGGTCATGGGTCTTGGTTTCGTCCTCTCCTTCGGTTACTGGTGTACCGACTTTCTCGTCGTACAACGAGCTATGGCGGCCGACTCCATGTCCGCCGCTCGTCGTACTCCTCTCATCGCCGCCATTCCCAAAATGCTATTCCCCGCCCTTGTCATTCTCCCAGGCATGATCGCCATCGCCATGCACCAGCAAAGCGGCGGCATGTTTCTCCCCACCGCAGCCGACGGAACCCCCGACTACAACATGGTCATCCCCACACTGCTGGCTAAATACCTGCCCACCGGCCTGCTCGGAATCGGCTTCACAGCCCTCATGGCTTCCTTCATGTCTGGCATGGCCGGGAACGTCACTGCTTTCAACACCGTCTGGACCTACGACATTTACCAAAGCTATTTCGCCCCCAATAAATCCGACTCCCACTACCTTTGGATGGGACGCTTCGCTACTGTATTCGGAATTCTGGTTAGCGTCGGCGCCGCTTTCCTCGCCTCCCAGTTCAACAACATCATGGACATGCTGCAGCTCGTCTTCGGCTTTGTGAACGCTCCACTCTTCGCTACTTTCCTTTTAGGGATGTTCTGGAAGCGTGCGACGGGGCACGGCGCCTTTTATGGTCTGGTCGGTGGCACCCTTGCGGCCATTCTCTTTCATGGTCTGGCTTTGAGCAAAGGCTGCCTCCCCGGCATCAAAGGCGGGTGGATTCATCCTATGCTCTCCTTCCAGAGCGAAATGGGCCAAAACTTCTGGATGGCTATTGTCGCTTGGTCAGCCTGTTTCGGCCTGACCATACTCATTTCCCTACTCACCCGCCGAACCAAAACCGATGAGGACTTGAAAGGCCTCGTCTACTCGCTCACCCCAAAACCGAAATCGGAGAATGAGGCGTGGTACAAACGGCCCGTCCTCGTTGGCATTCTTGTTATGGTAGCCGTGATCATCCTCAACCTCCTCTTCCTCTGATGAACTTCGATCTTCGCCTCCCCCTTGGCCTGATCTTCACCCTCTACGGAATCATTCTAGTCGGCACGGGTCTTCTCTCTTCTCCCGAAATGATTCGTCAAACCTTAGGTCAAAATGTCACGCTGACTTGGGGATTCGTTCAATTTCTCTTTGGCCTGACGATGCTCTTTCTTTCCCGTAAAAGAAAATAGCTAAGCTGTAATCTTGGGGTGGTGGGTCACTTACGAAAATCGCCCCTATAAACCCCTGCCCCACACAATCTTGAATGGGGTCAGAGGTCGGAAATCAGACCCCTAATTAACTTCAATTTTGGCATCGTCAAATTTGACGGCTCCTGCCTTTGGAATTTCATCCAAACTTGGGGTGATGGATAACACGACTCGAAGTTCCTCTGTACACGCGACTCCCTCCACCTCAATGGCGTGCCAAGCTTCGTCGGTAGGAAAATCTTTGAGTGGCACCCTCTTCTGCGCCAAAATCTCCTGCCACCCATTTTTACTATACTCCAAGCGCAACTCCACATACTCCGCCCTTGCCTGATTGCCTGAAACAGAATCAACCATCATAAAAATCGAAAATTTTACCTTCTGCCCCACTTTCAATCCTTTCACCTCCTGCCAAACACCCGAGTCCGCCTCCGATGGAATTTGCCAGTGGTGATACCCTAAGACCGCTTGGCCCGTTCGCACAGGTTTCCAATCCGTCTCGCGATTGATCCACTCTCCCCACCGGGTCCAACCCACCGCCGTATCCGAGGTAGTCCCACCTTCCTCGAAGGAGCCGTTGATCAACTCAGGAGCTGCTTGGACCCAAGAGCAGGAAAAAGCCACACAGATAGCGGCCTTGTACAACGCAATCGTCTTCAAGACACTACTTCTCCACTTCCCAACCCAGCTTATAAAGCTTTGAGCCATAATCATCACCTCCCAGCGGGTACAAAGGGGCAATTCGTTGCGCTCGATCTCCCGAACGTAATACTTTCGAACTCGCGGTTGCTACGTGCCCATCGGCGTAGGCCAGATTCATGATTGTATTAGAACTCCCCCGATAGTGAGACCAATCGGCATTGGGCGTGTAGGAGTATACGAAGTCCCAAAAAACCACTGCCTCACTCACTTTAAAAAGAGGCCACTTGCCCGCCGCATAGTAGTTGTTGAACCGGTAGTGACTTCTTCCAACGGGAAACTGCCCATTCGAAATATCCAACTCTTTAATCAAATCAGGATTGCGACAGGTGGCTGGGCACTGAAAGGTAGTGCCTTTCAAGGAAACATTGGTCGGACTCCCCATAAACTGTCGTATCTCATCCCAGTGCCAAGGGGGATTATTGTTATTATCCCAATTGGGAATTTTCCCGTTGTTGTCCGTGGCTATGGACAACGCAACGGTGACCAACTGTTTCAAATTGCCGACGCACTTAGCCTTATCCGCACTGGCTCTGGCCCCAGAAATCGCCGGTATGGCCAGTGCCGCTAGGAGCCCAATAATGGAAATCACCACCAGAAGTTCCACCAGGGTAAATCCCAAATCCCCCTTTCCGTACATTGGACTTCCACTAGAAACCCTCCAAGCACTCGCGATTCGGGTAACCCGATCTTGCCAAGGGTTCTTATGAATGAACATGGACATACACTACTTTCATGATCGCCTGATAGGACAGGGATCACCATTACTCAAAAGGGGTAACTCCAATCCCTAGGGCACTAACTCCACCTTCACATCATCGAACTTAAATTTACCCCCGCGGTTTTCACCATCTAAGGGTGTCATCACCATCAAAAACCTCAAACTATCCCGCGGGGTTGTGCCCTCAATCGATATCTCCTGCCATTTCCCATCGGTAGGTAGTGTGATCATAGGAATCATCTTACTTTCCAGCAACGACTGCTGCCCATTATCCGCATACTCTAATCTCAACTCCAATGAGGTTGGAGGAAGATTGGCTCCCCCTACCTTATCCGCCATGACATAGAGCGAAATTTTGTACTTCTTCCCTGCGATGGCCCCAACGACATCCTGCCAAATCCCGCAGTTCCCGCCCTGACTGACCGCCGTATGATCGTATCCTAACTGGCCTGCTCCCGAGTGGATCGGTTTCCAATCCGTCACCCGCCGAAAACCCTCACCCCAACGCACCCATGCCATAGGTTCTTCCTCAGTACTGCCCGAATCATCAAAGGAGGGATTCAGAAGTACTTGAGCATAGGCCGAACCATAACATCCCAGCAGAATCAGGAAAAAAGAGATAAGTCTTGTTAGGTGTTTCATGGATCTATCTTGCCGGCAAAAGTTTGAATCACAACTCTTTGCAAAACTCTCGCTCGGCTTAGCCAAACCCTGGCGACTATTGCGTTACCGTAGCCCGCAAGAACTTTTTCGGATACGTGCCCCGATCGACGCTGATTACTTTACGCGACAGATTCGCCGGAAGGTCCGTGCTGGGGGCATCAGTTATCGTAACCCCGGCGGCACTCCAGCCAATTAGATCTGTGGAGGACTCCCCCCCCAAGGTCACGGTGTTGTCATCCGTACGGACCACCACACTCAGTCGCAACTTGGTGGGGTCACCAAAATCCTGCAAAGGAAGTGTGGCCGGCGTATTTTCATCTCCTCCAAATGCGTAGTTCACCAAGTAGGTTAAACCGTTTGGTGCGAAATCCGTGGCGATCTTCCCTGGATACGCGGTGGCGAAGCTGGGCCCAGAAACCACTTCCGTCACGGTCACGATGCCGGTCGCGTTGGAGAACGTCGCCTGCTGATTTGCACCCAAACCGGTGGCACTGAAAGTTTGGGACCCGGCCAGAGGCCCGGGCAGGATTGGGTAAGCTGCAGCGGCAGGTGTTAAGGTGAACTCAGCCACCAAGGTGTCGGCGGTGGCGTTGATGATGGCATTGAGTCCGGTTTTTTCGATCCGGAGAACGCCGGCCGCCACCGTCGTTGTGCCAGAATAA
>JBBAWA010000047.1:0-11460 GCA_040397425.1 Methylacidiphilales bacterium
TTGAGCCGATCTTTTTCGATATGTGCGAATTTGTTGGCAGAAAAGGAAAGCGAATTCGCCCACTTCTTTTTCTTCTCACATATCGAGCCCTAGGAGGTGCCAAGGGATGGACGGATAAATCTTTAGTACAGGCCGCACTCTCTCTTGAGCTTTTGCATGCATTCGTTCTTGTTCACGATGATTTGATTGATCGCTCGGAAAAAAGGCGAGGTTTACCCACGTTTCATAAACTGGTGGAGCAGCGGCAGGGTAGGATGAGCCATGCAGAGAGGACAGGGCAGGGTGTGGCTTTGGTGGTGGGGGATCTGTTGTTTGCGCTTTCGGTCGAGACTCTCCAGCAGAGTTCTTTTGATGTAGGTCCGCGTCAACAGGCCTTGAGTAAACTTCTCTCGTATGTGACGGATACTGGAGTGGGTGAAATCTTTGATATTCTCTTGGGTTCTCGGGATATTGGGCGAGTGACCCGTGAAGAGATCGAGCTAACCTACCTCTTGAAAACCACTAGGTATACCTTTGAAGCACCTTGTGTTATTGGGGCACTACTTGCGGGAGCCATTCCGGAGAAAGCGGAGGATTTGGCCAAGGTGATGGAGCCTCTGGGGTTGGCGTTTCAAATCCAAAATGATCTACTTGAGGTTTCCCATCTAGACGGGAAGGACCAACTCCTGCCCACGGATCTGATGGAGGGGAAAAAGACTCTTCTTATTCACGAGGCCTATCAGCGGCTGGGTGAAGTGGATCGGTCTTTCCTGCAGATGTGTTTTCATTCCGCTGCCCGAAGCGAGGCATCCATTTCGAAAGTGCAGGATCTGTTAAGAAAATCCGGTGCGATTCAGACCATGCAGGAGCGTTGCAGCGCTTTGTTTGAGCAGTCGAACCGACTCCTTCACGAGTCTCACTTGTCGCAGGAAGAACAGGCCTCGATTGCAGAGGCAATCGCTTGGGTAAGGCAGACGGTTCGGTTGGGGAGTTAGTCTGTTGGGCTCTTTTTCGTCCCCAAGTCTGGCGGACTCATTTCGTTCGGCGAAGGCGATCACGCGAACACACGCGCGGACCTTTTATTTCGCATCCCATGTTTTAGCAGAGTCCATCCGTCAGGATGCTTACGCTGTGTACGCATGTTGTCGTTCGATTGATGATGCAGTGGATCAGGTTGCTGCCAGAGGAGAGACTGTGCGGCCTGAAGTAGCGGGGGAGATGTTAGTGAGGGCGTTTGAATCGGGAGGGGATCAGTCTGGTGAAGAGTGGATGCCTGCATTTCGAGATACAGTCAGCCGAAAAAAAATTCGAAGAATGTGGTTTGAGGATTTGGCGATTGGAGTCGCGGGGGATGCGGGTCCTGTCAATTTGCAGACTTGGGAAGAGTTGGATCGCTACTGCTATCGTGTGGCAGGAACAGTGGGATTGATGATGATGAGAGTCTTTGGATCTGAAGATCCTCAAGCGGAGCCCAGGGCTTTGGACTTGGGGCGAGGAATGCAGTTGACGAATATTTTAAGAGATGTGGCGGAGGATGCCAGAGCGAGGAGAATTTATCTTCCTGCACGCGAAAGAGAGAAGTATGGGGTACGTGCAGAAGATCTTCTTATGGGCAGGATGTCGGGGCATTGGGCCGAATTCATGCAGTTTCAAGTTTCACGAGCGAGGGAGCAGTATCGATTGGCTGAGCCTGGTATTGCTATGTTGCCGAAAGGCGGGCCTCAAATGTCGGTTTGGTTTATGAGGGAGTTGTATGCTGGAATTTTAGATCCGATTGAGGCTTCTGGATATGACGTATTTCGAAAAAGGCACTCTCTTTCCATGGGGCAAAAACTGGTGCGTGCGTTGGGGATCTGGTGGAAAAGAAGAAGCGGTTGTCGGTCGTAATTCCTTTTAAATACCGTGAGCAATCCGGGCGGCAATGAAGAGGCCGCTCATGAGTCCTAAAGTAATGGCAGGGCGAGGGTCGGGTCGTTGAGCAGGCTTGGCATAGACGGGGGTGACCCAAGCCATCAAGGCGCTGAAAATGAACCATGAAAAAAAGTTTTGTGGAGGAACAATATTTCCAGCCCAGTGCCAGTACCCTCGAATGGCGTAGGCAAAAGGTTCCATAAGAAAATCGAAAATCATGGCAAATGCGCCGGTGGCAATCGCAATTGGTGCGCGGGAACCGTCGCGCCAGTACTGGCTTAAGCTTAGATTTGCACCTGCCACGACGGTGAACCATGCCAATGGGATTGCTAAAGGGAGAACTCCGGCCATGCGCGGGCCGAAGGCGTCTGTGTAGGAGTAGGATCCGAATGGAATCCCACTCATGGTTCCGACTGTTTCAAGTAGTGCGGAGGAAATGAGGATAGCAGCCGCCGTGATGCGGGCACGGCGCAGCCCCAATCGATCGACAGCCGAGAAGTAGACATGGCTTGCAGCAAGAAGCATGGAAATAAAGTCACCATTCCGAAGGCAAAAAGTAGTGAAAAGAATTAACCAAGAGGGCAGTGGAAGAGTGGCGGCCCAATCTGGAGTCAGGCGAAAGGTTACAGCCAGAAGACCGATTCCGGCCCAAATTAGGAAGAATTTCCAGAGCCATTCGCGAAGGCGTGCAGAGATCACCCCTTGAGGTAAGAGTAGGAAAGCTTCCGCGACAAGCTTCGGTCGGCGTTGACTCGGGGGCGATAGGGGACGAAAAAAGAACATGTTTGGAATTCCGACGATCGGTTGGCTCTGTGCGGGGTGCACGGGTTTGGGATTAACCATGGGTTTTGCGCCATTTAGTCAACCTTTAGCCGGGTGGTTAGGATTCATTCCACTCGCGTACTATGGAGTTCGACAGAGGCCAAACCTGAAGCAAAGCTTCGGGTTGGGTTGGTTTGCGGGTGTTACCCACTTTCTAACGACCTTCAGTTGGTTAACGACTGTTACCGTAACGGGGTGGTTGCTTCTGTGTCTGTATATGGCGATCTATCCCGCCCTTTGGTTTGTCCTGTGGGTTCGGTTTGCAGGTGGCGACCCGGAACGTATGACGAGCGCCGGAAATATCCGGCATGTGGTTCTCGGAGCCTCGGCCTGGGTCCTAACAGAGTGGCTTCGGGGGATCGTTTTTAGCGGATTTGGATGGAACGGGTTAGGAGTATCCCAAGGAAACCTTCTCCTTTTGGCACAGGTTGCGGATTTGGGGGGAGTTCCGTTGATATCTTGGGTAGTTGCGTTTGGGGGGTTGACGTTGACTTTAACGGCAAGGCGTTTTGAGTTGGAAATCCGAGGAATGCAGAAGTGGAAACCACGTTGGGACTTTACGGCTGGAGTTTTTGTTTTGGGGATGACGATGGTTTATGGAGCGCGAGGGGTCCTGCGGACGGACGAGAAGCCTTTTGTAACGTTGAGATACGCTGCGATTCAGCCTGCTGTTGCCCAAGATCCGTGGCGATCTGCCAAGATGGCCAAAGTCGCGGAGGAGTTAACGCGCTGGTCGGAGATTGTGCTAGTTGGAGGAGGTCCAATTGATCTTTTGGTTTGGCCAGAGAGTTTGGCAGGGACGGGATGGAGGGAGGAACCCGCATTTCAAACCGCTGTTCAGAAAGCTCGTCAGTGGGGAGCAAGAAGTTTGCTAGCAGGCTCGCTGGATATTCGTGGCGCAGAAACATTTAACAGTGCGGTGCTTTTCACAGGCGAGGAGGGTCGACCTCCTCAAGTTTACGACAAATCTCACCTTGTGATCATGGGGGAGTATGTTCCCCTAGCGGATATTTTTCCTTGGCTAAGAAAGCTGGTTCCACCAGGTGGAGATTTAACAGTTGGAAAGACTTCAGGAGTTCTGGAATTGGCGGGACGGGGAGTGAGAATCGCGCCTTTGATCTGCTTTGAAGATTCGGTGGCAAGGCTAGTTCGGCGTGCCACTATTCAACTTCCTCACCTTTTGGTGAATGTAACGAATGATGCGTGGTTTGGTAGTTCCGCGGGGGCAAGACAACATCTGGAAAACGCACGATTTCGTGCAATCGAGACTCGGTTGCCTCTTCTCAGAGCTACGAATGATGGTGTGACAGCTTTGATCCACCCGCGTGGCAACATTGTAGCTGAAGTTTGGGACGCAGAAAAAAAGTCTTACCAACCCCCTGGATTTATTACGGGCGAAATAGAGTTAAGTGAACCTAAGGCCACCTTTTATACTCGTTGGGGAGATTGGACAGTTTGGGTCTCTATGGGGTTGGTTTTGGCAGGTTTGGTTCGGTTTCGGGATGTCACTTGAGCCCTCGGGCATTTTCGGGCATTTTGAAGGAGTTATGACTCTACCGACCGAAACAATCGATCTCACCTCCGTGAACTCCCGCTTGCGGGAGTTACGGAGGTTTCTTTGACCCGGCAAAACTTGATTCCCAGCTGAAGGAGTTCGAGGGGCGGATGTCGGCCCCAGATTTTTGGAACGATTCGACGAAAGCCCAAAAGATTGCCGCCGAGGCTAACGCATTGCGGAAAAAACTAGATCAGATGAAGGAGTTGGAGCGAAAGGTCGCTGATCTTCCGGTACATCAAGAGTTGGCGGAGGAGGATGGAAGTCCGACCGCCCAGGCAGATTATGCCCGGGAACTGCGTGAGGGTATCGCGATGCTCGAGCAGACCGAGGTTCAGTTCATTCTTTCGCAACCGGATGATCGTCGAAATGCGATTTTGAGTCTCAATGCTGGGGCAGGTGGAACGGAGGCGTGTGATTGGGCGAATATTTTGATGCGTATGTATCAGAGGTGGGCGGAGCGACGTGGGTTTAAGGTCGAGGTGCTGGATATTCTTTCAGGGGAGGAGGCCGGCATTAAAAACGCCATGTTGAGAATTTCAGGTGAAAATGCATATGGTTATTTAAAGGCTGACCGAGGTGTGCATCGTCTGGTTCGCATCTCCCCATTCAATTCGCAAGGAAAGAGGCAAACCTCGTTCGCGTCGGCTGAGATCGTGCCTGAACCGGATGAAGAGGTTGAGGTAGAGATTCCCGATAAAGATTTGCGAGTGGATGTCTTCCGTGCGGGGGGTCATGGAGGGCAAGGGGTGAACACAACCGATTCGGCAGTCCGCATTACCCACTTTCCCACGGGCTTGGTGGTGACCTGTCAGAATGAGAGATCCCAGATCAAGAATCGGGCCACGGCAATGAAGGTTCTGGCAGCGAGGATCAAGCAGGCGGAGTTGGATAAGAAAATGGCCGAACAGGAGCAGAATTACGCGGCAAAAGGTCAGATTGGGTGGGGGCACCAGATCCGTTCCTATGTTTTGCAGCCGTATCAGATGGTGAAGGATCTTCGGACGGGGGAGCAGACGAGTGATGTGCAGGCGGTGTTGGACGGAGAGATCGACCCGTTTCTGAATGCCTTTCTCAAAGGAAAAAAGAGAACGGGTCCGGTTGAGGACGAGGAGGACGAATGAGCACGGGAAAAGACCGTCTGGCGGCGATTCTCAGCAACAAACGAAAGGAGGCGGAAGCCATCGAAGGCAAAAAGTCTGAACTCCGAAAGCAGGCCCTTTTGCGAAACGATTTCCGTGGATTTCGGTCAAATTTATTCCAACCGGGGATCGTCACGGTGATTGCCGAATGCAAGGCAGCCTCACCGACAGCGGGAACCATTGTCGGAAAGTATGATCCGGTAGCCCAAGCCAAGTTGTATGAGCAGGGAGGGGCCGGGGCGGTTTCAGTTCTGACCGATCAGGAGTATTTCAAGGGTTGTATGTCGGATATGCAAAAAGTGAGAGAGGAAATCTCCCTTCCTGTCTTGCGAAAGGACTTCATTCTTACCGAGGCTCAGGTTTATGAAAGCGTGGCTTCGGGGGCGGATGCCTTTCTTCTCATTGTGGCGGCGTTGACGGATGAGGAGCTGAAAAGGCTCTATCAACTAGGGAGAACCCTGCAGTCGGATGTTTTGGTCGAGGTGCATGACTTGGCGGAAATGGATCGAGCCCTGGAGATCGATGCGGATATTATTGGGATTAACAACCGAAACTTGCATACGTTTGAGGTGGATTTGAAAACAACGGCGGAGTTGGCACCGGAAATTCCTTCGGATTGTCTCGGAATCAGCGAAAGTGGGATTCGAAGTAGGGAAGATGTGAAAGCAGTTGTGGCAGAAGGGATTCACTGTGTTCTTGTCGGAGAGACGCTGATGAGGGATGGCGATCCCGTAAAAGCCCTAAGGGAACTGAGGGGATAACCTTCCTGATTTCGTAGGAATGTAGGAAGGTTTCTTATCGGGGGATTTTGAGGTAGAGTCCAAGTATGGGAACAACCATCGATTCCAAGGCTATGCCGGACGCTTCAGGTCACTTTGGGGCCTATGGGGGAAGGTATGTTCCAGAGACGCTTGTCGCCCCGCTCGAGGAGTTGGCGGCTGAATTTGCTCGGGCTCAGAAAGACCCAGAATTTTTGCATGAACTTAAGGAGATGAGGCGTGATTTTACGGGTCGACCCACGCCCCTCTACTTAGCGGAGCGACTAACCGAGAGATGTGGCGGGGCAAAAATTTATCTAAAAAGGGAGGACCTGCTTCATACAGGAGCTCATAAGATCAACAATGCCCTCGGTCAGGTCATTTTGGCCCGTCGCATGGGTAAAAAGAGGATTATTGCCGAGACGGGGGCTGGGCAGCACGGAGTTGCGACGGCGACCATGGCGGCACGGTATGGGATGGAGTGCATCATTTATATGGGGGAAGAGGACATGCGGAGACAGGCGCTGAATGTGACTCGAATGAGGCTTTTGGGGGCCAAGGTGGTGGGGGTAACGGCTGGCCAGAAAACATTGAAGGAAGCGGTGAACGAGGCGATGCGAGATTGGGTTACCAATGTTCGGACAACTCACTACGTCCTAGGCACAGCATATGGCGCGCATCCTTATCCGTACATGGTGCGCGAGTTTCATCGTGTGATTGGGGAAGAGGCTCGCGCGCAATTGATGCAGAGAGAGGAGAAACTTCCTGATGTGATTTGTGCATGTGTGGGTGGTGGCAGTAATGCGATTGGAATCTTTTATGCGTTCTTGAATGATTCGGGTGTCCGATTGGTAGGAGTTGAGGCGGGGGGTGAGGGAATTAAGCCTGGTAGACATGCAGCGCGCTTCCAGGGGGGGAAGCTTGGCGTATTGCAAGGGTCTAAATCATTCCTGCTGCAAGATGCAGATGGCCAGATTGAGTCGACTCACTCGGTTTCAGCAGGTTTGGACTACGCGGCTGTGGGGCCCGAACATTGTCATTTAAGAGAGATTGGTCGTGCTGAGTATACTTATGCGACAGATGATGAGGCGCTGAATGCTTTTTCGACCCTTGGAAAAATAGAGGGTATTTTGCCCGCGCTGGAGACGGCTCACGGTGTTGCCTTTGCGATGAAAGAGGCCCCACGCATGAAGAAGGACCAGATTATATTAGTGAATCTTTCAGGACGCGGGGACAAGGATGTGAACGAGGCAGCCCGATTTTTACTAAAGGATTAGAAATTCAGATTTAGACCTTACAGGATTCCCAATTGGTGTGAGGCAAAAATAAATCGGGTTGTGATGAGTTTTGCCAATTTATGACCCCGGGCAGAAAACTTTGCGAGAGTAGGTGCATTGGTAACTGGGATGGTGAGGGTTAGAAGAACAGCATCGCGGTAATCTTCCCAAGCTTCGAGGGATGGATAGTTTCGTGCTTTGTGCCGAAGAAGTTCACGGTGCCAGAGGCTAAATAGCTTCACATGTTGTAGCAGGGTGAGGGGTTTCCGTGAGCTGCCACCGACGAGTCGAGCGAGGTCAAAGGCTGGGCATCCGACAAACGAGAGGCCCCAATCGATAAAGCGAACTGTTTTTCTCTGAAAGAAAATGTTGTCGGATCGGAGATCCCCATGAACAAGAGTGAAAGGGCGTTTTTTAAGACGAGCCAGAACAGAAGAGACGCGATCGGGTAGTGTGGAGAACAGATCCTTATTTTCGTTTGAAAGCTTGGCCCAGCGCAGGAATCGGGGAAGGTTCTGTTTTAACTCGTGGGCGCGCATATAGTGATGTAGGGGCAAGCCCTTGGCTTTTTTTAGAGTCGGGGAGTTCCAGAAGTGTCCATGGACTTGGGCTATAGCGATAACGGCGGAGCGTAAATCTTTCCATTCAAGTCCACGGATCTGATCGATATTTCGGGCTTTTTTTATCTCCTCCATCAAAAGGAGACCATCCGATCCGTGATCCGCAGTAGTCCCGTAATACAAGTGGGGGGAGTGCTTTCCGTGGAAAGGGCTGAGCAGGTGGTACGCCGCAAGTTCTCGATCAAAAACATGAAGTTCTTTGGCCCACCGTTTCCGTTCTGCAATATTGGTTCCGACCTTTAGAATGTAACCCTTAGGATCACCCGTGCGGGTTGCATAAAAAGTCTGGCTTAGAAAACCAAGCGAACGTGTCGGCCGAAGAGCAAAGCGGGAACTTTTCAAGGTTGGGACTGTGGGATTCGCAAGACTTGGCCTGGGCGAATCACAGAGCTTTTCGGGATTTGGTTTAGTGTACGAATCTGCTCTGCTGTGGCAGAGACACCTTGTTTCTCCAGCTCACGGGAGATCTGAATCAGGGTATCGCCTTGCTTTACGGTGTACGTTGCTGGCGGATTCTTTTGAAGGGAGGGCGGTGGTGTTGTCTTGAGGGTTCTTTTACCAAGGAGCTTACGAAGCTGTTCGGAGGGAGAGGCGAAGTTTAATGCCTGGCCATCTTGTAAGAGAAAAGATGCAACACCAATCACGCGGCCTTGGGAGTCCAGAACAGGGGATCCGCTTGAACCTTGAGATATTGGGGCGCTGATTTGAAGTACATCCCGCTTCTCCTTTGGTAGGCGACGGCGGGCGGATACGATGCCTTCGGTCAGGGTTCCCTCTAGCCCTAAAGGGCTTCCGATAATTGCAATACGGGTTCCCGCCTCAGCCGATCCATCAGGTGCAAGAGTGAGAAAAGGTAAGTCTTTTGCATCGAATTGAATGAGTGCGAGGTCGTTTCTAGGATCAGTGGCTATAATTCGTGTAACGGGAAATAGGCCTCCATTTTCCGCTTTTGCAATAATGGTGTGAGCTTCAGCAACGACATGCTGATTGGTGACAAGAAGTCCATCAGAGGAAACTAGAAAACCTGTTCCTGCGCCGATGGTTTTTCCGTCCTCATCTTGAAGTACAAGCAGGTAGACCGCAGGGCGAGTTTGCTTCGCCAATGCACGAAGGTCGGGTGCCTCATTGGCGGCGTTTAGGCCGAGGGAAGCCGAGAGGAGTAGGGCAAGAAGCAAGCAGTGCATCTATTTGAGTTAAGAGAATTTCTGTAAAGAGGCGAGTTCTTGTCGGTGGGGAGAGATTGCGGCAACGGGGGGTCATGAGGCATGATGGAGAAGATGAAGTTTGGAGGTTTTTTTAAATTTATTGGGACGGTAATTCTTGGGCTTTTCGGGGTAATCTTTACGTTACTTTTCGAGCCTAACGTATTTCGGGGGGTGACCCTCCCTTTGGCGGCTCGTGCGGTGGGTTGGAAAGCAAGAGCGGAATCGGCTCGCCTCACCCCTTTGGGCAAACTTCAGATCGAGGGAATGGAGTTAGTGAACCCTGCGAAGTCTCGTGTTGATCTGGATTCGGCACTGGTTCTTCTGGATTTGGAGAGCTTGCTGACGGGAAAACCTGAAATTATTGAGGCGGATTTTAAGTTTGGGTTGATTGATCTTGAGTGGGATGAGAGTTCTGCAAGGCAATCTTTACCTGAAATTCCCTTCACTTTACGGGAAGCAAATCTTGAAATTATTGAGGGCAGAATACGAAAAGGAGCAGGAGCTTGGATTCTGGGCAGGGTCAAAGTGCAGGCAAAGGGGTGGGATGGTCAATCACCCCGTGAAATTCAGGGAAAGATCGACAAACTTTCTTGGAACGGTCGTGGCCAAGAGGAGTTGACCGGCTCCGTAGGATTTCAGGCACAGAAAAGCGATGCAGCGGGAAAATCGGCACTTTGGGAAGGGCAGCTTACCGTGGATATGAACACCGTGGTGGATTTCTCTCCTGTGGAGTTGGTGGCGCCGTGCCGGCTGGTCTTGCAGGGGGGACTCGTCAGTTTCCCGAACGGTGATTGGAAAATGGAAAAGATGCACGGCGCTTGGGAGGGGGTGGGAGGGGCGAAGATGGCGGCCGCTGCGACCGGGCATTGGAATCAGGCCGGAGATTGGGGTGTGGATCTTTCCTTTGATCCTGTGGACTTATCTGTGGTCGGGATCCTGTTCCAAAGTCGGGGAGTGAAATCGGTTGATGGAAATCTTGGGGGCATGATCCACCTTGAGGGAGGGGATCGTAAGCCCGTGCAAGGTCGGGTAAAACTGCAAGGACAAGGGGTGCAGATTGCGTCGGGCATAGGTCTGTTGTGGCCTGCGCGTCCGGCTGAACTTCTGGGAAGTGTCGAAGGCGCGTGGAAATCGGATGGGAAAAATCTTCGGATCAGTAATTTTCAGATCGAACTTGGACAAAAAGGGGGTGCAAGAGATTTACAGGCAAGCTTGGATCGTCCTGCAGAGTTTGGTTTTCAGGGTGGTTTACCAAAGTCGACTGAGACCGCGACCTTGCAGTGGGCTTTTCAAGGAGTGGAGTTAGCTGCAGTCGTGCCGCTTTTTGTGGCACCTAAAAATCTGAAAGTCCAGGGCGGACAACTTTCGGCGAAAGGAGAGGCAAAGATTCAGGGCGGAAGTATTCAAGTGGCCGGGAGTATTACGAGCCGTGCGATGCGAGCCAGTGGAGATTGGATTCAGGGGGATCTGCAGGGGGAGTCTGTTGGAGTGCAGTTTCGAGGTATTTTCGAGGGAGGAAAAAAAATTCGTTTGGAGGAGGCGAATTTTCAGGCGGCTTGGGCGGGGGGTGAGGCTCAGGATTTAAAAGGAAAAGTAACGGCTGAGTGGGATATATCGAAGCGGCAGGGTTGGGTGATAGCCGATGGGGAGGGGGGATTGGCAGGCTTAGGCCAAGCGTGGTCGGGTGCAAAACTTTGGCCTGATTCAGGGCTAGTAAAGTTGCATTTGGAGTTCTCTGGGAATTTACAGGATCAGGGGAAGGGGTTGGTTTCTCTGTCGTTAGACAATATGCATTGGGCTGGAGAGGTAGCGACCCCTTGGCGAGCGAGAGTGTCGTCTGAAGTGATCCATCAAGCTGGTCAGTGGAGGTTGCCTGAATTTGTTGGGCAGGCGGATCGAGGAGGCCAAGTTTTACTCAATAGCAAGGGGGTTGTGGAGTGGACACCGTCAAAAGGAGAGGGCAAGGGAGATTTGGAAATTATGAGGGTTGAGTCGTCGTGTCTCGTGCCGATTCTAGGTTTGGTAACTCCCAACTGGAAATGGCAGGCGGCGGCGGGTTCGGGATTTTTTCATTTTGAGAGGCAGGGGAGTCAGGATCGAGTGAGGGCGAAAATGGATGGAGCGATTACGGTGGAGACAGGGACTCCAGAGCAGTCGAGGTTGGTTGATTTTTCCTCAATTCAGGGTGGAG
>JBBAWA010000048.1:0-11446 GCA_040397425.1 Methylacidiphilales bacterium
TATTTTCCGAAGGGCGGGGTCTTCGACAAGGATGATGGGCTCATTTTCCCATCCGGCGGGTTTCTGCCAAAGGGAGAGGATGAGTTGTCGGGCGCCGACTTTGCCATGGTCAGGCAGAGAGATGGAGGTGCGACCTGTGAGGGATGCGGTGAGTTCTTGGGCAAAGGAGAGGAAGGGCTTGATCCTGCCCCGATGTTGAAGGACGAGAGTGTCGTAAGCAGAATCATTTTCAGCGAGCGATGCTGGGTCTTTGGAAACAGCCAGAACTGAGGTCAGAGTGAGACCGAAAAAAAGTAGAGAGAGAAGTCGGATCATGGGTTAGGTGCGTGGGGTGGGTTCCCTACGAAGATAGAACATAGAGAAGATGCCCGCGACCATAAGAAGGGAGCCACTCCATTTTAAAAACCAGCCTGGGTCGTGAAGAACTTGCAGAGTGGTGCGGTTGAGGTTTTGAGGGTCCCAGCCCGCTTGGGAGAATTTGTAGGAGAGACCTGTGATTTGCGGCAAGAGACCTGGTGGATAGGTGGCTGGGTGGTTCATTTCTAGCTGAGCTGGGATTTCGAGTTTCTTTTTCTCGTCGGTGAAAGTGACTGAGGCGAGAAAGTTGGCGGGCTCATCGGTTCCGGGGTCGCGGGGAACATCAAAGGAGTCGAGACGGATGGAGAAGGGGAGATTTTGAAGCTCGAGTCCAAAGCCGATTCGGGAAGCGGCACCTCCGTTGGTCAGAACGGCGGAGGTGCCTGACGCGATCCAGCGTGCAGGGCCGGTGGTTCCGTCAGGGGAGCGAAGATGGGCGTGGAGGGCGGGGCGACCTGGGGTGGTCTCCTGTTTTTGGGATGGGAGAGTGACTGTTTCGAGCCGTGCGTGAGGTTCGAATGAAACGAGGCGAACGGACCAACCTTTCCAGCCTGGGGAGAAGCTTTTGGAAAGTTGAACGGAGCCACGGGTGGGTGGGGTTGAGGGGGATTCACCCAGAAATAGAAGAGAGTCAGGAGTGGGACCTGGGGCAAGGGTGAGGCGGGCTGGAGTGGTGTCTGGTAGTGAGCCCTCGAGCATGACGAGGACCGCGGGGTTGATGGGTTGATCGCCTTCTGTTGTAGGTTGCCCATCGCGCAGGATCATGTTGGGCCAGTATCGGGCCACGAGAATTTTTGTTCCTGAGAAGTCTTCGAGAGTTCGGTTGAGAAGGTCGGTCAATCGGTAGATTTCGCCTGAGCCGTCGGGGCGGAGGATTTCAAGTTCGAGGGGGTCACCCGAGTTTCGGGAGCCTAGGAAAAAACGGAAACCGCTGGGTTTGCCTGTGGTGTTGTGGAGGATGGGTTGAGCAGGGTCACGTGCGAGAATCATCTGGGTCTCGCGGAATGTGGGTGTGACAGAGGGTTGGGAGGAGGAAGAAAGTTTGGGGAGAAATTCGACCACTGCTTGGGGGCTCAGATTGGCTCGGGAATCGGAGGGAGAATTAAGAATGAGTGGGAGGCGAATGGGTTCGGAGCCGAATGGGCCTGTCAATTCGAGGGTGATGCCTGGGTTTGGGGAAGCGGGGTCGGGTTGAAGATGGGTCTGCTCTATGGAGCGGGGTGTGTAGCCGTCGATGACGAGTTGAACATCAGATCTGGGAAGAGGTAGAAGGCGAGGGCGATCGGGTCGAGGGGTGCGAACTTCGGGGTCAAACGGGGTCGAGAAAAGTTGGCCTGTGGCAGGACTTTCGACGGTCAGGCGGGGGCGATCGAGGAGAACTTGGTTAGCGGGTGGGGCGCCGCGGGAAAGGTCGAGAGAACCTTCGAATCCGCGGGCACGACCGATTAGGGCGCCTGCCAGAAGAATGATAATTCCTGCGTGGGTAATCACGAATCCGATGTGGTGGCGTTGCCAAGGCCATCGGGTGAGGGTCGAGCAGATGAGGTTAAGGCAAAGAAGAACGAGCCACAGGTTGAACCAAGGGGATCCGTACACGTACGCGCGGGCAACGCGAGAGCTGAACCCAGATTCTAGCAGTGTGGCTACAATACACACCCCTGTTAGAGTGATGAGGAGGAGCATGGCGAGATGGAGAGATCCAAGTGCATAGATGGCTCGCATCATGAGAGAAAGGGAGCGGGGTGAATCACTCTTTTCCTTTGAGAAATCAGTCGTAGGCATCCTTTAAGAATAGGAGGATCTGAGGGAAGAACAAGAGGGGCGGTTTTAGTCACAGGTTATTCTCCGAATCGAGTTTGGGATCTTGAGAAGGGTTGGTCGGGGAATCCGGGAAACGGGAGGATTGGATTATGAGATTTATCGTTCTTTTGCTTTTGGGATGGATATCGGTGAGTTGGGCTGGGGATGAAATTCATCCTGTCCGACTGGGTAAGAAATTTGGTTATGTGGATCCATCGGGTGCTGTGGTGGTGGAGGCAAAATTAGATTGGGCTTGGCCGTTTACGGAGGGGCGTGCTGGGGTGCGACAGGGAAGGAATTGGTATCTGATCAGCGAAACTTTTGAGCGAGTCAGTCAGCTTCGGTATGACTGGATTGGACCGTTTTGCGGAGGGCTGGCACCTGCACGTGAGGGAAAACTTTGGGGATTTATTGATCGAAACGGGAAGTGGGTTGTAAAACCTTACTATTCTGATGTACGTCCCTTTCGGGGAGGGGTCGCTGCAGTGCAGTTAGGTGGGCAGCCTAGCTTGGTGGATAAGACGGATTTTTTTGAAGGAGTGACGGGTGTGGATTTAGCTCCTCCTGTGGGGGATCGAATGGCTCCAGCGGCAGTGGGTGGGAAGTGGGGAGTGATTAGTGATCGGGGAAACTTTATTATCGAACCTAAATTTACGGATTTGGGAGACGCACAGGAGGGATTCATTCCGGCGAAGCTGGAGACGTTGTGGGGATATGTGGATACCAAGGGCGATTGGAAAATTCCCCCTCAATTTTTGAGTGCAAAAGGTTTTCGTAGTGGGTGGGCGAAGGTGAGTGCGGTAAATGGAAAAGACGGATGGGTGAATTTCGAGGGAAAATTTGTGACAGTTCGACCCGCAGGAGATCTTGCGGCAGTCCACGCCCCTTAAGAGGCTAAAGTTCTATGGTTTGCCCTTGTCGGGCAAAGGAGACAGGGATGCGGGATGCATGTGCGGATTTCTGAAACTCTTTTTCCATGCTAGCCAGAGTCGAGTCGGAGTGGGTGGGGTCAAAGTGGGTAATCAAGAGACGGCGCGCGCGGGCGGCCACCGCTTCACGCAGGCATAGTTCCGGAGTTCCGTGGCCCCAACCGGTCCTGTTTTTGTATTCGGTTGGTGTGTACTGCCCGTCCGAGATGAGAAGATCGGTTTCTTGCGCGAGTTGGGTGAGGGGGCTTGGAGAAGAAGCGGGAGGCTCATGGTCAGTTGCAAAGACAAAGGAGCGTTTCTTTTCGGCCGTGGCCCCATCGATTCGGTAGGCGAGGCTACCGCCCGGATGGGAGAGGGCGGCGGCCCGGATGAGGAGAGAATCCGGGCCGGAGGCCAGTTTCAAGTCATGGTTGGGTTGAATTTCATGGAATGTGATCTGGGCGCGGAACTGGGGGAATCCGGCGGGAAAGAAAGGTTCGCTTTGCTGGGCGTGGAGGGAGCGTTCGATCAGGTTTCCCGCGTGGGCACCAGGAAGGCGAGGGGAATAGATGGTGATATCGATTCCTTCATGAAAGGCGGGAGTAAAAAAGGGAAACCCTTGCAAGTGATCCCAATGGGAGTGGGTGAACAGAAAGGTAAAGGAGCGGCGACTTTGGGCGGTCCAGTTTAGTCCTGCTTGCCGGAGGCCTGAGCCTGCATCGATTACAAGGAGGTTATCTTTTCCCCATTCGAGGCTGAGGCAGGTAGTATCCCCGCCAAATTCATGGGTTGGAATTGCAGGAGTGGATGGGGTAGGGATGCTTCCTCGGGTACCCCAGAAGTGTAGTTTCATCTTTCTCCTTTCTGGATGGGAAGGTGACAGGCGAGAAGCAGGATATTTTTATTCCCGACCCTACGGCGTTCGATCCGTTGAAAACCGTTTTGCATCATCAAGGTGCCCCATCCTCCCATCCCTACCTCACCGGCTTTACGACCGGTACCATGTTCGAGATTGAAAGTTTTTCCATGATCCGAGATTTCAAAAATAAGTTCTTCCTTGGAAAGCCGGATTTCTAAGTGAACGGGGCCAGGGCGACTTCCATAGGAGTGTAGGTGAATGTTGGCGAGTGCTTCATCGACTCCACTAAGAATTTTTCCAGCATCAAGGTGGTTGAAGCCCGAGTAGAGGGCCCATCGTTCCGCCAGATCGCGCAAGCCATGTAACCGAGGCGGCGCAAGTTCAATATCGATCAAGGATTCGGGGGCGGGGGAGGCCTCAGGCACTGGGACACCGTTAATCGTTGGGGATCGGCCCGGGAACGACTTTGTCAGTTTTAAGGATGCTCTCTTCAGATGGGAGGCGGGGAACAGGGCCACCCCAAAGGAGGCGCCAAGGCTTGCGTGCAACGGTTCCCATGAAAGTTTTGGCATAGGTCGCGACCACCTTAAAGTTCTCGAGAACATTTTTGAGATCCAAGATGGCCTGACTGATGGCGGAATCATTTTTTGTAAGGAGCTGGTTCACGTCGTCGAGCAGTTCTTTACCAGAGGCCAAGACTTCATCCAGATTGGCGGAGTGTTTGGAGTACAAAATCGTTCCCGGGGGGAGAGGGGGGCTAATTACGGGCCCCGGATTGAGATTGAGATATTTTTCAGCAAGTACTGTATCGGAAATCACCGACGCAGTTGTTCCGACGCGAAGAATCGGGAGGGGGTGACGAATTTCGACGACGACCCGAATTGAGCATCCCGGGGATTCCTTGGTGCGCTCTTCATCCGTCAGTGGGCGGAGGGAACGGATCCGGCCGGCAATTGTGCCCGCATATCGAACCTGGGCCTGGCGATCGAGTCCGACTGCGCTCGGAAGATCGATGGTCAACAGGGCTTTGGGGCGGTCGAGATCGGTCCCGGAGATGGCCAAGGAGAGGGCGCCCAACAGTACCAAGCTGCAGAGAATGACTGCTGCAGCGATGAGGAAGTCAGAACGCACTTTTTTCATAATGACAGACTGTCTATTCAGCCCTCTTGGAGCAGATGTTTCAAGTAATCATCTTGAGATAGGCGGAAGGCAATCGGGCCGTCCGCCTCTCCGCGGACGAACTGCTGCAGGAAGGGGTCAGGGTTGGCTCGGATTTCATCCGGGGTTCCCTCGGCGATAATCTCTCCTTGGCGGGGTCCGCTTCCCAACATGAGCATATGAGTGGCAATGCGAAAGCAGCTGGTCATATCGTGGCTTACGACTACGGCGGTGACGCCGATCTTGCGAGTGCTATCAAGAGTCAACTGGTCGACCACGGCGGTCATGACAGGGTCGAGTCCAGAGGTGGGTTCGTCACTGAACAGGAGTTCAGGATCGAGAGCGAGGGCGCGGGCGAGGCCGACCCGTTTTCTCATTCCTCCGCTCAATTCGGAAGGTTTAAAATTCTCAAAACCAGTGAGGCCAACAAGTTCGAGCTTCATTTTCACGATCATTTCGATGAGGGACGGGTCGACTTGGCTATGTTCCTGGATTGGGAGGGCAATGTTCTCGCCAACGGTCATCGACTGGAAAAGGGCACCGAATTGGAAGTTCATTCCAAAACGGAGCCGGATCCGATCGAGCTCCTGAGGAGCTGCCTTCGTAATATCCTCCCCGAAAAGGTGGACCGATCCCGAGGTGGGTTTTTGGGCACCGATGAGAATCCGGAGAAGGGTGGTTTTTCCGCAACCGCTCCCTCCCATAATGACAAAAGTTTCCCCTTTGCGGACTTTGAAATTCAGGCCGTTGAGGACGGCCCGACCATTGTACGATTGAACAAGATCCTTCACTTCGAGGATTACGTCTGAGGAGGGATTCGTTTTTTTCGGCGTCGGGCTCATAGAACAAGGTAAAACAGTCCAGTGAGGAGGGTATCTGCAATGATGATCCATAAAATCGAATAAACCACGGCGGACGTAGTGGCTCGACCGACTCCTTCCGCGCCTCCCTCCACATTCAGCCCCTGATAGCAGGCAATGGTGATGATAATGTGTGCAAAGACGGCAGTTTTAATGATCCCGGAATAGAGATCCCACAGTTCTGGTCGCTGCATAGCCCGCATGATGTAGAAGGAAGTCGGCATGCCCATTTCTAGAGTGCAGACGGCCCATCCGCCTACGAGGCCCACACAATTACCAAAAATTGTCATGCAGGGTAGCATGATCATCAGAGCAATAAAACGGGGAAGGACGAGGTAGCGGATCGGATCGATGGCCATGACCCGGAGCGCTTCAATCTCCTCATTGACCTTCATGGTGCCGATTTCCGCCGCCACGGCAGAGCCGCTTCGCCCTACAACGATGATAGCCACAAGGAGTGGACCCAGTTCACGCATCAGACTGAGGGAGACGAGGTCGGGAATGAAGCTGTTGGCTCCCATTTTTCCGAGTTCGGTCGAGCTTTGCATGGCGAGAATGAATCCGACGCTGAGCGAGACCAGGCTGGCCATGGGGACGGCTTGAACGCCGATTCGGATGACTTGGGAGAGAATTTGAGAGGGAACGAGAATTCCAGGGCGGGTGAAGCCGTAGAGGATCCAGGCGAAAATACGCAGGTTCAGCAGCCCGTATGTCAGTCTGGAACCGCCGGCGTTGAGGAGACTTTCGAACGAGAATTTCAAGCGGAACCACCGGCCAGAGCCTTCCGTGCCTCGGCCTGATCTGGGAAGATCGAAAAGACTTCGCTGAGTCGGACGAGATCGAAGGAGCTGCGCACGCGGGGAACAAGGGAGCAGATCGCCATTTTTCCAGAGTAAGCTTTCGAGCTTTGATAGTACTCGATGAGCGTTGCTAGGCCGGAAGAGTCCACATAGGCAACGGCGGCAAAGTCCAGTAGAAGCCGGGGGGTTTTTGCTTTTGCCTTCGCCCGAAGGGTTGTCCGGAGGGCGGGGGACTGATTCAGATCGATCTCACCCGCAACGACGAGGATCGTGATCGAATCTTCATTTTTTTCCTGAATCTCCATCGAAGGAAATAATAAGCAGAGTTGGCTTTGATCCCAAGTGTAAAGGTGGAGTTTTTAACTGGAGATGGGGCTCGTTGTGAGAGAGGATGAGGATATGAACCTAGCTAATCTATTTCGCCCACCTCCTCTAGACCCCATTTTGCAGGTAGTTTCTGGGGTGGCGATTTTTCGCGAGTGTACCCGGGGGGAGTTGGAGACTTTAAAACTGCATCTTCATGAGAGACATTTCTTGGCTGGAGAGATTGTCTTTGATGAGGGGGAGGAGGGAGAGGGGATGTATGTGGTTATTCGTGGAAAGTTACGTGCCAACCGCAAGGGCCTCTTAGCTAAAAAAGTTTTGGGTGTTATTTCACCTGGCGAATCATTTGGGGAGATGGCCCTTTTGGGGGCGGGTGAACGAATGGCCACCGTGGTGGCTGAGGAGGATTCGACGGTTTTGGCGATGTTCCGGCCCGAACTTCAGGCTTTGGCTCAAGCAAGGCCTCGGTTGGGATATAAAATTGCGATGGGAGTAGCGCTGGTTTTGGAATCCCGATTGAGAAAGGTGGCGGAAGGGGACTCTTCGCAGCCTTCCGCTACGTGAAGACAAGCAGCCCGACCGACCGATCGCTGGAGCATCCCATTATCTGGGTTGCGGTAATTGGGGGAGCCCTCGGTTCGATACTTCTTTTGAAAGCAGTGGCATGGTTGGCTTTTCCGCTGATTTTGGCGATTGTGCTGTACTACTTGGTACAGCCGCTTCTCCAGAAATTGCAGTTAGCGGGGGTTACACCAGGGCAAGCATTGGGAATCTTTTTAGGGGCTGCGACCGTCCTAACTGTGATTTTTTCCATTCTTGTCCTGCCCAAAATGTTGAACTTTTTGTCTGAATTTCAAAATCAGATTCCTACGTATTGGGAGCGATTGCAGTCGGTTTTGCGGGATAACTTATTGGCTTTGGAAGATCGATTTGCTTTTGCAAAGAAAGCCCGCTTGGCGGATGGGATGGAGGACCAGCTGAATGTTTTCTTGGCGGGATCGGGAAAGGAGTATGTGGCGGATGTAGCTCTTTTTCTTTTGCACTGGTTGCCAAGCCTCTTGCTAGTGCCTTTTCTGACCTTTTTCTTCTTGCGGGATGGAACAGCCTTTCACCGCTTGGTTTTGCGTGCGGTACCCAATGCTTTTTTTGAAAAAACTCTGCTTCTTTTTGATCGGATGGATGCGCAGATGCGGGCCTATTTCCGAGGTATGTTCGGTTTAACCATGCTGGATACGGTGAGTCTGGGGTTGGGGTTATGGTTCCTAGGAAAAGGGCCTGGCATTTTTGGATTTTGGGATGCGATGTTTCTCGGTTTGATCTGCGCGATTTTTGCATGGGTGCCTTACATTGGTTCGGGGATAGGTGGTATTTTGGCGGTGGCGACTGTGGCGGTGAAGGCTCCTCAATCCAGCGGGTTGATGTTGGCCGTGATATTTCTTTTTTTGGGAGTGCGTTTGCTGGACGAATTTATTTACACGCCAATGACCGTGGGTCGGGCTTTGCGTATGCATCCCCTGGTTACCGTGATGATGATTTTTTCAGGAGGAATGCTGGGTGGGGTGTACGGGTTGCTTTTAGCTATGCCTCTTTTGGGGATTTTTACCGTTCTGGGTCAAATGTTTGCAGAGATCTGGTTTGATCCCCGCTTACGAGCCCGTTACCAGGCTCGAGGCATGCTTGAAAAGAGGTTGGCCTCCAGAGACTTGGGGATTTGAAGGCGTAGAGAATCGTGGGCGGGAAACTTGCTCCCATGCGAGGGGCTTGGCAGAGTGTAAAGATGACCAAATCCAGAGCAAAAAAGTCCGGCACTAAGGGGGCAGGAAAAGAGAGACATCATCTGCAGGAGGTGATTGCTCATGCGGAGGAGTTGATTGAATCCACGGCAGGAGATTTAGGTCAAAAAGCTCAGGAGGTCAGGCGGCAGTTGGCAAAAAAAATTGAGTCAGCCAAGGAGCGGTTTCGGGACTTGGATGATGTAAAGGAAGCGGCTGAGGAGGGGATGAAGGAGGCAGATCGAATGATTCGCAAGCATCCGTACGAGTCGGTCGGGGTTGCCTTGGTGGTGGGGTTGCTGATCGGCGCTCTTTTGAACCGCCGCTAAAATTCCATGATTTCCGCTATTCGCGATCTAGCTTTGACCTCCATCAAGATGGTGGAGGAGCGGTTACGTCTTTTGGCCACGGAACTGCAGGAGGAAAAGTGGCGGGCCGTAGAGGCGATTCTTTGGTTGGCGGTGGCGTTGGGATTGGGAATTTTGGCTCTGTTGGTGGCATCGTTGGCTGTAGTTCTCTCCGTTTGGCCGGATCCTCAGGCTCGAGTTTTAGCTCTTGTAGGCTTGGCTTTGCTGTACGGGTTAGGTGCCTTGGGAGCTTTTTTGAGGATGCGAAAAAGGGTTTTGGGTGAGGGGATGCCTTTTGCGGATACGGTGGCGGAATTCCAGAGGGACCGGGAATGGTTGAGCTCGCGGCGCTGACGCGGGCGCGGGAGATCCGCCAGGCGTGCCAGGCTTCCTCAAGGAGAGCCACGCTTGATTTTCAAAAGGCGTGTAGCGAAGCATCTTCGCTGGGAGTTTGGTTAGACGAAGGCGAGAACGTATGGCGGATCAGCCGGCAGTGGGGTGGACCGGTGCTGGGATTGGTCTCACTTTTCCTTGGCGGTAAAAAAGCTTCTGTGGCTCCGTTGGGTTGGGTCGGAAAATCGTTTGCTGTCCTTCGCTTGATTCAAGAAGCGCGAAAATTTTGGTTCAGGCAAAAGTCCTAAGGAGAACTTCTATGAGGCTTGTGATTAAAATTGGAAGTAGCCTCTTGGCCGCAAAAGCGGGGGGACTTGCGGAAACAAGGATTCGGCAGTGGGCAAAGGAGATTGCCGGCTTACGTCGTGCCGGGCATGAGGTTTTGCTGGTGAGTTCTGGGGCGATTCGTGCGGGCATGCAGGCGTTAGGGTGGCGGAAGAGGCCGACCTCACGACCGGAGATGCAAGCGTGTGCCACGATTGGACAACCTCTCTTGATGAAGGCGTACGGGACAGCGCTGGCCCCGCACCGAATTTTAGTGGCGCAGATTCTTTTAACTTCGTGGGATCTAGACAGCCGTAAGATTTACGAAAATACGCGTGCCACCCTGCATACGTTGATGAAGCTGAAGAACACACTCCCGATCTTTAACGAGAATGATGCGCTCTCCTTTGAGGAGATCGCTCTGTTAAATGCATTCGGGGATAACGACAAGTTGTCAGCCCATGTGGCGATCTTGGCGCGAGCGGATCGGCTGGTGATTCTCACGGATGCTCCTGGATTGATGAGTCAACCGGATGGAACAGGCTCCTTGATCCGCCGTGTCAAAAAAATCGATTCAAAAATCTTAGCGTGCGCAGGTGGGGCTGGGAGTGCGGGCTCGGTGGGTGGAATGGCGTCCAAGATGGAGGCGGCTCGGTTGGCGATGAGTCGGGGAATCGATGTCGTCATTGCTGATGGAAGGAAGGAGAAAGTTTTGCGGAAGAGTGTGGATCGAACTCCGCCAGGGACGTGGATCGCCCGATGAGTGGGGTGCGAGAATTAGCGCAACGGGCAAAAAAAGCGTCCCGCGTTTTGGCTCAGCTTGGCACAAAAGAGAGGAACAGCTTGCTGCTTGAGATGGCGGATGCTTTGAAAGCCCAAGAAAAAGTCATCCGTAAAGCGAATCAGGAGGACGTGGCGGCAGCAAGGGCGGCTGGAACTTCAGGTGCACTCCTGGACAGGCTTGAGCTGACAGAGAAACGTTTTCGAGAAATGGTGGAAGGAGTCCAGCATGTAGCCCAGCTTCCTGATCCGGTGGGTGAGGTGATCAAAAAGTGGAATCGTCCGAACGGGTTGGAAATCTTTAAAATTCGTGTCCCGATTGGGTTGATTGGAATTATTTATGAGTCTCGTCCGAATGTTACAGTAGATAGTGCGGTGCTTTGCTTGAAGGCGGGGAACGCGACTCTTTTGCGTGGGGGCCGAGAAGCAAAAAGAAGTAATCGGGCTTTGGCCGATGTGTTGGGACAAGCTGCCAAGAAAAAGGGTTTACCGCTTGAGGTTGTTACTCTTGTGGAGGATGAGGGGCGGGAAGGGGTTGCAGAGATGTGTGGGCTGGAAGGGGTGATTGATCTGCTGATTCCGCGCGGTGGATCCGGTCTGATTGCAACGGTGGTTCAGAATGCCCGAGTACCTGTCATCAAACACGCGGATGGGATTTGTCATGTATTTGTTCATCGGGATGCGGATCCGACTATGGCGGAATCGATCACGGTAAATTCAAAATGCCAAAGGCCCGCTACGTGTAATGCGGCCGAAACTCTTCTGGTGGATCGGGACGGAGCTGAAAAAGTTCTCCCGCGTATCGTGAAGGCTTTGCAGGCAAA
>JBBAWA010000049.1:0-9572 GCA_040397425.1 Methylacidiphilales bacterium
CCGTAGACGGGCTCGTAGCCTTTCTCGATAAGGAAAGTAGAGGCTTCGGGGGTAAGTTCGATTTCCACGCCTTTTTCGCGAACCCGGGCTGCCACTTTGGCAACCTCGAGGGAGACGATTTTAGAAAGGTCCTCGCGGGTGAGAGAGTGAAAGACGATCTGGTCGTCGAGACGATTGAGGAATTCGGGTTTAAAGATCTTTTTCGTTTCTCCGAGGATCTTTTCCTTAATCGCGTTGTAGTCCTGCTCATGAACAGGAGTGCCGAAGCCCATCACGTTACCCTTGCGAATCAACTCCGCTCCCACGTTGGAGGTCATGATGATGATGGTGTTTCGGAAATCCACCTTCCTGGCAAGGCTGTCGGTCACCTGCCCGTCTTCTAGGATTTGGAGAAGCACATTCCAAACATCAGGATGGGCCTTTTCGATTTCATCAAACAGAACGACGCAGTAGGGACGACGGCGGACTTTTTCGGTCAACTGGCCACCTTCCTCGTAGCCTACATAACCCGGGGGGGAACCGATCAGACGAGAAACGTTAAACTTTTCCATGTATTCGGACATGTCGAGTTGAACGAGCGCATCTTTTTCTCCAAAAACTTCTTCCGCCAAAGCTTTTGCAAGGTGGGTTTTACCGACTCCAGTCGGACCCAGGAAGATAAAGGAGCCAATGGGGCGTTTCGGGTCTTTGAGGTCAGCACGAGAGCGACGAAGCGCTTTCGCGAGGGCCTGAACGGCTTCGTGTTGTCCAATGACACGAGATTGGAGGGTTTCTCCGATATTGAGGAGTTTCGAGAGATCGCCTTCTCCCATTCGCGTGAGAGGGATGCCTGTCCACTTGGATATGACGTGTTTGACATCCTCCTCGCCGACATCGACAACAATCTCATCGCGCTTCTTGCGCCATGCATTCAGATCATTTTCCAGTTTCGCGGTAGACTCTTTTTCACGATCCCGGAGAGCAGCGGCTTTTTCAAAGTCCTGTGCCTTGATGGCGGCCTCTTTTTCCGCTCGAATGGTCTCGATTTCGCCCTCGGCCAATTTGAATTCTGCCGGGCGGATGCTGGCGGCAATCCGGCATCGGGAACCCGCTTCGTCCATGACGTCGATCGCTTTATCGGGCAGATATCGGCCTGTGATGTAGCGTTCGCTGAGACGAACCGAGGCGGCGATGGCTTCATTTGAAATTTTGGCGTGGTGATGTTCCTCATATTTCGCGCGGAGACCGTGGAGAATGGCAATCGCTTCATCAATGGACGGGGCATCTACCCGAACGGTCTGGAACCTGCGCTCGAGGGCGGAGTCTTTTTCGATGTATTTGCGGTACTCGTTCATGGTGGTGGCCCCGATACACTGCAGTTCACCTCTGGAGAGGGCAGGCTTGATGATATTCGAGGCATCCATGGCACCCTCGGCCGAGCCCGCACCTACGAGCGTGTGGAGCTCGTCAATAAAGAGGAGAACGGATTTCAGCTTCCGAATTTCCTCCATGACAGCTTTGATGCGCTCTTCGAACTGGCCACGATATTTTGTGCCCGCCACCATGAGGGCTAGGTCGAGAGTGATCACTTTTTTGTCACGGAGAATTTCAGGGACATTGCCTGAGGCGATCTCTTGGGCCAGACCCTCCACAATCGCGGTTTTCCCAACTCCTGCTTCGCCGATAAGGACGGGATTATTTTTGGTTCTACGGCAAAGAATTTGCACCACGCGTTCGATCTCATTTTTGCGACCGATGACGGGGTCCATCTCGCCTTTGCGGGCGAGTTCTGTGAGGTCGCGACCGAAGGCTTTGAGGGCAGGGGTCTTTATGTCTTTACGAGCGCCGGAGGAGCCTGTGGAGGCCGCGGCTTCTGCATTTCCGGCGGGGGACTCTTCCATTCCACCTGCGGGTTCTCCCCCTTCCTCGAAATTAGGATCGAGTTCCTTGAGAACTTCTTGTCGTGCTCTTTCGATATCGACTTCGAGAGATTTCAGAACGCGGGCGGCCACTCCATCACCTTCGCGAAGAAGGCCTAAAAGAATGTGTTCAGTGCCGACATAGGAGTGATGAAGGGCTTTCGCTTCTTTGCTGGCTAGGGCGAGAACCTTTTTGACCCTTGGGGTGTAGGGAATGTTGCCTGTGACTTTGGTGTCAGGGCCTGTTCCAACCTGCTTCTCTACTTCCATCCGGACCGTTTCAAGATCTAAGCCCATTTTCTGCAGGACATTGACCGCAACACCTTGACCCAGCTTGATCAAGCCGAGGAGAATATGCTCCGTGCCCACATAGTTGTGGTTAAAGCGGTCGGCCTCCTTGCGTGCAAGGGCGAGGACTTGTTGTGCGCGGGGGGTGAAATTGTTCACAAAAAGTATATTAACCCAAGTTGGTTATAGGTGCAATTTACGCATGGCGGGTTCTGCAATGCCCTTGAGTTTTTCACGAAGAAGATCGGCACGAAAGGCATCCCGTTCCTCTGCCCCCAGCTTCTTCTGTGAGGCCTGCTGGAGATGGGCGGGTTGAGTGGAAATAAGGAGAGTATCGAGCTTGGGCTTGAGAGTGGCGGGGAGAAGAGCGAGGTCTGCCGCTAGCCTGAGTAGGCTGAGAAGATTGAGGGCTTCCTTGGAGGAGATGGAGTAGGAGTGAAGAACAATGCCGTAGGAGCGGCCAACCTGATCGGCGAGCATACGACCTTTTTCTTGGATCAGTTTTTGGCGGGCGTTGTTTTCGAGCTCGGTAAGTTGTCGAACCACTTTGACGAGACGATCTAGGATCTGGCGTTCTGATTCGCCCAAGGTTGTTTGGTTGGAAATTTGGAAAAGATTTCCAAGAGCTTCGGTTCCCTCGCCGTACAGACCGCGGACGGCTAGGCCTAGCTGATTGACCGACTTAATGACCTGGTTGATCTGCTCGCCCAACACCAGTCCAGGAAGATGCAACATGGCGGAGGCTCGCATTCCGGTGCCGACGTTCGTCGGGCAGGCAGTAAGGTAGCCAAGGGAGGGAGAGAAAGAGAATTCGAGTTTGTCCTCGAGGGCTGTGTCGAGTTTGTCGGCTGCATCCCACGCTTCGAGAAGATGGAAACCTGGGCGGAGTGCTTGAAGACGGATATGATCCTCTTCATTGATCATTACGGAGAGGGATTCGTCCCCATTTACAACGAGGCCACTTCCAGCGTTTTTTGCGGCGTGCTCGCGACTGATGAGGTGTTTTTCGACCAAGAGTTGTTTGTCGAGGGGAGTTAATGTTTCCATTGCGACGGAAACTTTGGCAGGGCGCATGCAGGTAAGATCAGCCACGGCGGGCTGAATGGTTTCTAAAAGTTTAAGGCGGTCAGCTTTTTTCAGCCAACCTGGAAAGGCGAAACTTTTTACATTTCTGGCAAGGCGAACCCGACTGGAAATGACAATACCCGAATCGACTTCGGGGGCGGGGGTGGCGGCGGAGTGTCCGTTTTCCGCTTTCATAGAGTTTGAGATTACCTTTGGAAGGTGGGGTTGGCAACGGGTTGCGCGGAAGCGCGGGTTGACGAAGCGAATAACCCTCGGGACGATGGGGGGATGGCAGCAACCCGGACAACAGACTATGCGGTGAGGGCTTTGGTGGCCTTGGCCCTGGAGGGTGGAAGTGGAAGGGTGAAGCAGGCTTCAGCCCTGGCGCAGGTTTCAGGCACTCCTGGAAAGTTTATGGAGCAGGTTTTACGATGGTTGAGGCAGGGGGGATTTGTAACCAGCCGCCGCGGGTCGGGGGGGGGATATGAATTAGCGCGTCCTGCGGAAAAGATACGGATGAGTGAGGTCGTGGCATGGGTGGATGGAGGGAGAAACGCCAGAGGAGTTGCGCGAGGAGATGCGGTGGGGGAGGTTTGGGGAAAGTTGCAGAGCGATGCGGCGGGTGCGGCGAGCAAGGTATTGGCGGCGGAGACATTGGCGCGCCTCGTGGAGAGAGTGCGTGCTAAGCTGGCGGCCAAGGGAAGAACGACAGAGTATCAGATCTAAAGGGGCACGGCTTGCTCTAGCCCGCGTTCCGTTTCATACTCCAAAGCTATGGCTTGGGGAAATTCTTGGAATCGATGGCAAGGTGCGGAGGGGCCTATTTTCACGGTTGGTAATTTCCGCGTGGATTTAACGACCCTTTTGGTCGGGCTTCATACATTGGCTACGGTGGTGGTGGCTGTGGCGATGGCAGCGGGTTTGGGAGCGTGGGTAAATGCCGGGGTCTTTTCTGCCGGCCAACTGGGAGAAGGACATGTGTGGACGATAGTGACGTATCCGTTTATCCACGACATTCGCCAGGAGGGAATCTGGTTTGCGCTTGAGATGTTGATGTTTTTCTGGTTTGGGCGAGAAGTGGAATCTGCGATGGGGAGAAAATCCCTAGGGCTTCTTTATGCGGGATTGACTGTGGGACCCGCCTTGCTGATTGCAGGCTTGGCTCCGTGGCTAGGTTCGGGGGTTTTGGCCGGATCGGGAACAATTCACTTTGCGATCTTTCTCGCGTTTTGCGCTTTGCATCCTGGAGCACAGTTCTTCTTTGGACTTTCAGCGAGGTGGGTGGGATGGATCCTCATGGCCGTATATAGTTTAACGTACTTTGCGGGTCGGGATTGGCTGGGAGGAGTTCAGCTTTGGACGACAGGGCTTATCGCGGTGGCCTGGGTTCGGGCGGGAGGGGTCAGTTGGCCGCAGATTTCTTTTGGAAAGCGTCCGAAAAACACCGCCAAGAAAAAGGCGGCTCCCAAAAAGACAAGGTTGGTCCCGCTGGAAAAGGTAGATCCGATTTTGGAGAAGATTTCGCGTGAGGGAATGGGCTCCTTGACGGCGGCAGAGAAAAAACTTTTGGAAGAAGCTCGGGCCAAGCTGATGCAAAAAGATCGCTCCAGCGGTTCGATGCGTTGACGGAGTGGAATGGCCCTCAATTCCACAAGTGAAGTTGTCGACCGAGTGGATGGGGCGGACTGGAGGCCAAAGGAGGAGGGGACGCTCTGTTTTGTAATCCAGGACGGACAAATTTTGTTGATTGAGAAAAAGCGGGGATTGGGGGCGGGGAAGGTGAATGGGCCAGGCGGAAGAATTGAAAAAGGGGAGACAGCGGAGCAGGCCGCGATTCGTGAGACGCAGGAGGAGGTTGGAATTACGCCCACGGGAGTGCAGTGGGCGGGGGAACTACGCTTTCAATTTCGCGACGGGTACTCCTTGCACTGTACGGTGTACCGAGCTTCGGGTTGGGAGGGAGAGTTGATGGAGACGGCGGAGGCCAAACCATTTTGGGTTCGAACAGATCAAATTCCATACGACCGCATGTGGGCGGATGATTCCTATTGGATGCCGAGAATGTTGGCAGGGGAAAAGTTTCGGGGGTGGTTCGAATTTGACGGTGACCGGATGGAGTGGTCGAAAATGGAGAAGGCATGAGCCGCCGAGTGTTGGTGACAGGGGCGGCCGGTTTTATTGGGTATCATTTGAGCGAGCGGCTTCTTCAGCAAGGGGATGAGGTCGTTGGTCTGGACAACCTGAACGATTACTACGACGTGAAGCTGAAGGAGGCACGTCTGGCGCGGTTACAAAAGAGCAAGGCCTTCCAGTTTTTGAAGACCGATCTGGGAGATCGGACGGGCATGGAGAAAATTTGGCATGAAGCGAAGCCCGAGGTGATCGTGCATCTGGCGGCGCAGGCGGGGGTGCGTTACAGCCTGACCCATCCCCATGCCTATGCGCGGAGCAACCTAGAGGGGATGTTGAATGTGTTGGAGGCGTGTCGAGCGCAGAAGACATCCCATTTGATCTTTGCGAGTTCAAGCTCCGTATATGGACTGAATCAAGGAATGCCATTTTCCGAAAAAGATAATGTGGATCACCCCATTTCTCTGTATGCCGCAACGAAGAAGGCTAACGAGTTGATGGCCCACTCCTATGCGCATCTGTATGGAATTCCATGCACGGGATTGCGATTTTTTACGGTGTATGGTCCGTGGGGTCGGCCCGATATGGCCTACTATAAATTCACTCAGGCAATTTTAGCTGGGAAAGAGATCGAACTTTTTGGAGATGGGAAGATGCGGAGGGATTTTACGTATGTGGATGATATTGTGGAGGGGATCCTTCGATTGACGAAAAAACCGGCAACCGGAAACGCGCGATGGGATGGGAAGAAACCGGACCCTGCCACGAGTCCCGCCCCGTATCGGATCTATAACATTGGAAATAGTGAGCCAGTGGAGTTGGGCAGATTTGTGAAGGCGATCGAGGTAGCCACGGGTAAGAAGGCAAAAGTAGTTATGAAGCCTGTTCCTGCGGGGGATGTGATGGCGACAGCGGCGAAAGTCGATGATTTAGGAGAGGCAGTTGGGTTTCGTCCGCAAACTTCGATTGAGGATGGGATCAAAAGGTTTGTGGATTGGTACCGAAGCTACGCACAGGTTTAGTGGCAGCTTTTAAACGGGCCTGTCCAAGGTCAGGCAACAGCTGAACCTCAAAATTGAGATCTAGCGAAGCTCATTAGGCAGTCGTGTGGAGTCTGTGTCGCGACATCCACCTCAAAAGCCGAGACTGAGTTTATTTAGCTTTTTTGAGGAGAGGCAGACCGGTGCGTTCGTTCTCGGTCACGACATAGCCTTCGGGAAGGGCATCGACAGCACCTGCGCCAGGGGCGGAGGCAAAATAGTAAAGGGTGACGGTCGCTCCGCCACGGAGGGTCTGCTGGCGGCTGTGAAGGTAGTAGGTTTTTCCGTTTTTCTTGCTGGCGCTGCTGAATGACATAAGAGGTTTCTCCTTTGGTTGTGCGACCGAACTGGCCGCTAGGTAATAGATTGCGTTCTGGTAGGGATTTGAAAACTCTTTTATTCCACTTCCTCACAATGGATAGGCAATGGTTTCTCGGCTTGCCGAGGTCAGGGAGTGGAGCAGAATTGGCTACATGATCACACGTCGTGGATTCCTCGGGTTGATTCCAGGGTTGGGTTTGGCGAAGAGCTGGGCGGTTGGCGGGGGGGTTCCAACCCGGAAGTTCGGCCGGTATGACGAGAGGGTGAGTGTTCTTGGCTTCGGAGGTCATACTTTGGGGTTGGCCAAAGACATTCCCGAGGCGACACGAATTGCGCATGAGGCGGTAGATTGTGGCGTAACGTTTTTTGATAATGCCTGGTGCTATCATGGGGGCCGAGCCGAGGAGTGGATGGGGCAAGCTCTGCAAGGAATTCGGGACAAAGCATTTGTCATGACAAAGTGCTGCACCCACCACAAGCCCTTGCCCGAGGGTGGGAAAGAGGGGGCAATGAAGTATTTGGAGGATTCGCTCCGCCGCCTCAAGACCGATCGGGTGGATCTATGGATGTTGCATCAAGTGGAGAAGCCTGAGGAGGTCGATAAGTTTTACGGACCAGGCGGGGCGGCCGAAGCGTTTGATCTGGCAAAGAAGCAAGGCAAGGTGCGTTATTTGGGATTTACGGGGCACACCAATCCTGCGGTTCACCGAAAAATTCTAGATGGGGGATATCCCTTCGATGCGTCCCTTCAGCCGGTTTCGGCTTTGGGAACCCTCGATTCACGCAAATTCGAGACCGAGACAATTCCTGAGCTGGCGAAACGGAAGATTGCGGTGATCGGGATGAAAGGGTTTGGGGGAAGCAAGCGATCAAGCGAGAAGGGATTAATGACAGCGGAAAAGGTGATGCGTTACTCCCTCAGCTACCCCGAGGTCTGCACCCATCTGATCGGGGTGGATAAATTTGAGTATGTGGATCAGGCGGTGATAGCTGCATCCAAGTCCCCGATGGATGCAGCCGAGCGAAAAGCATTTGCTGGGTGGTGCGATCGAATGGGTGGGGCAGCGTATGCGATGCATGCACAGCCTGGGCATCAAGACGGGGCGTGTTGTGGCGGTTCGGCAGTGGCCTGAGCCAATTTTCAGGGTGAAATTCTTCTTTTTGGTTTTGGGCTATGCGGCCTCGATGGCTGGATCCAATCTTCTTTTCAAAATGGCCGCCTCCAAGAGCGGAGCAGAGTGGTGGCTATGGTTTCTGGCCGGGAATGTGGCGGGGTTTGGTTGTCCTGTGCTGATCACCTACGCCTTGCGTGAGGAAAGTCCCCAACTGGTTTATGCCTTCACGCTGGGATCGGGTTTTGTCCTTTTGCAGTTGGCCGCTTGGTGGTGGTTCAAGGCGCCCGTCACTGCCATGCAATTAGGTGGGCTCGCGTTGACGGCGGTAGGGTTGGTGATGTTGCAGTTGGGGCGGGCTTAAAGAGAGCCAACGGCCAACGCGACGGCCGCCAGAAGGAGTGCTGCCCCTGTGAGGCGGAGAATAAGAATGCGGCGATCGTTTGCGGCGGCCCCTCCCCCTGCTGCTCCTTCCAGCAGAACAGCCCAGAGACCTCGCGCGGCGTAAACGACGTTTGTGGCTGTGGCATGGCCAAAAATCCCGATGACCAAAATCACCAGGGAAGTCTGAAAGCCGATCACTGCAGAACCGCCAATCGTGCTTGGGCGTGAGGAAGCAGGAAGAAGGGCCTGCAGCGAACTTGGGTGACGAAGCCGAGGTAAAAATAACAAAGGGGTCAGGAGGGCGAGAGTTGCAAACATCAGAGGTTGAAACCAGCCAACTCCCAGGAGGCGGGCAAATTTTTGAACTACGATGTCGGTCAGTGCGAAAAAGAAGGCGGCGAGTAGAGCCCAGAAGGTTGTGGCCCGGTCGAATTTTCTAGGCCACCAGGATTTCGCCATGGGAGTGGGGGTGATGGAAAGAAGCGCCACGGCAAGGCTCGTGAGAACGGCTCCGGCCATGAGTCCGGGGGTGATCGGGTCCTCCAAAAACAAAGAGGTTAGAACAGCAACGAAAACGGTTTTTGTGCCCAGAAGAGGTGTGGCATGGGATAGGTCGCCATGAGAAAGGGCGCGGATGGCGCAGATACGGCCTAGAAAGAGAGCGGTTCCGGCAAGAATAGCGCCCCAAAATCCGGATGCGTTGGGTTGTCCTGGAAAAAAGAAAATGAGGGGGGCGGACCAACCGGCCATCGAGAGATTGGATAGGGCGGTGACCATGCTGGGGCGGGCTCCGCGACGGAGGCCCAGTTTCAGCCCCCATGAGCCAACGGCGTAAAGCAGCGACGCGAGAAGAGGCAAGGCCAGAGGCATTCGGGAAGAATGCACCCAAAGGGTTTGGGGTGCAAAGGGCGAGACTTGATTGTGGGCGCCAGTGTCGTTAGGAAAAGAGGGTGATTCGCGAATTTATCCCTGTCCTTTTTTCCTTAGGAATGGCCTTAGCCATTGCTTTAGGAGGAATTGGTCTGGGCATCCTGATTGGGAAAGTGGGTCGTAGGAATAGGGGCAAGGACATGGCGTATGAGTGTGGCAAAGACCCGATCGGATCTCCCTCAGCCCGTTTTTCAGTGAAGTTCTATCTCGTTGCGATGATTTTTATTCTCTTCGATATCGAGGTAATTTTTATGTATCCGTGGGCTGTCAGCTTGATCGGATTTAAGGAGAGCGGTTTAGGGTGGCAGGTATTTGGACTGATGCTGACGTTCGTGCTTTTGGTGGAGGTGGGACATCTCTACGCCTACAAAAAGGGCGTATTCGATTGGAATAAGCGGGGCTGA
>JBBAWA010000049.1:9672-11444 GCA_040397425.1 Methylacidiphilales bacterium
GGATCCACGACGGCAATGACGATGGAGCCAGGGGGTAGCGTTCGAGTGGATTTTGCGAGGAGGTAGGAGGCAGCGGATATGTCGAATGCTGCGTTCGCGTGTGAGAGATCCAGTATTTCAGCCGTTGGAGATATCGTTTTGATTGCGCCTTTGAGCTGGCCAACGTAGGGGTCGCTGGGGCCGAAATCGGTAAAAAGGGCAATCAGGTGGGGCATATGTTTGGAAGATTGGCATCCGGCAAGCCAAGGGGAAAGGGCAAGGAAAAGGAGGAGTATGCGGTGCATAGATTATTTCTTTCCGGTTTCGGCAGAATTAATGAGTTCCCAGAATTTAGGGTTTTCAGCAAGAACTTCGTCTTCCGAAAGGGGGAGTTGGGAGCGGAAAGCAAAGTCCTTAAGAGAGTTTTTGTGTAGGACGCGGTGGATGGTGAGTCCTTTTGGAGTTTTTTCAAAGTAGATGCGGTACTCCCCAGCACGATAGCGATAGAGAGTTCGGTCAGGGCAGCGAACGACGCCGAAACGATCGGGGTGTTTTTCTAAAAAATCGGAGGTGAGGACATCGAATTCCCTGAGAACTTCCACCTGCAGCGGGGTGGGTAATTGGGTGATTTCGGACGAACTGGCCGGGGTAAAGATGATTTGGAAGGTGGCCATGTGCAGAAAAAGAGTACGGGATGGGAGGGGGTGAGGTCGAGGCTGGAGGAGGTGGATTGAGCGTGCGTAGTAGAGGGAAATTCCTTAGAGCCAATAGGGTGAAAGTACATCCAGCTGGCCGACTAATTGTCATGGGTCTCCCCGGGCCCGAGCTCACAGACGGGTTGAGAGATCTGATCCGGCGGGTGCAGCCTGGGGGATTCATTTTCTTTACAAGAAACATGGCGGAGGCAGGGCAGTTCCATGGCTTGGTTAAAGAGTGTGCGGATTTGGTGAAGCACCCTGCAATCATGACGGTGGATCAGGAGGGCGGTCGGGTGGCGCGATTGGCGGTGATGGGGGAGAGGCCTCCGTCGGGTGAGGAACTGGCGCGGGCAGGGAAAGAGGAGTGGTTTTATGAGCATGGGCGGTTGACTGGGCGGGTGATGAAGTTGGTGGGGCTAAATCTGAATTTGGCGCCCGTACTCGACTACGCACCTCCGGAAAGGGCGGGGATTGATAATTCGTTGGCGGGGCGCTGCTTTGGTCGGAATCCCCAAGAGGTGATTCGACGGGCAAGAGTGTTTTTGAAGGGAATGCAGGAGGAAGGGGTGAAGGGGACGGGAAAGCATTTTCCGGGATACACCTTTTGCGGACTGGATCCGCACGGGGATCTGCCTTTGGTCGATCGAACAAGGGCACAGATGGAGGAGGAACTTTCCGTTTTTCGCGAGGTAGGTAACCAGTGTGATTCTATTATGGTGGGACATGCTCAGTTTCCCGCGTGGGGCAAGAACTCGGGCCCGGCCAGTTTGAATCGGGATATTGTGACGGGGCTTTTAAAAGAGACGCTTGGGTATCGTGGACTTGTCATGACGGATGATTTGGAGATGGGGGCAATTGCCAACCGCTATGGGAGTGCCGAGGCCTCGAGGCAGGCGGTGCGGGCTGGAGAGGAGATTTTGCTCATTTGTCATAATCCGGCTTGTGTGGAGATTTCGCGGGATGCGTTGGCGGAGATGCCCGAAAAGGAGTGGGCGGAGGCGGTCGAATCAGTGGAGAAGTTTGGCAAGACGCTGCTCAGCTCATCCCCTGCGTTTGATGCAAAGGGATGGCGGGAAGCGAATGAGGCAACGCGGG
>JBBAWA010000050.1:0-11316 GCA_040397425.1 Methylacidiphilales bacterium
AACCAGTGACCTCCTGCGTGTGAAGCAGGCGCTCTACCACTAAGCTAAGCGTCCGGTAGGATGGAAATGGTAATCGGAACCTTAAAAATTGGCGAGTCTGAGGATTGAGTAGCTCAAACGAAGCTTGGGGTTTGGCAGGAAAGTTTATGAGTGGACGCAACGACTTGGCAGGTCAGTTTCCCATTTTGTGTGCTGATTCCTGTGATTAGACCTGGCTGACGTTGGGTGGCAATGGCAAGACCGTGGTCGGCGATGAGTTCGATGTAGGGATAGGTGACATTGGTGAGGGCTTGGGTGGCAGTTCGGGCATAAGCGCCAGGCATATTTGCAACGCAGTAGTGAAGAACGCCCTCCTCAATATAAACAGGATTGTCGTGCGTGGTGGGGCGGGAAGTCTCAGCGCAACCACCTTGATCAATGGCGATGTCGACAAGGACACTACCAGGGCGCATTCGGCGAAGCATGGCACGGGTGACGAGTTTCGGGGCTTTGGCACCAGGAACAAGGACAGCTCCAATGAGAAGGTCGACATGGGGGAGGAGTTCGTCGAGGTGGGCCTGATTTGAGAAGAGAGTGTGGGCGGTATGCATGGTGATATCGAGAAAGCGCATCCGCTCGAGATCAACCTCCAGAATGGTGACATCAGCACCTAAGCCAGTGGCCATCCGGGCAGCGTTGATGCCTGAGGATCCACCTCCGATGACGACGACGCGACCTGGAAGAACACCAGGGACGCCACCGAGCAGAACGCCACTGCCTCCCGTGTGTTTTGCAAGAAAGTAGGCCCCGACGATCACCGACATGCGACCAGCAATTTCCGACATCGGCTCAAGAAGGGGAAGTCGCCGGCCTTGTGTGACCATTTCGTAGGCCACGGAGGTGACGCCGGATCTCATCAGTTCCTGCGTTAAGTTGAAGTTCGCGGCTAGATGAAGGTAGGTGAAGAGAATCTGGCCTGAGCGAAGGAGGGGGTACTCTTCAGGTAGGGGTTCCTTTACTTTGACGATGAGATCGGCGGAAAAAACCTGGGCATGGGTAGCTACGATTGTAGCCCCAGCTGAGGCATATTGGTCGTCGGGATACCCCGAGCCGAGACCTGCGTTCTTTTCAATGAGAACTGTATGTCCTCGCTGGATGAGCTGATAGACAGCGGAGGGTAGCAGGGCGACGCGGGCCTCTTGGGATTTGATCTCGCGGGGAACACCGATGACCATACCCATAGGTTAAGTGAAAAAGGGTCAAGAGCTAGATTGGAAAAGAGGGATGTGGACGAGGTCAGAATGGTGGATTCGAATGAGAAGTGTTAGGAGTCTTGTATAGATCTTGAAATCTTCTCGTAGATAAGGATTGCGCTGCTCTCTTGTGGGAGAAAGCATTGCAAGATGAGTTTCATCTATTTTGTGAGGGACGGATTCTTAATTCCATTGAAGTCCGAGTTGTAACTCACAAATAAGCGAGAGTGAAACGTGTTTGATCCGAAAGTAACGTGTCCTGAGTTTTCCTGGGTTAGGGCTACGAAAGGAGGGGCGTGGGGCGTAGCTCTATTATTCCTTTTGGGGATGGGGGGCTGTAGTAGATCCATTCGGACGGAAGCGCCCTCTGGGGAAAAGCCGATGGGGATGGTTTGGATCCCTGGTGGCAAGTTTTCGATGGGAGGACCTGGAATAAATGCGTGTCAGCAGGCGTTGTCTGCCACAGATCCAAAAAAACCGACGTGTAGCCTGTTGCGGAGTGGATTTACCGATTCACAGCCAACGCATGAGGTGGAGGTAAATGGATTTTGGATGGACGAGGCAGAGGTTACCAACGACCAGTTTCAGAAATTTATCGATGCGACTCACTATGTGACTGTGGCGGAGCGGAAGCCTAAGGCAGAGGATTTTCCGGGTGCTCCTGAGGATGTGTTGATACCTGGGTCAGTTTGTTTTAAGTCACCCGATCATCCCGTGACTTTGAATGATTTCACGGCTTGGTGGAGTTATGTGCCTGGGGCTTGTTGGAATCATCCTTTGGGACCTAAGAGTGACCTGAACGGAAAGGGGAATCTTCCTGTTGTGCATGTGGCGTATGAGGATGCGCAGGCGTTTGCGAAGTGGGCGGGCAAGAGATTACCGACTGAGGCGGAGTGGGAGCGGGCGTCCCGAGGTGGGAGGGAGGGGGAGATGTACCCTTGGGGAAATGAGTTTCGGCCTGCTGGAAAGTGGATGGCGAACACATGGCAGGGAAATTTTCCAAGCTCTGACACGGGGGAAGATGGATGGAAAGGAATTGCTCCTGTGAAAAAATATCCGCCGAATCCTTATGGGTTGTATGACTTATCAGGAAATGTGTGGGAGTGGTGCTCCGACTGGTATCGATCGGATACCTATACAGAGGATTCTAAGCGAGGAGTGGTTCGTGACCCGAAAGGCCCGAAGGAAAGTTTCGATCCAGAGGAGCCTGAGGCCAAAAAAAGAGTGCATCGTGGGGGTTCGTTTCTCTGTTCGGACCAGTTTTGCGCCCGTTACATTCTAGGCACGAGGAGCAAGGGGGAGGTGAGTACGGGAACCTCACACCTTGGGTTTCGTTGCGTTAAAGAGCCCTAATTTTTACTAGCACCTCTGACCTCATAGAGGTGATTGTTGATTAATGATTTATAGTGGTGATTTCGGAGACCTTCTCAATTTTGTTTCCGGGGCCAAGCAGTACAGCTTTGGCCCGATGGGTCTTGATCTGTTCGGAAGTCAGTTGGGCAAAGGCCATAATCGTGAGGAGATCCCCTTTTTTTCCAAGATGGGCCGTAGCACCATTCAGAACGATCGAGCCCTTACCTGCAGGGGCGGGGATCAGGTAGGTTTCAAATCGGGCGCCGGAGTTGATCACACCCACAAGTATCTTTTCCCCCACATGTAGGCCTGCGGCTTCAATCAAGTCGACGGATACTCCTAGGCTTCCCTCGTAATCAGGGGAGCCATCCGTCACTGTGGCCCGATGAATCTTACCGCAAAGAAAAGTCCGAAGCATATTTTGATCCTACCAAAAGAAGGAGGTCGATCGGAGAAGAAAAAAGATTTAAGCCTTGGTTGCCACGGGTGCGGCGTGAGGTTGGGCGGGAGGTAGAGTGGATACAGGAGGGTGGGGCACGACTTTCCAAAACTTCTTAGAAACAGTTTCCCACTGAGCCAAGATCTCTTTGGCTTTCTTGCTCTCGGTGGCCTCGAGATGTTGGTAAATGATGGCTTGTAGGGATTTTGTATCGTCGCCGCCTGTTAGTCTCTCCAAGCCAACCATTCCGGTGTTCAAACGTTGGGAGAAAGTTCCGTCCTCATCTAAAACATACGCAATTCCGCCTGACATTCCCGCGCCAAAGTTTTTCCCCGTAGGACCCAAAACAACAACTGTGCCCCGTGTCATATATTCGCAGCCGTGATCCCCCAGGCCTTCGATGACAGCCGTGGCACCGCTATTCCGTACCGCGAACCGTTCGCCGGCTTGGCCGTAAGCAAAAAGTTTTCCGCCTGTTGCTCCGTAGAGGCAGGTGTTGCCACAGATTGAGTTTAGCGAGGGATCAAATGTCGTTCCCTTTGTGGGGATTAGGATGATCTCTCCGCCTGACATTGATTTTCCGACATAGTCGTTCGCTTCTCCGTGAAGGGTCATTTTCACTCCGTTGACAAGAAAGACTCCAAAAGATTGGCCGCTCGAGCCTTCGAATTTGAGGGTGATACTGCCGTCCGCGAGTCCCTCGTCCCCGTACCGATAGGCGATTTCACCACTGAGTGCGGCGCCCACGGAGCGGTGGGAGTTATTAATTTTGTAGGACAGTTTGGCTTTTCGCTTTTTCGATAGGGCATCCTTGGCGTCCTGCATGATCCGGGCATCGATGGGTTGATCCTCAAGCTTATCGTTTCGCTCCCAAGTGTGGTGGCGGGGTGCAAGGGGATCGACATCGGGCACCGAAAGGAGAGGTTGCAGATTTACCTTCGCGGCTTTGGGATGATTTTCTGGTGTGAAAGCTTCCAGAAGCTCTGGGTGTCCAATAATTTCATTTAGTTTTCGAACTCCGAGAGAGGCAAGGATTTTGCGAACGTCCTCGGCCACGGCGTTAAAAAAGTCGACGACCGCTTCGGGTGTGCCACGGAACTTCGCGCGGAACTTGTCATCTTGAGTGGCGACCCCCGTAGGGCAGTTGTTGAGATGGCACTGGCGAACAAAGACGCAACCCAAGGCAATCAGGGCTGAAGTTCCGAAATTAAACTCCTCGGCACCTAGGAGCGAGGCAACAACGATATCGTGTCCTGTCCGAATGCCTCCGTCTGTCCGGAGCGTGATGCGATTCCGGAGCCCGTTGAGAAGAAGAACTTGCTGGGTCTCGGCTACCCCCAACTCCCATGGGCTTCCTGCGTACTTTATGGAAGAGAGGGGGGATGCGCCTGTTCCGCCGTCGTGGCCAGCGATCAGGACAACGTCAGCATGAGCTTTGGCTACTCCTGCAGCGATAGTTCCGACTCCTGCCTCTGCTACAAGTTTAACGCAGATCTTTGCCCGAGGATTGACCTGTTTGAGGTCGTAAATCAGCTGAGCTAGATCCTCGATGCTATAAATATCGTGGTGAGGTGGAGGCGAAATGAGCATCACCCCAGGGGTGGAGCGGCGAAGAGTCGCGATGAGCGGGGAGACCTTATGGCCTGGTAGTTGCCCGCCTTCGCCTGGCTTGGCCCCTTGAGCAATTTTAATTTCAAGCTCGGTCGCACTCGCGAGGTACTCTGCGGTGACTCCAAACCGTCCTGATGCTACCTGCTTAATCCTACTATTCTTTGAATCCCCGTTTTCCATGGTAGCAAAGCGGGCGCGGTCCTCGCCTCCCTCCCCGGAATTAGATTTTCCCCCGATCCGATTCATCGCGATGGCGAGAACCTCGTGCGCTTCAGGCGATAGGGCTCCGAGGGACATTCCAGCTGTGGTGAAGCGGCGACGAATATCCTCAATTGGCTCCACCTCCTCTAATGGGATCGGGGTGCGACCGGATTTGAGGCGGAGTAAGTGACGGATTGTGATAGGGGTATTTTTGTTTAAAGAATCCACATAAGCTTGGTACTGGGCGGGAGAGTTGCGCTGATCAGCCCCTTTTAGGCCTACAAAGGCTTGGAGGGCTTGTATGGTCGGGGGAGTGATGGCATGAACTTCCCCGTCTCGGCGCCAGCGGTACACCCCCGCATCAGGAAGACGCTCTGTGGAGGTCGCAGCGGCTGCGTAGCCTTCTGTGTGGCGACGTATGGTTTCGTCCGCCAACTCAGGAACTTCGATTCCTGCGACTTGAGAAGGGGTGTCGGTGAAGTGATTGCGAATGAGGGAAGGTCCGATTCCGACAGCCTCAAATAGCTGACTTCCGTGGTAACTGCTCAGCATGCAGATTCCCATCTTTGACATAATTTTGAGCAGTCCTTTATCAATGGCCTGTCGGTAGGCATTGATAATTTTCGCTGTATCCAAATCTGGCAGGGCGCCCTCGGCTTGCCATCGTGCGGCCAGTTCCCAAACGAGATAAGGGCTGACGGCTGAGGCTCCAAAGCTAAGGAGACAAGCGAAGTGGTGGACATCCCTGCAATCGGCCGTATCCGCGATAAGGGAGGTGCGCATTCTCAAGCCAGCACGGATTAAACTGTGATGAACAGATGAGATAGCCAGAAGCATGGGCAGGGAAGCCTGTTCAGCGGTCGTTCCGCGATCGGAGAGGCAGAGGATGGAGGCGCCTTCTTTGACAGCTGTGGCGGCTTCATCGCTGATTTCGCGAAGGCGTTTTTCAAAAGCCTGAACCCCGCCGGAGATTGGAAATAGAGCAGAGATGGTTTTCGAGCGAAGACCCGGATCTTTTCGGCCTAAAATTTCCGGGAGTTCCGCGGGAGCGATAACAGGAGAGTCGAGGCGAAGAAGTCGGACATGATCTGGGCCGTCGGTAAGCCAGTTGGGGCGGGTGCCGAGGTAGACCGTTGTGGACATGACCAGCTTTTCGCGGATGGGGTCGATCGGGGGATTGGTGACTTGGGCAAAGAGTTGGCGGAAGTACTGGTAAAAGAGGCGGGCGCGACGCGAGAAGACAGCCAGGGCGGCATCATCACCCATCGAGCCTGTGGCCTCCTCGCCCTTTTGTATCATGGGAAGTAGGATGACTTTGAGCTCCTCGTCGCTGTAACCGAAGGAGAGCAGTTTGGAGGTGAGATCGGTGGGAACGGGCGGGAGTTGAGGGGAAGCTTTGGGCAGAGTTTGAAGGCCATCCTTGACCCACTGGCCGTACGGCTTTTCAGAGGCTGCGAAATTTTTGATGTCTGTGTTGCGGAGTAGTTTTTTGTTTACCGTATCGACGGCGATCATTTCCCCTGGGGCCAGACGACCTTTTTCAATAATTGATTTCTCCGGAATGTCGCCGATTCCAACCTCTGAGCCCATGAGAAAGAGGCCATCCTTTGTGATTTTGTACCGGGCGGGGCGCAGTCCATTTCGGTCGAGGCAAGCGGCCACAATTCGACCATCGCTAAAGGCGAGAGCCGCAGGTCCGTCCCAGGGTTCGTTGAGGCACTCGTGATACTCGTAAAAGGCCCGAACTTCTGGGGAGAGGGATTCTTCCGAGCGATAGGCGGAAGGGACAAGCATAAGCATCGCGTGGAGGGGGCCACGGCCTGAGATGGATAGAAGCTCGAACGCGTTATCGAGGCTGGAGGAGTCGCTTCCGCCAGGTTGTATGATCGGGTGGAGCAAAGGTAGATCGGATGGGTTCAGGGCAGGATTCGAGAGATCCGCCTCGCGGGCGTGGACCCAGTGCCGGTTGCCACGGAGGGTGTTGATTTCTCCGTTGTGAGCCAGCATGCGGAAGGGGTGAGCGAGGGGCCACGTGGGAAAGGTGTTTGTGCTGTAGCGTTGATGAAAAACGGCGAGAGAAGTTTCGTAGGCGGGGTCCTGAAGATCTAGATAAAAACTTTTGAGCTGGGTCCCCGTGAGCATTCCCTTGTAGACGATGACACGCGAGCTGAAGGAGGGGATGTAGAAAGGGGGAGTCCGATCCGTGGCGCATCGGTGTTCAATTTCGTTACGGGATAGAAAAAGGGCCATTTCAAAATCGGTATCTGACATTTTCTTGGCATCCGGTCGTGCGACGAGGAGTTGTTCGATCCTGGGGGCGGAGAGGGCTGCTTTTTCTCCTAGGATGCGAGGATTGACGGGGACGACACGCCAACCGAGAAAAACAAGACCGCGACGGACGACCACTTCCTCTGCAATGCGGCGAATGTGGGCTTGGGCGTACTTGTCTTGGGCCGGGAGAAAAAAGAACCCAATTCCAAGATCCCCTTCGGAGTAAAGTTGTTGACCGAGTTTTTCAACCTCGCGGCGAAAGAGTTTTGTGGGAATTTGAGTCAGGACTCCAGCTCCGTCGCCTGACTTTGCATCAGCATCAAGAGCGCCCCGGTGGGCGAGTTGGCAGACACAGTTAAGGGCACGTTCAAGGATGGAGCGGGTGCGTCTCCCTTGGATATCGGCGACAATTCCGACCCCGCAGGCATCGTGCTCATGGGACGGATGATAGAGCCCTTGAGCTGGGGGCATCGCGTGGTTAAGAGGGAACCGCGGCATTGAGCATTTACAATACTTCAGAGAGAGTTTGGCGCAAGAGTGGGAATCCTCTTGAGGGATAAGGCTTTTCGGGGAATTGTGGAGTATGGCTCGACCTTCCCATGCTAAGAACCCGCGAATTCGGAACGTACTTGTCTGCTTGCGGCGTGGAAAGCCTGGGGCTGTGGGAGTCGGGATGGTTTTAAAATCGATTTTTCGTCAAGCTGGGGTGAGTGCTCGGTGGGTATCGGAGAGTGGGCTAGCCCGGGCTAAACGGGGGAGGATTGATGCGGTGGTTGTGGGAGGCGGGGATGGGACGATGCTCCACGCGGCTCAATCAACGATGGGGTGGGGGATTCCTCTTTTGGGGATCAATCTTGGATCTCTGGGGTTTTTGACTTCAATCAAGGCAGGGGAAGTGGGGATGGTTTTACCAGAAATATTAAGCGGGCGGTACGGTGTGAGCACGCGGAGCGTTCTCTTGGTCAAATTATCGGGTGGAAATAAGTCGTGGAGTGCGCTGAATGAAGTTTCTGTAGGACCGCAGGCTGGGCAGTTGATGGTAAGGGTTCGGGTCAAGGTAGGGGGAGAAGTTTTAACGGAGTATCATGCGGACGGACTTTTAGTTGCAAGTCCGACTGGATCGACGGCGTACTCCCTTTCGGCTGGAGGACCGTTGGTAAGTCCGAAGGCGAGAGCGATGGTGCTGACTCCTGTATGTGCGCATGCGATGGCGCAGAGACCTGTGGTAGTCGGGGAGCAGGAGGGTGTGGAGTTATCCTTGAGTGAAGGAGAACCGAGCGCGGTTGTTAGGTTGGATGGAAAGAAGATTGGAAATCTGAGTCGAGGAGGTTCTCTGCGGGTGGAGGTAGGGCGATCTGTGGTTCGTCTTATGCATCCGGCTGGATTTGGTTTCTACGGTTTGACTCGTCAAAAATTAGGTTGGAGCGGTGCAGCTGGAGTCTCACGATGAAACTCGTCGAACTGCTACAGCCGAGTCATATCCTGTTGGATTTACAGGAGACCAAGCGAACAACGGCCATTCACAAGGTTGCATCGTTGTTAGAGAGGGATGAAGGGGTCACTCATTTTCAGGGGTTTTACGATGAGCTACTGGCAAGGGAGCGAGTGGAGGCGACGAGTTTAGGGAACGGGGTGGCTTTTCCCCATGCGCGAACGGATCATGTAAAACGCCTTGTATTGGCGGTGGGGCGGAGCCAGGCGGGCGTAAACTTTGAAAATGGTGGAGAGAATATTCATTTTATTTTTGTCATTGGAACCCCACGAAGAATGGTGACTGAATATTTGGCTTTAGTGGGAGCGATGGCTCGGATTTTGAGGCAGGATGAGGTGAGGGATAAATTGATGCACGTGAAGACGGCAGAAGAGTTTCTTGCGGCCTTGGCGGAGGACCCAGAAGCGGTGTGAAGGTTCGGTTGCGCGATTTGGCGGAAGGGTTGGGGCTTTCGGTGATGGCCGTATCGAAAGCGTTGCGGGACGCGCCGGATATTGGGGCGGCGACAAAAGCGCGGGTTCAGGCAGAAGCAAAACGAAAAGGGTACTGGCCCAATGAGGCGGCCCGCAGTCTGCGGGTAAAACAGAGTGGCTGGGTGGGATTGGTTTTGCCTGATCTGGCTTCGGAGGAGGGTCCGATGGTGTCGGGTGGGCTTGTGGAGGCGGCTCAGGAGTCGGGAATCGCAGTTTTGGTTGCCATCGCCCGAACGGCCAAGGAGGAAATGGAGCAGGTGCGTGCAATGATTGGGCGGGGGGCAGAGGCTATCTTTTTACTTCCTAGAATCAGTACGGAGCATCGGTCGGCCGCCTTGGAGCTTGTGAATCAAGCGGGTTGTCCAGTTGTCTTTTTGAAGCGTTATCCAGCGGATGTTGGATTAGGGAGTGGAAAGGTGAGTTGGGCTGTACGGGATATGAAGGGGGCGGCAGATCTTGTGCTGGATCATTTTTATGACTTGGGGCATCGGCGAGTGGCTTATGTGGGTGGTCACTCCGCAGCGAGAAGTCATGCGATTCACATGCAAGCCGTTGTGGAGGGTAGTGAAAAAAGGGGAATGACGTTGATTGGGGGAGGCAGGATGGTGGGGTTGGAGTCAGAAGATGCGGCTAAAGAGATGATGAAAATTATGGAAAAAAAAGATCCGCCAACAGGGGTTATTTGTGGAACCGATATTTTGGCGGGAGGGGTGATCCGCGCCTGTGTTGAGAAGGGGGTTCTTGTTCCGAAAGGATTGAGTGTGAGTGGTGTTGGGGATGGCGAGTTTTCTCGGCATGGAGTCGTGCCTTTGACCACAGTGCGTTTTCCAAGTCTGGGTAGATTAGGGTTTGAGCTTTGGAAAAAAGGGCGAGAGGATCATGCAGATATGAAACCAGTGCTCGTGAAGGGGGAGTTGATTGTCCGAAGCTCGACAGGAAAGGCCTAATTTATGAAAACCAACTCACTCGATCTACAATTTATGAAGGAAGCTGAGGCGGAGGCTCGCCAAGGGCTGTCGGAAGGTGGAATTCCAATCGGGTCAATTCTAGTGAGAGGGAATTCCATTGTCGGCCGAGGTCACAATCAGCGAGTGCAAAAAGGGAGTGCGATTCTACACGGGGAGATGGACTGTTTGATGAATGCAGGAAGGCAGAGAAGTTATCTAGATACGGTGATCTATTCGACCTTATGCCCTTGCTACATGTGTTCTGGGACGATTGTGCAGTTCAAAATCCCGCGAGTGGTGGTTGGGGAGGCGGTCAATTTTCCTGGGGCTCCTGATTTTCTGCGATCACATGGGGTCGAGGTGGTGATTTTGGATCAACCCTCGTTAGTGAAAATGATGGGGGATTTTATTCGAGCCAAACCGGAGTTGTGGAACGAAGATATTGCGGAGTAATTCAAGCAGTGCAGTAAGCCACTGCGGGTGTTAGACGCCTGAGGGAAGGGTGCGGATGGAGGGGAGAGCACGATATCGCTGGTCGAGATCGAGCCCGTAGCCCACGACAAATTCGTCTTTGATTACAAAACCGACCCAACGAGCTTTTATGGCGCGTAAGCGTTTTCTTTTCTTGCTCAATAGAACGCAGATCTGGACCGTGCGGGCACCCAATTTCTTGGCGTGGGAGCGGGTACGGTCGAGAGTTAGGCCAGAGTCTAGAATATCGTCAATCAAGAGGATATCCCTGCCGTGAAAATCTCCTCTGCAGTGGTGTAGACCTCGAATTTTCCCTGTCGAGCGGGTGCCCTCATAGCTGGAAATATTCCAAAACTCGACCTCGGTATCTGGATCCAGATGACGAAGAAGATCGACAACGAAAAAGACACTTCCTTTGAGGAGTGCGACGATCGTGAGAGGGCGGTTCTGATAGGTTTTGCGGATGGAAGCGGCTAAGGTTCGAACCCGACGGCGAATTTGCGAAGCCGAGAGGTAGGGTTGCCCCGGGGGACGAATCACTGACCCGCAGCGGTTGGAGTTAGCTCAGCCAGCTCTTGCGTGATTTTTGCAGTGAGGGGACCTGAAATCTTAAGATCGAGGCCTTTTTGAAACGAGTCCCGGGCATTTTTTTCTTCCTCAAGTTGGGCGAAGCATAGGCCGGCGTAGTAGTACACAGCCTGAGAGGTAAGGGCGTCTAAGGAGGCAGGGATTTTGGCGAGCTGATCTACGAGTTTTCTGAAATCCTCTCGTGCGATGCTGCGACGATTGAACATGGTTGGGAGGTGATAGTTGTTGATCGCTCGGA
>JBBAWA010000051.1:0-11230 GCA_040397425.1 Methylacidiphilales bacterium
CCGACGTTGCATCGCTTGTCGGTTCAAGCCTTCGAGCCAAAATTGATCGAAGGGGACGCGATCCGGATTCATCCGCTTGTTTGCACGGCGTACAATGCAGATTTCGACGGAGATCAGATGGCCGTTCACATTCCATTGAGTGTGGAGGCGCAACTGGAGGCCCGTCTATTAATGTTGGCTCCAAATAATATTTTCGGACCGAGCAATGGCCGGCCGATCACTACTCCCAGCCAAGACATTACTTTGGGCTGTTACTATATTTCACAGAATCCGTTGCGAACGGTGGAAAAGGGCGACAAAGCCAAGAAGCGGTTGACCGCTTTCTCGACTGCTGACGAGGTGGACTTTGCGATCAGCGAGAAGAGCATCAAAACCCACGACTGGATTTTGTTTAAAAATCCTGATTTTGGAATTGAGACTACCTTCGGTGATTCGACAAAGAAATTCATTGAAACCACACCAGGTCGTGTTGAGTTTAACAGCATCTGGCCAAAGGAGCTTGGCTTCATTAACAAGCCCGCTGGAAAAAAGCAGTTGGGTGAGATCATTCTTCGTTGCTACGAGAAATGTGGTCATGCAGCTACGGTTGTTTGCTTGGACAAGCTGAAGGATCTCGGCTTCAAGTCTGCCACTCGTGCAGGTGTGTCGATTGGCATTAATGACATGATCATTCCTGAAGAGAAGCCTGCTGTGATTGAGAAGGCTCGTGGTTCAGTGAGCCAGGTTGAAAAGCAGTACAGGATGGGTGCCATTACTGACGGAGAGCGTTATAACAAGATCGTCGATATTTGGACCCAAGCGACGGAAGAAATTTCGTCCGCTATGTACCGGACACTTGAGCACAATGAAGGTCGTAAGGACTTTAATCCTGTCTACTTGATGGTGGATTCAGGTGCGCGAGGAAACAGAAATCAAGTGCGTCAGCTGGCAGGTATGCGAGGACTGATGGCGAAACCTTCGGGCGAAATCATCGAGCGTCCTATTACGGCTAGTTTCCGTGAGGGGTTATCTGTTTTGGAGTATTTCATTAGTACTCACGGAGCCCGAAAAGGGTTGGCTGATACCGCTCTCAAAACCGCCGATTCGGGTTATATGACCCGGAAGTTGTGCGACGTCGCCATGGACATCATTGTTCGTGAGCAGGATTGCGGAACGGAGCGCGGAATTTGGGTTAAGGCGATCATGGAAGGGGACGACGAAATCGTCCGCTTGCGGGATCGTATTTACGGTCGTGTAAGTTGCGATGACATTGTGGATCCAGTGAGCAAGAAGAAGGTTGTAGCTGCTGGTGAAATGATCAGTGAGAAGGCGGCCGCTGCGATTGAAGATTTGGGTCAGGAACGAGTCAAGATTCGCTCTGCGTTGACCTGTGAGACCAAGCGTGGGGTTTGTATCTCATGCTACGGATTGAATCTCGCGACGAATCAGGAAGCCAAACTGGGTGAGGCGGTGGGCATCATCGCAGCGCAAAGTATTGGTGAGCCTGGCACACAGTTGACGATGAGAACCTTCCACATCGGAGGTACGGCATCGCAGGTGTTTAAGCAGCCTCAAATCAAGGCCAAGAACGACGGAACTGTCCAGTACACGGATCTCAAGACGGTAAAAGCGCTTGAAGGCCACGATATCGTCCTGAACAAGAACGGCTTCATAAGCGTTCATGCTGCGGATGGTCGTGAGCTTGAGCGTTATCCTGTTGTCATCGGCTCAATGGTCTCGATTCCAGAAGGGGGCAAGGTCAAGAAAGGCCAGAGCTTCGTTCAGTGGGATCCATATAATATCTCTATTCTTACGGAGAAAGCCGGGAGAGTTGAGTTTAAGGATATTCTTGAAGGTGTGACGATGAAGAAGGAGGTGGATGAGACTACCAAGTCTGTCGGCACCGTGATCATCGAGCACAAAGAGGATCTTCATCCTCAGATTGCGATTGTAGATGCTGCTGGCGCAGTTGTTGCTGCTTATAGTATTCCTGCGGGGGCGCATATCGAGGTGAAGGATGGAGAGAAAGTTCAGGCCGGTCAGCGAATGGCTAAAACTCCACGAAAAGTCACCAAGACAAAGGATATCACGGGGGGTCTTCCTCGTGTAGCAGAGCTTTTTGAAGCTCGTCGTCCCAAGGATGCCGCAGAGATTGCGAAGATCGATGGCGTCGTCGATCTGCAGGGCAATGTGCGAGGCAAAAAGAAGTTGATCATTAAAGATCCTGAAACCAACACCGAAGAGGAGCATTTGATTCCTCTTTCGAAACACTTGATCGTTTATAAAGGCGATACGGTGAAGAAGGGGCAGCAGTTGACTGAAGGTCCTGTTGTTCCTCACGAGATTCTTGAGGTTTGTGGACCGCAAGAGTTGCAGGAGTATTTGGTGAACGAAGTGCAGGAGGTGTATCGCCTGCAGGGTGTAGAAATTAATGATAAACACATCGAAATCATCGTCCGCCAAATGCTTCGTAAGGTGAAGATTACTGAACCCGGGGATACTCAGTTCCTTTGGGGTGAACAGATCGAAAAGACCACCTTTGAGGAAGTAAACAAAGAGATCGAACAAAAGGGTGGAAAGCCAGCTGAGGCGACGCCTGTACTTCTAGGCATCACCAAAGCTTCGCTTGAAACCGAAAGCTTCATCTCTGCGGCATCCTTCCAAGATACAACTCGTATTCTGACAGATGCTTCTACCTTGGGTAAGGTCGACAAGCTTTTGGGATTCAAAGAAAATGTGATCATGGGTCACTTGATTCCGGCGGGAACCGGGTTTAGTGCCTATCGCAAGATCAAGCTTTTGCATCTCGGAGAGCCTGTTGGGGATGCGCTGGTTAGCACTGCACCGGAGGAGGAGAGGGCCCGTAAGGTAGCTCTTGATATCCCCGCTGCATTAGCCAGTTAAGGCGAAAATCTTTCAGAAATCGCTTGCCGACAGTGCTTTTTTTCGGCAGGATTTGAATTTCCGCTGTCATCCGACTGGAACCTGAAAAGGTATACCTGTTAGGTTTTGCGGCATGCGACGGTTCGGTTGAATCGTCCTCCATGCGTGCGCCTCAGAGCGCTTCATGGACCCTATCAGGGGTTGTCGTTGGGCCAAGTGTTGAAGAGTGGAAAGAGGACAACGACAGACATGCCGACGATTAATCAGCTTGTGAGAATGGGTCGTTCCGCTGTGAACCGCGGAACGAAGTCTCCTGCTTTGCACGGTTGTCCTCAGCGTAGAGGTGTTTGCCTCCAAGTCATGACCCGGACTCCTAAAAAGCCCAATTCCGCACTTCGTAAAGTGGCCAAGGTTCGACTCTCCAACGGGGAGGAAGTGATCGCCTACATCCCTGGTGAAAATCACAATTTGCAGGAGCACTCAATTGTTTTGATTCGTGGAGGTCGTGTAAAAGATTTGCCCGGAGTTCGATATCATATCGTTCGAGGCACTTTGGATGCCTTGGGTGCTGCAGGGCCGAGTAATTCCAATAAACTTTCTCGTCTCGTTTCACGAAGTAAATACGGGGTGAAGAGACCCAAGGGCGGTGGGGCCAAAGCGGCAGCCGAGGCCAAACCGGCTAAAGCGTAAAGGAGACTGAACCATGTCCCGTCGTCGCCGTCATATTTCACGCAAGATCGTCGCAGATCCAGTTTTCGAAAGCATGCTGGTCGGGCGAATGATTGGTTACATTTTAAAACAGGGTAAGTTGTCGACTGCGAGTCGCTTGGTTTATAATGCGATCGAACGAGCTAATGAAGGGGGTTCGGGTGGAGATCCTCTCGCCGTGGTGCAGAAAGCTGTTGAAAACGTGAAGCCTCGTCTTGAGGTCAAATCCCGCCGAGTCGGTGGTGCAACCTATCAAGTTCCTGTTGAAACCACCCCAGAGCGTCAGCTTTCTCTCGCTTTGCGCTGGATCGTCGAGTTGGCGAATAAACGTAAAGGTGTGGCATTCGAAAAAGCTCTGGCACAAGAGATTCGTGATGCGGCAACAGGGCAGGGAAATGCCGTTAAGAAGCGGGATGAAACGCATCGAATGGCCCAAGCCAACCGAGCTTTCGCCCATTTACGCTGGTAAACGACCATGGCCGCCCCCGTTAATTCTGCCCGTAGCTATACTCTCGAGAGGACGCGGAATATCGGAATCTGCGCTCACATCGATGCGGGTAAGACGACTTTGACCGAGCGCGTGCTTTTTTACACCGGAAGTATCCACAAGATGGGTGAAGTGCACGAGGGCACGACCGTGACCGATTGGATGGAGCAAGAGCGGGAGCGTGGAATTACGATTACTTCAGCTGCCACAACATGTTTCTGGCCTGTTAAAGAGGAAGCAGGCATTTTCAAGAGTTTCGAAAAAACAAAAAACCGTATCAACATTATCGATACTCCTGGACACGTTGATTTTACGGCTGAGGTGGAGCGTTCCCTACGTGTTTTGGACGGTGCGATTGCTGTATTTTGCGGAGTTGCAGGTGTCCAACCGCAGAGCGAGACGGTTTGGCGTCAGGCTAATAAATACGGGGTTCCGCGGATCGCGTTTGTAAACAAAATGGATCGGACTGGGGCGGATTTTGATAAAGCTCTTTCTGAAATGAAAACTAAATTAGGTGCGAACGCATGGCCTATTTTAATTCCCCTTGGGAAAGAAGACCATTTGCAGGGTCAGATCGACGTAATCAATCAGAAGGCAATCATTTACTCTGATAGCAAGGATCTCGGTTCGACTTACAAGATTGAGGAGATTCCCGCTGAGCATAAAGAGATGGCAAAAAAGAAGCTGGAAGAGTTGATTGAGGCGATTGCAGATGTGGACGAGGAAGTCGGGAATATGTTTTTGGAGGAAAAACAGCCTTCTATCAAGCAGCTGAAAGAGGCTGTTCGCCGAGCGACATGTTCCAATAAGTTCGTGCCCGTAGTTGGTGGTTCGGCTTTTAAAAATAAAGGCGTCCAAACTTTGGTGGATGCAGTGATCGAATATCTCCCAAGTCCGATTGATATTCCTCCGGCGATCGGCCATAGCACCGAGAATCCTGAAGAGCGGATTCCTGTGAAAGTGGATGACAACGCCAAGTTTTGCTCTTTGGCTTTCAAACTTTGGACGGATCCGTTTGTGGGGAAGTTGATCTTTTTCCGGGTGTATGCCGGCAAGTTGAGCAAGGGTGAATTTATTTATAATTCGAGGACTGGAAAGCGGGAGAGGGTAAGCCGACTGATTCAGATTCAGGCGGATAAGCGTGAGGACATTGATACAGTTTTTGCGGGTGATATTGCAGCCACGGTAGGCTTAAAGGATATTGCCACTGGCGATACTCTCCGGAATGAAGAGTTAGAGATCACCCTTGAGCCACCCAGTTTCCCTGAACCCGTTATCTCGATGGCTGTTGAGCCTAAGACCAAGGGAGATCGCGAAAAGATGGGCGAAGCCCTCCAGCGTCTCTCGGAAGAAGACCCGACTTTCCAGGTGCAAAGCAATGAAGAGACTGGCCAGACGATCATCAAAGGAATGGGTGAGCTCCATTTGGAGATCATTTGCGATCGTCTAAAGCGTGAATTCAGCGTTGAGACGAACTCCGGTGCGCCTCAGATCGCATATCGTGAGACGATCACGAAGAGTTCAGGCGGGGAAGGGAAGTTGATCAAGCAGTCCGGCGGCCGCGGTCAGTACGGTCACGTCATTCTGCAAGTTGAACCGCAAGAACGTGGAAAAGGAATCACCGTGGATAACAAGGTTACTGGTGGAAATATTCCTAAAGAGTACATCCCTGCGGTGAAGAAGGGTGTGCAGGAAGCTTTATTGAATGGGGTACTTCATGGAAGTCCCGTTATCGATATGAAGATCGAAATTATGGATGGTTCCTATCACGAGGTGGATTCAAACGAGTTAGCTTTCAAAATGGCTGCCATTTTTGCTGTGAAGGATGCCATGCAGAAGGCAGGGCCGATCTTGTTAGAGCCGATCATGTCGGTCGAGTGTTCAACCCCGGATGAGTACCAAGGGGACATTTTAGGGGATATCAATCGCCGTCGCGGAAAGATTATGAATGTGGACTCCAAGAACCTTACCTCGGTGGTGAAGGCAGAGGTTCCATTGGCCGAAATGTTTGGATACGTAAATACGATTCGCTCTTTATCCCGCGGACGTGCGGCTTATTCGATGGAACCTTCTCACTTCGAGCAGGTCCCTTCGAGTGTTCTTGCACAAGTTACCCAACAAAAGAAAGGCTAACCTATGGCCACCACACGCATCCGCATCCGTCTGAAATCGTTTGATTTTCGTCTGCTCGACAAAGCGGCAGGGGAGATTTCGGAGACAGCATCCCGTACGGGTTCTCGTGTGGCAGGGCCAATTCCCTTGCCCACCAAGATTGAACGGTACACGGTGAATCGTTCTCCTCATTGCGATAAAAAGAGTATGGATCAGTTCGAAATCCGTACGCATAAGCGACTTTTAGATATTTTGGAACCGTCTGGAAAGACGGTGGATGAGCTCAAGAAGCTCAACCTTCCTGCTGGCGTCGATATCACGATCAAGATTTAACTGGAGAACTGAACCATGATTGAGCGATTTGGTATGATCGGTAAGAAGGTGGGCATGACTCGGATCTATGATGATCAGGGTCTGGCTACGGCTGTTACCGTCATCGCGGCTGATACAAATACAGTTTACGAGGTGCGCACTCCTGAAAAGAACAAGGTGAGTGCCGTCGTAATGGGTAGTGGGGAGCGTAAGGCCTCACGGACGAACAAACCTCAGCGTGTAGCTTTTGAAAAAGCAGGACGTAAAAACCCGATCATTCTAAGACAGTTTCGTGCTGCCCCCGCGGATCTTTCTGTGGGATCTGAGGTCCCAGTAACGCGTTTTAAGGCTGGCCAACTCGTGGATGTGTACGGACTTTCAAAAGGAAAAGGGTTTCATGGGGTCATGCGCAAACACAATTACGCAGGTCAGGCGGATGCCCACGGTTCTACAACCCATCGTCGAAACGGAGCCATCGGATGTCGTTCGACCCCTGGGCGCGTATATAAAAACGCAGGTATGCCGGGTCACCTTGGGTTGGATAACTGCACGATTCAAAATTTAAAAGTGATGCAGGTGCGTGAGGGCGAAAAACTACTTCTCGTCCGTGGCGCAATTCCTGGTGCGAATGGAAGCGTCGTGATTGTCAGGGACGCTAAAAAAGTGGCGGTAAAGGCGTAATTTTATGGCACAGGCCAAACCGATCAATCTGAGCGCGGCCGAGAAGGCCCTAGGCGTGGAGCTTTTCAAAAATCGTAAAGCTAGTCAGGCTTTGCATGAGGCGGTGACAGCGTATCGCGCTGCACGTCGTGCGGGTACGCACTCAACAAAAACTAAGGCCATGGTGGACCTATCTGGTGCCAAGCCTTGGAATCAGAAGGGGACAGGACGGGCTCGGGCAGGTTACAAATCCTCACCCGTTTGGCGTGGCGGAGGTGTGGCGTTCGGTCCGCATCCAAGGAGCTATCGAAAAGACATTCCAAAGACGGTTCTTCGAACTGCACTCCGTAGGGCGATTAGTGATCTGGCTACCCAAGGCAAGTTGCACAGTGGATCTGCTCCTGCCTTGAAGGCAGCTAAGACCAAGGATCTGATTGCATGGTTAAAAGATGCAGGACTGCCACTTTCGGTTCTTCTCATCTTGGGTAAACCTGAAAACACGCTTTTACGGGCAGCACATAATTTAAGCGAAGTTGACGTTCGCCCGGCCCGTGAAGTGAATGCAGAAGATCTTCTCCGCCGTAGAACAGTTTGGGTTTCTGAGGAAGCGTGGAAAGAGTTGGGAACCCGTTTGAATAGCGGAACCAAAGAAGGAAAAGCGTCATGAGACAGCCGACGGAAGTAATTTATCGTCCCCAGATTTCTGAAAAGGGAAGCCGTCTTGCTACGGCCCACAACCAGTATCTTTTTGAGGTCGCTCCGGATGCTACGAAGCTGGAAATCCGCCAAGCCATTACTGCTCTTTTTGGGAAAAAGGTTGTTCGTGTGAACACGATGAAGCGTGCAGGAAAGTCCCGTCGCTCTCGCCGTGGTGAACCTGGTCGTACCAACCACACCAAACGTGCCATCGTCACCTTGGCTGAAGGCCAGAAAATCGAACTCGCCTAGGAGAAATTATTATGGCCCTTAAAGAATTCCGCCCGCTGACCCCATCGCTGCGATTCACGCAGCTACACGATTTCTCTGAACTGACACCGAATTCAGCTCCGGAGCGGAGTTTGATGGAGATCAAGCGTCGGACGGGCGGTCGGAATGCTCACGGCAGGACTACCTCGCGTCATCGCGGTGGTGGCCATAAAAAACAGTTTCGTATCATTGAATGGAATCGTAGAAAACGAACAACCTCAGGAAAGGTGATTGGCATTCAGTATGATCCAAATCGTTCCGCACGGATTGCCCTGATTGACTACGGTTCGAAAGAGAAAGCCTATATCTTGGCTCCTGAAGGGTTGAAAGTTGGTGGTACGGTTTCCGCTGGTCCCAAGGTTCCTGCTGAGGTTGGCAATGCGCTGCCTTTACGTGTGATTCCCCAAGGTTTGCCATTGCACAATATTGAGATGGTCCCAGGACGCGGAGCTCAAATGGTTCGCTCCGCAGGTGCTGCGGCGATCTGCACCGCTATTGATAAAGATTATGCATTGGTGCGTCTCCCCTCAGGGGAGTTGCGAAGGCTCCATGCGGATTGCTACGCGACCGTGGGGCAGGTCGGGAATGTTGCGCACGAGAAGGTGAGTTTAGGAAAAGCAGGACGTGCTCGTTGGTTAGGACGTCGCCCTCACACGCGAGGAATGGTGATGAATCCTGTGGATCATCCGATGGGAGGAGGCCAAGGAAAAAGTAAGGGAGGTGGAGGTCGTCAACATCCTGTCTCTCCATGGGGTCAGTTGGCTAAGGGCTTGAAGACCCGTCATCGTCACAAAACGTCGTCCCGGTTCATCGTTGAAGACCGGAGAAAGAAGAGATCGTCATGAGTCGAAGCTTAAAAAAAGGTGCCTTTATCGATGACCACTTGCTGGTCAAGGTTCAGAAAATTGGGTCGGGCACAAAAAAGCCGATCAAAACCTGGTCTCGTAGGTCCATGATTTCTCCTGAATTCGTTGGGCACACATTCTTGGTTCATAACGGAAAAGCTTTTAACCCTGTTTTCGTAACTGAAAACATGGTGGGTCATCGTTTGGGTGAATTTTCCCCAACTCGAATCTTCAAGAAGCACGGTGGTCACACCGAGAAGGTGACAAAATAATGAAATTCACGACTGCCCTAAGTCTTGCCCTCATTACGAGTTTGTCGCAGGCGGCCCCTAGTGCGAATGAGCTCCAAATGGCGCAAGCGGAAGCTAAGGCCTACCGAGCTGCATGGTTAGAACTTCAGCGAAGAGATGAGATTTTGGGAATATCCTCCTTAAGTAACGACGTGCGAGATAGTCATGATCAGGTGGCACGGCTTTCGGGTGAATTGATTCGGGCGGAGCGTTTTGGAAAGTCGATTGTTGATCAGACTGTAAAAGTCATGGAAGCTGCTGCCGCTTGGGCAGGGGAATCTCTCCCTGCAAAGAAAGCGGTTGCACGAGCGAACTTCGAATCGGAAAAACGTGTGTGGAGTGAGATTCAGAAGAATAACAATCCTCGGCCCATGGCTCGTGGTCTTACCGACGCGCAGATCGTGGCTGTGGATCATGAACAGCAATCGATCGTTATGAATTTGGGTCGTCTCCAGGGTGCCAAAGAAGGAATGCCCTTCCGAATTCTTCGAGGAGATAAGGTGATCGGAAGCTGCCGACTTTTAGAGGTGCGTGAATTAATTTCTGCCGGATTACCCGAGCAGTTGGGGGAAGACATTCAAATTCAAGTAGGGGACCGCGTAACGGTCTTAGCACAAAAATGAGCAATGAAATTCGAACGGCTCGAGCCGAAATGAAATATGCGCGGATGTCCGCGTTTAAGATCCGTGATATTGCGCGAGCCATGCGTGGGCTTTCCGTGAAGGAGGCTGATGCACGCTTGAGCTTTGCTCCTCAGAAGTCGGCCCGGCTTCTTCTCCAGACGCTGCGATCTGCCGTAGCCAACGGTGAGAACAACCACTCGATTCCTGCCGATAAGCTGAAGGTTCATGAGGTCATGGTCGGGGAAGGTTCGACTTTCCACCGGTTTCAACCCAAGGCACGTGGAAGTGCAGGCCCGATCCGGAAACGAACCAGTCACATTCGGGTTACCTTGAAAGAGATTTCTGAATCAGAATTGAATCCGGCAAAGAAAGAAAAGAAAGGGACGAAGGCGAAAGCCCCGTCGAAGGCATAGAACGTTATGGGACAAAAGACACATCCAATGGGATTTCGCCTACCGCTCCGGCGTAACTGGAGTTCGGTTTGGTATGCCAACAAGAAAAACTTCCCAATTTATCTTCATGAGGATTTTCAGATTCGTGCCTTTATCAAGAAGCGTCTGGAAAGTGCTGCCATATCAAAAGTTGTGATCGAGCGCGCTTCAAACCGTGTTCGCGTGACTCTTCACACAGCCCGCCCTGGACTGGTAATTGGACGCAAGGCCAGCGAGTTGGATAAGTTGCGGGAAGACACTCAAGCCCTGACCCCCAATCGCGAGCTCTTAATCGATGTTAAAGAGATTAAAAATCCCGAATTGGATGCTCAACTGGTAGCCGAAAATATTGCGCTTCAGCTGGAGCGACGTGTTTCCTTCCGAAGAGCTATGAAAAAGGCACTTCAGACAACGCTGGATTTTGGTGCTGCAGGAGTAAAAGTTCGTGTGGGTGGACGTTTAGGGGGAGGCGAAATCGCGCGTACGGAGCAGTATCACGAAGGAAAAGTTCCCCTTCACACTCTCCGCGCCAACATCGACTACGGCTTTGCAGAAGCTCACACTGTGGCAGGAAAAATTGGAGTGAAGGTATGGATCTGTTTACCGGAGGAATCGGCTTAATCGGCCGAGAGATTCTTTATGGCACTTGTCCCAAAACGCGTAAAATTTAGAAAAACACAACGAGGGAGCCGCAAGGGTTTTGCGACCCGCTGCATCACTTTGGCTTTTGGAAGCTTCGGACTCCAGTCTCTGGATCGTTGCTGGCTGACCAATATTCAAATTGAGGCGGCCCGTGTTGCGCTGACCCGCAACATGAATCGAAAGGGTAAATTGTGGATTCGCATTTTCCCCGACAAGTCTGTTACCGCCCGACCCCCTGAAACACGGATGGGTAAGGGAAAAGGACAGCCTGAGTTTTGGGTGGCAGTTATTA
>JBBAWA010000052.1:0-11031 GCA_040397425.1 Methylacidiphilales bacterium
CTCAAGATCGGAACGCTCTGATTCTGATCCCGAATGCGCCCCACACCTTCGACTTTCGTGTTCGAATGGGGCCAGATAAACCGGTGATCATGGATATTACCGATTTGATATTTGGCTGGTTAGATCAAAGTCTAAAGTCAAAGAAGAAATAGAGTTGTGTGAACCTTTGTTTGTTAGTGCTTGGGCTGTTTATCACGTTTTCCCAGAGTTGGGCTTCTGAAGCGGTTGTCTCTACGGGTACGACGAACAAATTCTCAGCTGAGGTGGGGCGATTTGCATCCCTGCCAACTCCCGTACCAGGAGGTGTTCTGCTCGTAGGAAGTAGCACATTCAAGAGATGGACAAATGCGATCCAAGATCTCGCGCCCCTACCTGTCACGAATCGTGCTTTTGGTGGATCCCAAACTTCCCATCAGCTGATATTTTTTGATCAAGTGGTATCACCATGCCATCCCAAGCTGATTGTCTGGTACTGCGGTAGCAACGACATCAAGGGAAAGAAAGAGCCTCAAAGTGTTCTTCAAAGGACCGAGGAGTGGTTGGATATGGTCATGAAGTACGATTCTTCGATCCAAGTTTTACTGGTCTCGATTCATCGGTGCCCGCAGAAGCGAAGGGATGGCCAGATCGAGGGGGTTGATTCGGTGAACCAGGGCTACCAACAACTGTCTCAGAAAAGAGCGGGGGTCTTTTATGTGGATGTAAATCCGGCTCTCCAGAACTCAGCGGGGGAATCGAGAGGGGATCTCTATGTTGATGATGGTCTTCATTTGAACGTTGAGGGGTATCGTCAAATGACTACCCTGCTCAGGCCAGCCATCGAAAAACTCTGGAAAATGAAAGAGACAAAGCTATGAACCTCATTGCCAAAATGATCGGACACCGTTGGGCGGTATGTGCGCTTCTTTTCTTTGCGACCACGATCAATTATATCGATCGGCAAATTCTATCCCTTCTCAAGCCGATTTTGGATGATCAGCTTCACTGGACGAATGCGGAATTTGGGATGGTGAACTCGGCCTTCCAAGGGGCGTATGGAGTCAGTCTTCTGATCTTCGGATGGTTGATCGATAAGTATGGAACGAAGATCGGGTATGCGATTTCCATTAGTGCATGGAGCCTGGCAGCGATGGCTCATGCGTTGGTAGGAAGTGTTACAGGCTTTTTATGGGCTCGAGTTGCCTTGGGGCTTGGGGAAGGGGGGAACTTTCCTGCGGCGATCAAGGCGGTTGCACTCTGGTTTCCTAAAAGTGAGCGTGCACTGGCGACTAGTATTTTTAATTCAGGAGCGAACGTGGGAGCGATCCTTGCCCCTGCGATTGTTCCTTGGCTTGCGCTTAATTACGGTTGGCAATCCGCTTTTATCGCAGCGGGTGTGGCTGGTTTCGTATGGCTGTTTTTCTGGATCCCTTGGTTTCAGCTTCCTCAGGCGATGTCGGGGGTGACTTCTGAAGAGCTTTCTTTAATCGGTGGCAATGCTTCTTCAGGAGCAAGTGAAAGCAGTGAAAAAATTCCATGGGGTCAGTTGTTAGGGTATCGGCAGACATGGTCTTTCATTATTCCCAAGCTGATTACCGATCCTGTGTGGTGGTTCTTCCTGATCTGGTTGCCCGACTTCTTTAAGCAGACCCGCGGACTCGATATTAAAAAGAGCTGGGTCTTGCTTGTGACGATCTACTCGATTGTGACTGTTCTAAGCATTGCGGGGGGTTGGGTTACGGGTCATATGGCGAAGATGGGTTGGTCGATGAACCGAGCCAGAAAAGTTGGGATGTTGCTGTTTGCACTTTGCGTCGTACCCATTCTAGCAGTGACGGGCGCGTCGGATTGGGGGGCTGTTCTGCTGATTGGTTTGGCGGGGGCGGCTCATCAGGCCTTTTCGGCAAATCTATTCACCACAGTGTCCGACTCCTTTCCCAAGCAGGCTGTGGCATCGGTCATTGGGATTGGGGGGATGGCGGGCGCAATCGGTGGAATGCTTTTCCCGATCGTCACGGGGGTCTTGCTCGACTCTTACAAGGCGTCTGGAAATGTTTCGGCAGGGTATGGCATTCTTTTTGCTTTCTGTGCGGGAGCCTACCTATTTTCTCTCTTGATTCTCCAAATCTTGAACCCGAAGCTCGAATCTGTGCAAATCAAGCCGTCCTAAAAAAGGAATTGCCTTAGAAAGTAATCTGAAATATTGCTTAGGTATAAGAAAGGTAACCCTTATGAAAAAACTAACTCTTTTAACTCTCCTTACACTTCTCGGTGCATTTCTTGGCGTCGCCCAAGAGGCTACTGCCCCCGCCAAGATCAAGAAACCTGCGGTGACAAATTCCAGCGCCGAAACCGTTACAGGGAAGATCGGTTATATTGGCCCCAAAAAAATCACTGTAAAAGCGAAGGGTGCAGAAGCCTCGACAGCTTTCTTGATCGATCCCGAGACGAAGATCACTCTAAATGGCGAACCAAAAGCGATAACAGATCTCAAAAAGGGTTGGATTGCTTCGGTGACGCCTAACGCAACCAACTTTCCTACTGCAGCAGTAATCTCCGTGACCAAAGCCGCAGGTACTGCGGAATCCCCTGCCAAAACAGAAGAGTAGTTGCCCTTTGGGGTTTGTTTATCGGGGGTAGGAAAGGATCTCCGCTGAGTTCCATTCGACCGCTTCAGGCGAAATCTGATCTCCTTTATTACGGATATCTCTTGCGATCACTACTTGAATATCGTCGGTTCCTCGGTGCTCAAGAGCTGAGGTGATATCGATCCACGCTTCCGATTGAGTCGGCGAAAAGGTGAATCCACCCAACCAATCTAGATCAGTGCCCAAACCAGATATGCTCAGGCCGGAGGCTCCCGCTCTCGGCATTTCCTTTTTGCGGAACATAAAACTATCACCAGAGCTTGCTGGTTTGCGCATAGCATAAAGATGAAGTGGGATGGGTTGGGCACCTGAATATTTTCCCTTAAGATGGAGAAAGCGGGTGGCGGGTTTTTTTGACTGAGTTGTTCCAAAGATGAAGAGGGTCTGGGCAAGATCGGTTCCACCTGACTTGAGAATCGAGCCCGAGGTTGATGTGGCGGATGTTGAGGGAAGGGTCTCTGGTTTGATGCCAGAGAATGATCGCAGGGTCAGTAAACCTACTGACTGGGAAGGAAGATTAACCTGCCACCCTTTTCCTGATGGGTTGGAGCTCAGAATTCGACAATTTCCAAAGGTATCGTTGGAGACTGTCTCCCATGTCGCCAGAGAACCTGAAACTCCGGTGGGGAGCATAATCTGGACTTGGGGTTGAGAGGTTTGATTCGTGCGAGCAAGAAGCACTCGAAATTCATCTTTCTGGCGAGTTGCGGTGACACGCAACTGGTCTGCGGCCTGAGTCGCTAACCTTTCTCGTCCTCCAGTAAGAGTAGAGCAGGCAAGTCGTATGACTTCGGCGGCTCGAGTAGTTCCTGTGATCTCTGGCACAATGAGATCTTCGTTCACATGATGGACGCCATTCTTCTTCACCTGGCCATCATCAAGATTTTGGCTTAGAGTAAGTCGAAAGAAGTAGAGTTCTTCAAGAGAGGATTCGGCAATCGTCACTGCCATAGAGCCCAGATCAGAGAATTCCTCTGGGGAATCCATAGTTGTCTCCTTTTTGGCGAAATCTCGGGCGGTATGAATGTTGTACTCCGACATGATCAAAGGAAGATCCTTGCTGCGATTGGCTGTCCGAACTTCATCCTCAAGTTCTCGTAACTTTTCCAGAGTGGACTCTGGATTCGTGCTGTAGTGTTGGATTGCGTACTGCTGGAACTGGTCGTAGGCACTGTCTTCTTTTCCGTCGATACGGCGATGTCGATCTCGCATAGAGAGCTCACCCCATCCGATTGTGGAATCTCGCTCATCAGGCTTTCCGCTTCTTTTGAAGTTACTGATTCCAGCCGTGCATGGTGCAGAGATGAGTGGGGGAAGATCTGTTTTGGTGGCTTGGGCAGCGTCAGAAAGGGCGGCTTGAATGGCGTCAGTGCCAATGACCATCCGTGCGACGTACTCCTCTTGGGTCAGCTTCGCGCTCTCCTTGTGATTGGGCTCATTAAAAAGCTGATAGCGTCGAACCTGATGTTGGGCGGCCAGCTGGTACGCCTCGGCGTAGTAGGCTTCCCAAAAGCTCCAAGCATTGGACCAGTTGGTTTTTCCGTCCGATTTCAAAAGCTTAAATGCGTAGGGGCAGGTGATGGTCGCTAGAAGCTCGATCTTTGATTCGCGCAGGGAGCGAAGAGATTCGATCGACATTTTGGAGGGGTAGCGCCAAAGAAGCGGGGTTTTATTCTCCGCTTGGGCTCGTAGAGCCTTGGCCTTGCGAGTGAGATCGGTTGCAGAGGAAATCTTCGGATCCTCACATGGCTTGGGGTCAACATTCAGGCGAAGTCGGGCTCCGTTGACCCCAAGAGCTCGAACCCATTCAGGAAAAGCGGAGCCTTGTGGCATATCGCCCGTATTGATGCCGATTATGGCAGGGGTTTTTCCAACCACCCTATCGGCGACCCGCACTTCTATTTGGGCGTTGGAAGAAAACTCTGGTGAATTTGCTTGCGCGTAAGTCCCAAACAAAGCAGACGCAAAAACCACCAGATTCAATGAATTTAAGTAACGCATAGTCAACGAGGAGGTTTGCTTAATGGTTTGCCTCAGACAACCCAGAAAAGTACGTATAAACTATTATCTATAAGGGCTGTTATACTTGGGTAAATGGGATTAAGATAGCTCAATGAAGAGTACACGATCTTCAAAGAACACGGTTAAGAATCCTGTCGCTGATCCGCGTTTTCTTCTCACCACCAAGACGGCTCAGAAGTTGTATGTGACCGCTACGCACGAGCCGATTTACGATTATCACTGTCATCTTTCCCCCAAGGAGATTGCAGAAGATAAAAAGTGGGCAGATTTGTCCGACATTTGGTTAGGTGGTGATCACTACAAGTGGAGGGCAATGCGGGCCAATGGTGTGCCTGAAAGCCATATTACGGGAAGTGCCAAGCCCTATGAAAAGTTCCTCGCCTTTGCCCGCACGATGCCTCGGCTCCTCAGGAATCCTCTCTGGCACTGGACCCATCTCGAGCTCGACCGAGTTTTCGGCATCAAGGAGATCCTAAACGAAGATACCGCACCGAAAATCTGGGCCAAAGCCAACGACAAGCTGAAGAGCCTTTCGGCTCAAAAGATCCTCAAGCAGTTCCGGGTCAGGGTCGTCGGCACGACGGATGATCCTTGTGACGATCTTGCGGATCATCAGAAAATCGGGAAGAGCGGAATCGGGACTCGGGTCTACCCGACGTTTCGTCCTGATAAATCCCTGGTTGTGGATCAGCCCGAGGTTTTCTTGCCTTGGGTCCAGCGTCTGGAGAAGACATCCGGTGTCGACTGCTCGGCCTTCCATGGATTCCTTAAGGCCTTGGATCAAAGGCATGAGTTTTTCCACCAGCTCGGTAGCCGGATTTCCGATCACGGAATGAACCAGACGTTTGGCCGGGGCGGGAACCGCGAGTTGGCTACCAGAATTTACACGGCCGCCCGGAAAGGGGAAAAGCCAAATCCAGAAGAAGCGGAAGCCTATAAAGGTTTTCTGATGGTCTATTTCGGTGAATTGGATGCCAAACGTGGATGGACGAAGCAGATTCATTTTGGTGCACTCCGTAACGGCAATTCGAAGGGTTTCCGGGATTTGGGGCCGGACACCGGCTTTGATTCAATTGGGGACTGGCCCCAGATCGATCGTTTGGCGGGGTATATGGACGAGTTGGCCGGTCGGGGAAGCCTTCCGAAGATGGTCCTCTATAATCTAAACCCAGCCGACAACTATGCGGTGGCCACCCTTTGCGGAAGTTTTCAGGGGGAAGGGGCCAGAGGAAAGATTCAGTTTGGGAGCGGTTGGTGGTTTTTGGATCAACTCGAAGGGATGAAGTGGCAGATCAACGCGCTTTCGAGTCTCGGCCTGCTGGCCAACTTTGTCGGGATGTTGACTGACTCACGAAGTTTCCTCTCCTACCCCCGACATGAATATTTCCGTAGGTTGCTTTGCCAGATTTTGGGCGAAGAGGTGGAGAATGGGGCTCTACCCAAAGATATGAAACTTCTTGAAGGGATGGTCCGGGATATCTGCTATCGGAATGCCGAAGCTTATTTTGGAATGGAGCCGGGGAAGGCTTAAGAAGTTTTTTGAAATCGCCGTGCGTTTGGTGAATATTTGATTAGAATACCCTGATGTCATTAGCCAATCGTTTTGACTTAAAAGGGGAGGTGGCGGTCGTCATTGGGGGGACCGGAGGCCTCGGCGGGGCGATGGCAGAAGGATTGGCCGAAGCGGGGGCCAAGGTGGCGGTTTTGGGGAGAAACAAGGAGAGAGGGGAAGCTAAGGCCAAGGAGATTTCCAAAAAAGGTCAGGCTATCTTTATTTCTGCGGATGCGCTGGATCCAAAAAGCCTCCAGCAGGCGGAGCAGAAAATTGAGAAAGAGCTAGGGCCGGTTACGGTTTTGGTGAATGCGGCTGGTGGAAATCAGCCCGCAGCGGTCGTGACTCCTGAAAATCCGATGGTCACGCTGCCACTGTCTGCGTGGAAGGAGAATTTCGATTTGAACCTTGTCGGTGGGGCGCTTTTGCCCTGCCAAATCTTTGGAGCGGGCATGTTGAAAAGGAAAAAGGGAAGCATCATCAATATTGCCAGCGTCTCCGCACATATTCCCTTATCAAAGGTGGTAGCTTACTCTGCCGCCAAGGCCGCGGTGATCAGCTTAAGTCAGTTCTTGGCACGGGAGTGGGCGCCACATGGGGTTCGGGTGAATACCCTTACTCCTGGTTTCTTTCCTGCGGAGCAGAATCGCAAACTTCTCTTTAAGGAGGACGGCACACCGACAGATCGGGCCAAGTCGATCATGGGTCATACCCCGATGGGTCGTTTTGGTGAGCCCAACGAACTGATTGGGGCTGCGGTCTTTCTAGCCAGCCCGAAGGCGAGCGGATTTGTGACCGGTATTGATCTTCGAGTGGATGGCGGCTTCCTTTCGCAAACGATCTGATGGCCGAGAAATCCCTTTCTCCCGAGGAGGTGAAACAGATCCTCCAGGCAGGATTGCCCCAAGCCGAATTCAAAAATCGTAAAGTCCTGTTGATCGTTCCTGACCATACCCGGACGGCTCCGGTCGGGCAGATGTTCAAGGAGGTGCATGCCTGGTTAGGCTCGGTGGCGAAGCAGATCGATGTGATGGTGGCGCTGGGAACCCATCCGCCGATGAGTCAGGAGGCTATCTGTCACCGACTGGGTCTTACCCCGGAGGAAAAAGCGAAGTGTTATCCTAAGGTTAAGTTGCTGAATCATGCATGGGATGATGACAAGGCACTGGTCGAGGTGGGAAAGATTGCCTCAAGTGAGATACGGGATTTGACAGATGGGTTGTTTGAGATGGAGGTGAAGGTTCGGATTAATCGGGCGGCTCTAGAGTACGACGATTTGATTATCCTGGGACCGACCTTTCCTCATGAGGTAGTGGGTTTTTCCGGGGGGAATAAGTATCTTTTCCCAGGGATCAGTGGACCAGAAGTGCTTAATTTCTTTCACTGGTTGGGAGCGGTCGTGACGAATCCAGGAATTATTGGGAAAAAGTGGACTCCGGTGCGAAAGGTTGTGGATCGAGCGGCGGCTTTTGTGAAAACACGGAAGTGGTGTGTTTCCATGGTGGTTCGCCCTGATGCCTCTTTAGCGGGGCTTTTTGTGGGAACGCCCGAGTCAGCTTGGGGTCAAGCGGCCGATCTTTCCGAAAAACTTCACATCATTCGAAAAAAGAAGCCGTTCCGACAAATTCTATCCTGCGCACCTGAGATGTATGATGAGTTGTGGGTGGCAGGAAAGTGTATGTACAAGTTGGAGCCTGTGTTGGCAGAGGGTGGGGAGTTAATTATTTACGCGCCTCATTTGACGGAAGTTTCTGTTACGCACGGGAAGTTGATCCGCCGCTTGGGATACCACTGTCGGGACTACTTTCTCAAACAGTGGGACAAGTTTAAGGGGGAATCTTGGGGGGTTTTGGCTCACTCCACCCATGTGTATGGAGGCGGGACATATGAGAATGGGGTCGAGAAACCGAGGGCCAAGGTGATCTTGGCGACGGGCATACCCGAGGCGGTTTGTCGTGAAATTAACCTCGGCTATCGGGACCCAAAAACCATTCGGAAAGAGGATTTTGCCAACCGGGAAGAGGAGGGGATTTTGTTCGTACCAAAGGCGGGTGAGAATCTGTATCGTCTTGAGGATGAACATTCTTCTTAACAAAAAGGCGTCTGCCCCCTACTTTGAAAAGCATTCATGAGCACAAAAATGAAGATCAAAACTGACGGAGCGTTGGATTTCCTTTCTCTGGGGGCACTTGTTCATCGCTTGGACCCTGGGATCATCCCTTTCCGCAAAGCCACAGAGTGCAAGATTCATGTAAGTGGAGGTGAATTCAATGTTGCGGCTAATTTGGCTGACTGCTTTGGAATGCGAACGGGAATCGCCTCTGCGATGGTGGAGTATCCGATTGGGGATCTGATTGCAGAACGAGTCCGCGCGATGGGGGTGCGACCCTTTTACAAAAAGTTTAAACATGATGGTGTGAACGGTCCGAATATGGCGGCCGTATATAGCGATCAGGGGCATGGGGTGCGGGCGCCTGTGGTATTTTACAATCGGTGCAACGAAGCGGCGGCATTGCTGAAGCCGGGTGATTTCGATTGGAAGAAAATCTTTGGGGAGGGGGTGCGCTGGTTTCATAGTGGGGGAATCTTCTCCGCTCTCTCACAGACCACTCCGGAGCTCATCATTGAGGCAATGCAGGCGGCCAAAGCCGCGGGTGCGACTACCTCGTTCGATCTCAACTACCGCGCAAAACTTTGGAACATCCAAGGTGGACACGACCGTGCTGTGGCAATTCTTGATAAGATCGTGAAGAACGTCGATGTGCTGGTCGGGAATGAGGAGGATCTGCAGATGGGATTGGGAATTCCTGGGCCAGATGTGCATTCGAAGTCGAAATTGGATCCTTCCGCCTTCCTCAGCATGATGAAAAATGTCACAAAAAAGCACCCTCACGTTCAAGTGGTGGCCACAACCTTGAGGGAAGTTCACAGCACGAATCATCACAGTTGGAGCGCGGTGGCTTGGGTGAATGGGGAGACGCATCAAGCTCCGACCTGTGAGCTGCAGGTGATTGATCGGGTGGGTGGGGGAGACGGATTTGCAGGAGGATTCTTCTATGGCCTGCTATCGGGTGCTGATGCGGCTGAGTCGGTCAAGTTGGGTTGGGCACACGGGGCGTTGCTCACGACCTTCCCGGGTGACACCACCATGGCGACCGTGGATCAGGTGAAAGCTTTTGCTCAGGGCGGATCTGCCCGGATTCAGCGTTAATTTATGGCAAACGAACCGCAAGGCGATCTGGCCCTGATCGGGCTGGCTGTGATGGGGCAGAACCTCATCCTCAACATGAACGACCACGGGTACACGATTGTGGCGTTTAACCGTACCGTTTCGAAGGTGGACGACTTTTTGGCTAAGGAAGCCAAAGGAACCAAGGTTCAGGGAGCCCACTCGATTGCTGAGATGGTGTCGAAGCTCAAGAAACCACGGCGGGTGATGCTTTTGGTAAAGGCTGGGAAGCCTGTGGACGATTTTATTCAAGAGCTTCTGCCTGTAATGGAGAAGGGGGACATCATCATTGATGGTGGAAACTCGCTTTTCGACGACACCAACCGCCGTCAAAAAGAGGTTGAGGCGAAAGGTCTTCTCTATATTGGAACAGGAGTTTCGGGGGGTGAAGAAGGAGCGCGACGCGGTCCGAGCATCATGCCAGGTGGATCACCGGCAGCCTGGCCGTTCGTGAAAAAGATTTTCCAGGATATCTCCGCCAAGGTTGACGGAGGGACCCCCTGTTGTGATTGGGTAGGGGAGCAGGGTGCGGGTCACTACGTGAAGATGGTTCACAACGGCATCGAATACGGGGACATGCAGCTGATTTGTGAGGCGTATAACTTGATGAAGAATGGTCTTGGGATGAGTGCGGATGAGATGCATCAGGTCTTTGCTGAATGGAACAAAGGGGAGCTGGACAGTTACTTGATCGAAATTTCCCGGGATATTTTGGCCAAGAAGGATACGGACGGATCTCCGCTGGTAGACAAGATCCTGGACACTGCTGGACAGAAGGGGACGGGGAAGTGGACCGTGATCAATTCGCAGGATCTCGGCATTCCGATCACTCTGATGGCAGAGGCGGTCTATGCGCGCTGCGTTTCGGCGTTGAAGGATGAGCGGGTCGCGGCTGCCAAGAAGTTGAAGGGGCCAAAGCCTCTGTTGCCCGCGGCGAAGGATAAAGAAAAGAAGAAGGCCTTTATCGAAGATATTCGAGATGCTTTATACGCCTCCAAGATCGTGAGCTACGCCCAAGGGTATATGCTCATGCGGGCGGCGGCGAAGGAGTACAAGTGGAACCTGAACTACGGTGGAATAGCCCTGATGTGGCGAGGGGGTTGTATCATCCGTTCACGTTTCCTTGGAAAGATCAAAGAGGCGTATGACAAGAATCCGAAATTGAGCAACCTCCTCCTGGACGACTACTTCCGTGGCGAGGTGAAGAAGTCGCAGAAGGGATGGCGGAATGTTGTAGCGGCGGCTGCGAAGCGTGGGATTCCTGTCCCTGCCTTCAGCACGGCCTTGGCATTTTTTGACAGCTACCGGAATGCGGTGTTGCCGGCCAACCTTCTTCAGGCCCAGCGGGACTACTTTGGCGCGCATACGTACGAGAGGGTGGATAAGCCCCGGGGTGAGTTTTTCCACACCAACTGGACTGGACACGGCGGAACAACCGCCTCTTCCACCTATAACGTTTAAAGATTACCGTCAGAGCGGGCTTGCAGGGGAAGCCTTCTGAACGAAGATAGAGGTATTGCCGGCTTAGCTCAGTGGTAGAGCAGCGGTTTTGTAAACCGCTGGTCGTCGGTTCAAATCCGACAGCCGGCTCGCTAAACTCG
>JBBAWA010000053.1:0-10553 GCA_040397425.1 Methylacidiphilales bacterium
TGACGTGTAGCTTTGCTTGAGGCGCATTAACGCCAATCCCTACGTTGCCTGCGGAGGTAATGTGAAACGGCGTACCTCCAAACTGATTTTCAACAATAGAAAAAGAGTTTGCAGAAGTACCTGTTTTAACGGACCAGTTGTTTGCTGGATTTGAGAATCGCAGTTCGCTTGAGACACCCGCTCCTGTTGCAAGATGCAATAACGAGCTAGGCGAACTAGTCCCCACGCCTACAAGTCCTGTGGAGGTGATGCGCAGGCGCTCGGCGCCAGATGATCCCGTGCCAAAGATTATTTCACTTGCTTTAGCGTCAAATGGGGTCGCATAACTATTTGTCGTAAAGCCAAGGCCAGTAGCACTGCAGCTTATATTTGCCTCTTGTGCTCCCCCTGAAGAGCGGAGTGTTAATAGCCCGCCGCTAACACCGGCTTCTCCAATGTCAACACGCTTAAAACCAGCAATGTTTGTTGTGCCAATCCCTACCCCAACATTCCCACTCGCATCAACAAACAACCTCCCAGTCCCATTAGTTGCTACCGCTACTTGGTCAGCGCCGGGGCTGTAGATGCCGGTGTTCAGGTCGCCGGTGAAGGTGATGCTGGGTGTAGCAGCAGCGCCAAGGGCATGGCTGAACACGCCGGTGGTGGCGATGGTCTGGCTGCCGAAGTCGGGGCTGATCTTGGTGCCAGCGATGGCGGCAGATGCGTTGACATCGGCGTTGACGATGACGCCAGAAGAGATAGCCGTGACACCTGCATTGCTAATCGTTACATCACCCGTGACGGCAGTGGACGTTGCGACGTTGCTGGCATTGCCAAGCAAAATATTGGCGCTGGTCAAAGAAGCCAGTTTGCTGAAGTCAATGGCAGCCGAGGAATTCACATCGGCGTTGACGATGACGCCAGTGCTAATAGCAGATGTGCCGCCAGAAGCAATTGTAATGTCTCCGGTGACGCCGCTATAAGTGAGCTGCGACACACGGAAAGCTGAAGCCTTTCTATTTGTGCCGCCAGCCCCGTCGTCAACAATAAAAAGGTCGCCGTTCTCTAGCGCACCGCCAATGTCGGTGGCTCCGTCAATGTTCAAAGCGGAAGCGCTTACTTTGTCCGCAGTGCTAATAGTGGCAAGCTTGGTATCAACGATCGCAGCGGCGCTGTTAATATCGGCATTGACAATGGTGTCATTAGCAATCATCGTGCTAGTGACAGTGCCAGAATCGCCAGTAGTAACGACCGTGCCCGTCACGCTTGGGAAAGTGATGGTATGGTCCGCCGTTGGATTGGTCACGGCAATGGTCGTTTCAAAACTATCGTCTGAGCTCCCCTCGAAAACCAAGCTGCCAGTGGTGCCAATCAGCAGTTCGCCAGTGAGAGTGCCGCCGGCTTTAGGCAGTGCAGCGTTTGCCAAATCGTAAGCCGATTTAACGGCAGTTGAAGAGGCGATGGTGGTAGAACTAGTGGTGCTCGTGCTATCGCTTACTTTGCTTTGCAGGCCAGAAGGCGTGACTGCCCTTACCGCATCAGTGCCAGTTTGTGTTTCAGCGGGAGTGGCAAGTTCGACAAGGCCAACAGTAGTGGTGGTGCCAGAAGGGGTAAGGTTGACGAAGGCGCTGCCAGTGTAATAATTGAGGCCAGCAGTGGTCAGACTATTATCCACCCACAATTCGCCCAAGGAGTTGCCAGCGCTACCAGCCGGCACTGCATTAGGAGCCGACGCCCCCACATGTGCAGGCCCCACCTTTACGACTCCTCCATTGTTGTCCTTGAAGAACAAGGCAGGAGTGCCCGAAGCAGTGTTAATGGCAAGTTGCCCATCTACAAGGCCCGATGCAGTGGGGCGCTTGTCAGCAGTAGAGGAACGAAGATGCTTGAGAGTAGAAGCCATAGCAATGGAAGCCGAACCAAAAGGCGGCAGTTAATTTCGCTTCATTCTAAAGCTAAGTGTATTCTCCTTCGTCGATTACGCTATCGGCTTCGTTGATAATGTGATCAATGTCGTCCCAAGCAGTGTAATAAAAAGCATTGGCAGTTTTTACCAGCACTTGTCCAAATGTGCCGTAGGGAGGCACCTCTTTGCCTGCGTAAACAAATTTGTCAGGACGATGAGGCATTTACCTTCTCCCATGGCGAAACAATGGCTTAGTAAGTGCCATCGTCGGCAATGCCGATAGTCATAATGCCCGTGCCCGAGGCTACAACCACTTCAGAAGAACCCCTAACAATACCCGTGGCTCCGCTGGTCGCAATTTGCACTCTTGGCCACACAAGTTCGTTAAAGTCTTCTTGGCTCGCCACGCCAGATGCCACTGGAATGAGCGCAGCACCGTCGACCAATACGTCTTGGTCACCCACGCCAGCCACAGCGCTAGACAGATTGATCTTTGTCCAAGTTGCACCCACGCCTTGTGATAACACCCAGTTGCCAATGGCAAGATTTTCATTGGGAGCCGGAGTGGTGCCCACACCACTAGCAGTAACGATGAGATAGATGCCGTTGCTGCTTGTATTGGGACTGGACAATGCCTGTCCAACAGTCAGACCGGCCTCAATACCGTATGAGTTAATGCTTTCAACAACATTGCCAGAAGCGTTATAAGTGCCACCAAAGCGCAAGTTGATTTGCGTGGGGCTGCCATAGCCAAGGTTCAACCAATAGCCGTTAGGAGTGGGAGTAACTTCTCCCACCCAAATGTAAGCAGAACGATCATTGGGATTGATCCACCACTGCCCAGCAAATTCAGGAGTGGGGGCGCTTTCGCTAACTTGCGCAATGCCATAGTCCGCCAACTGAGCTGCTGTAACGCTATTGTTCGCAAGAAATGCGCTGCTGAATGTGCCAGTGGTAATTTTGCTTGCATCAAGACTTGGAATGTCACTTGCCTGCAGCGTCGCTTGAGCGGAAACAATGTGACCCTGAGCATCAATTGTCACTGGCCCTGTGTAAGTGCCAGTGACCGCCGAATTGCTGTGGTTAATAACGCCCAGAGCGCTTACGCTCAAACCGGCCCCTGGGCTAACAGCTCCAACGGTGCCGCTCGTGGCAACTGGCAAATCGGCTGGCACTAGACTTCTAAAAGTAGGAGCTGCATTTGCTCCGGTAGAGGGCCCAGCAAAGACGCGATTCGCAACTTGCGTGTCAAGCGTTGTTGTAATAGTGGCCGAGAAGTTATCTGGATAAGCAACTGAAAATGCAATGGGAGTGGAATCAGTAAAGGTGAGAGTGTTGATTGCTGCTTGACGCTCCCAAGCGGCCCCGTCCCATGTATATTCAAACTTGGTCGAATCGTCAAACCATTTTTGACCAGTAAATGCACCATTTCCCACTGGCGCATTGGCCGCAACAATGGAGGACGAATTATTGGCTAGCTTGATAGCCGTGACGCCACTGTCAATCAATTGGGCCGTGCCTACGGCTGCATCAGCGATTTTGGCTTGAGTGATTGCGTCATCGGCCACGTTGACCGTAGTCACGGCACTAGCCGCCAACTTTCCGGCTTCAATGCCGCTGGCTGCAATCTTGACATTTGTCACCGCAGAGTCGGCTATGTTTGCCGTAAGCACTCCCCCTGTGGAGATTTGCAGCCCGCTAATGGTTGCACTAGTAATCTTTGAGCCAGGCACACTGCCGTCAGCCAAGTTGAGCTTGGCATAGGCGATGGTACTATCGGCAATCTTGTCGTTCGTTATTGCAGAAGCGCCAAGAGCAGTGGTATCGACAGCCCCTGCAGCAAACTTTGCGCTGGTAATGCCGGAAGCGGCCAATGCAGCAGTGCCGACTGATTCGCTTGCAAGCTTTGCAGCAGTGACAGCAGCGGAAGCAATAGTGGCCGTTGTAACTGCATCCGTATTGATTTTGCCCGCCGTTACGCCACTGGTGGCAATTTTTGCGCTCGTAACAGAGGAATCGGCTAGATCTGCAGTGGCAATGGTTCCATCAAGAATTTTGGCCGAAGTAATGGAGCCATCGGTAATTTTTGCCCCCGGCACACTTCCATCGGCCAAATTAAGCTTGGCGTAGACAATAGTAGTATCAGCAATCTTTGCATTGGTAACTGCTAAGTCTGCAATGGCGGCAGTATTGACAGCGCCGGTTGCAAATTTGGCACTTGTAATGGCAGCGTCGGCTAGCGCTGCAGTGACAACGGAACCATTGGCCAGCCTTGATGATTCAATAGTTGCCGGAGCAATTTTGGCATTTGTGACGGATGAGTCAGCTAATTTAGACGTGGTAACGTTTGCATCGGCAATTTTGATCGTCGTAACGGCATTGGTTGCAATGCTTGATGCGGTTAAACCGCCCGATTGAATTTTTACGTCAGTGATGGCATTATTTGCCACCTTTGCCGTAGTAATAGCACCATCCAAAATGCCAGCCGTTGGCATGACAACTTGCTGATAACTACCGGCCAAATAAACCTGCAAATTGCCGCTAGTACTCTGGAACCATCCTCTTCCTGTAAAATTATCAACAACGGGAGCGGTGCTCGCTGCGGCAATTGAACTATTGTCGGCCAGCTTGATAGCCGTGATGGCATTAGTATCAATTGCAACCGTGCCAAGCTTAGTCGTGCTGCTTTGATTTAGCTTGATTAAATCGATATTGCCGGCGGCTGTAAGCGCAATGCCGCCTTGAACTAAATCAACGGCGCGTACCTTCTTGGTTTCACTTGCGCTTACGTCAACAATAGGCAGCTCATCATTGGCGGCCAACGCAGCAGCAGTAAGCTGATTAAGTTGGGAGATTGTTTGATCCGCCATCTTTCGCGACTAAAGCTTTCAGAAGATTCTAGCCATTGCCAATAGCTTCTTATCAGTCATCCACTTCTTTCAGCAAGGCATCAAGATCGTAAATTTTGGTAAGGATCTTGCCTTGATCCTGCTGTAGCACATAACCAGGAGCACGGCCAATAAGCAGTTTGATTTCTCCAGTGGCAAGAAAGTCGATGGACGAGGAAATAATCGCATCGCTTTTCACTTCCACTCCTGCACGAGTGATCACTGCATCAAATTGATAATACACATCCAGATCACTTCCGAACGCATTTTGGTCCGTCAGAAATAACTCGGCCTGAAAGGAGCTACCAATCTCCACTCGTTGAATGAGCTGCAGCAACAGCATTGAGCTTTCTTGGCGCCCCATTACATACGGGTTGAACAGCGCATCAATGCTTCCACTTCCACTAATCAGCCCCGCGCTGTATTGCTGCTTAAACTTATCACTTAAAGACGTGGTTTCAACAGCTTCCCTCTCCGTTTGAAACGTAAAGCCCGTAATGCTTCCTGTTGTATTGAAATCGGTGTCCTCAATGCTCACTTCAATGGGTAGAGGGCTTCCAGAGAATGCCGCGAGCGGAAGTTCGGCCTCCCGATTATTGTTCACTGCGTCTTCGAAAGTACGGAAAAATCTTAAGCCTCCGTAAAGATTGGCGTTTACATAGGCCGCAATTGATTCTCTTACCGTGCCAGAATTTGGCACTGGCAATGCATTGAAAAAATCAGGCCAAGTGGATGCTGGAAAGCAGACGAGCTTGCGAGGGTCGCTTGTGCTAATCACCACGCGGTCGCCAGTCAATATATTTTCAAGGCTTCCATCAAAGCCGAGGCGCTGCAAGATAGTGTTTACGTCGTCAGGACTGATAGAGCTGACAAAGGAATTCTTTTGCGTGCTGCGGCGCAACCGAACAGTGCCAGTATGGCCCGCAAAGAAAGTCATTGTAAATTAAGCAATAAATTCAACAAAATCTCCATCCATCGTAAATTGGATGGGAACAGTGGATAGCTCTCCAGTGGAAACTGTGACGCCAATGGAAGTGATGTAGGCCCAAAATTTGATGTCATCACTGCTTCCGCCCCCTGCATTCAACTGCAAAAACACGCGATCAGCTTCTGTAACGAGTCCCGTCTTGCCAATGGTATTGTTCATCAAAGTGTTAAAGCTGTAAAACGTATTCACTTCATTGCCTTCAAGGCGGTAGTAAATAAGAGTGGCACTACCAGTGGCTCCTTTGATGCCTGGAGTAAATGTATTCACGCCGCTATCAATGGAATTGGTGGAAATCAATTCCAAAGTCGTATCAAGACTCCAATCACGAATTTTTGCCACTTGGCGGATATTGCTTGGAGCGGACAATGAGCTAGAAGGCGCCGTGCTATCCGTGGTGCCAAATGACAGGCTTCCAGAACGGCCAGTGTAGAAAGCCATGGAAAATCAATGAGCTTGTTGATTGTATTCTAAAAGCATTTTATTCGGGACGGCCATCGATGGTGAACAATCCAGCCACGACTGATGCCATTCCATTGCTGATTAGGGACAAACCGTTTTCGTCTACGGCATGCTCCACGGCTCGTACTGTCACCTCACCCTCCTCATCCATCGCAACTTCCGTCACCTTGAAAACTCTCTTATTTTTAATTTCAGTGCCGAGCACAAATATATACCCTTCGTAACCAGCAAGGGCAGGAGCAAAGTTGCTAGAAACACTTACGCTGCTAAATGCAGCCGTGCCCGATACGGTAGCGTTGGGGTTATAGAGAAGAAATTGATACGAGCCATCGGCAACAGTTCCGGCCAATGGCAAGTCCAAGGCACCTCCAGGCCCGATGCTTCCAGTTTGAATGCCGTTCCATTGGTTCTGAGCCAGTTCCATGTAGATGTAGCTCCCTGGCGCTACAAAGCTATCCGTAGGGAAGGTTTTGAATTCAATGGCGCGGCGAGAATGGCGCTTGGTTTGACAAAGAAGCTTGCCCACTAAAATCGCCTGCTCTCTGCGAGTGACAAACGATGAAAGGTCGATGGTTTCACGAATGGCAAGGTCTGCGTTAGTGTCGCTCAAATGCACCTCTACGCTATTGTTTTTCGGAAATACGCCATCCCTTTCGTTTTGTCTAAAGATAATAGTTGCAACTATATCTTCCGTGCCACTGCCGTAGTCAAGGAACTCTTCCTTGTAGCTATCTTCAAGAATGTTTCCCTGATTAAAAAGTGCGCTAATTGGCACTTGCCGCGAAATGGCTCCAGTGTTGGCGTCATAAGGCACTGCTGGCAATAGTGTTTCCCTGCCATCGCGCTTGGCAAGCTCGAGCAAGCTAAACGTGGAATGCACTGACCAAAATTCTCGCCACGAAGATGGCTCGGCAATCACTCCATCCATGAACAATTGATTCGCCTCGCAAAACTTCTTGCTTCTTGCCAGTTGCTCAAGATCAATGGAGAATAAGTCGCCAGCGTATTTGCCAATGCCATCGTTGTAGTCAAGCACGGTGTCAACAAAAATATCGGGAGCTGTATTGGCAAAACCGTCCTCCACGGGAGAAAGATATTCAAACTCTGGCTGTCCCCATATGTAACCATTAACGTAGCCGGACGTGCGCAATAGTCTTGATTGCCGTCCCTGTGTTACAAACATGCTTAAAGATCGCAAATCTTGTACGTTTTTGCCTGAGTACAAATTAAAGCCGACAAGAGAAGTGTCGCTATACAGGCCAGGAAAATTATCGAAGGGTTCAAGGATTTGTTCGGTGACAGCACCCAGGACGAACTCCGGCCCATTGTCAAAAGAAAATTGATATTGAGTGTCGGAGGAATTATGGAACAAGTCCCATTCGTTTGAATAACCAGGGGTGTTGTTCAATGGCGGAAGAAAATTATTACTATTAACAACACTGCCAACGAAGGAAATAGACGGACCTCCGTCCAGTGAAATGGTTGCAGACGAGCCACTATTCTCTAAATAGAAAAAACGCTTTTCTGCCCCGTTTACTAGCGGATTGGCAGAAAACTCTGCAATAGTATCATGAACTGGTTCCATCGCAAAGTGCCAATTAGAAGCGTTGGCCACTCCTGACTGGCCAGAGTTAAACCGCAAATAAATAAAGTTGTCATTGTCTGCTGCACGCCTTACGACAAAAATGCCTCTAACGTAAGAGAAGTCAGCATCAGTGGATCGTTTATATTTAAACAGGAACATGGCGCTGCGAAGCTTGATGCCATTGTCGCTAATTGGATAGCCAGCGGCACGAGCGCTTCCATATACCTCTTGGCGCCCACTAATTCTCCTGAAAGCCCTGGCTTTCATTGCTAAATCAACGATGTGGCAAGGGGACACTGTTTCGTAACTGGCTCGTTCTATCTTTACCAGTGCTCGCGTGTAGAAAGTGTCGTCAACTCTTGCTCCCGTTGCAATATCATTTTCGTAAGCAATATAGTCGCTTAAATTCTTTCTTTCAAGCTCATTCAATGTCCTGCTAAGGCCAAAATCTGAAACGACAATGTAGTTGCCATCGTTGTCAAAAGTCTCGTAAGTATAAATTACATAAATATTCCCGTCGTTTAAGAGTTGCTGCGGTGTTAGTCCTCTTTGATCCTCTGCAATCAATGAACTAGTTACATTCCTTAGATGGACATATGTGGGATCTTGTTCCGCCACCTGCCTTGCGTCTCTTACGGCTTGCCCAAATCCATAAGCGATACTTGGAGCATTGCCCTGTTCCACGCAGCGCAATGACACCTCCATCGTTCCATCGTCTGTGGATCCTCGCGTTACGTTGATGACGCTGAATCGCGCAGAGCCCAGCTTAAAAATTGCTGCATTGTCAAAGGCGGAAGACAACGCCCGTCGTTGATCTGCAGCCTCCTCTTGAACAGTTGTTGGAAACGACTGATTAGTAGCGGCAAGTCGCATTCTTAGTTGCGATCCAATGGGAATAATGGTCAGGGACGCAGAAGGCGCTGAGGCGCCCCATAGGGATGCGCCCGCAGGGCTTAAAACGTCTGCTTCAATGCCGCTAAAAGTGCTTTCGTTGGCGCCGGTTTCGTTGCGAATGATAACATCGGCATTGATTGGCACTGGAGAATACAGTCCAAATTGATTAGCCGTAGCGGGTGACAGCGCATGACTAAATCCGTCGCCAAATGCATTGGGTGACGATGGTTCAATACGATAAAGATTTCGACTGCCGACGCCCGCAGCAGCAGGATCCGCTTCTCCGTTTCCACCATAGATCAAATCACTGCCACGAATGATGCCAGTGTTATTAGAGCGAAAATACAACCAATAGTTTTGTGCAATCAAATTGCGAATGGGGGTTTGTCCAAAGGCGGTGCGATTAGCATCGATGGCGCCAATGCCACCAGCACCAAGCAGTAAAAGCATTTGAACGTACTGACTACTACCAAAGCTTTTTACAGACGACCACAACAGCGATGTGGCCACCCTTACGCCACCATTTGCATTGGTCGCGGTGTTGGTGTAAACAAGATTGATTGGATCGCCGTATTTGGCTAGGTTTTGAACAGTGTTAAAACCAAAGCGAGGAGCAAAAATATCATCTCGGGTTTGCTGTCGCTGCCCTTGTGGGGTGATAGAAGGAATTTGTGGTTTGGGCATCAAAAGTGCCGACGCCACTTGAAACAATACGCCAACAATGGTTAAAACAATTGCGACGACTTCCCAATTTCTAATGTCTAGAATAGTGCCCGCTTTGATATCGGTGTATTCTTGCTGCAGCAAAACAAACTCAAGATATTGTTCTTCTGTAACGCCAAGGCTCTCGATAAGCTGATGTTCGTATGGCAGTAGCTTGCGAAGATTATTGCTCATCACTCTGCCCAATAGTATTTGCCTTTTGCTACTTTAGCGAAGGGCAAAGATATTACCCTCTTTCCGGGACCAAGAAGTAGACAGTTTTGATTGTCAGTTATTACGGCCATGGCCAAAGAACCGTTTGGCGATGAAAGGTAGAATACGGCTCCTGGTCGTGGTTCCATGATTTGCCTTGCATTTTTCCATAGCCATTTAACTATTTGCTTGTTGCTGATTTCCTCGGGCTGGCATTGCTCATACACCCAACCAAATTCTTCCATGAAGTCGTGCAGCCCCAAGCGCTTCCTCACTTCCATACAGAGAGCAAAGCAATCCGTAAATCCGCTTCCGTCCTCGGGCCTTTTTGCCCATTGATGCTGAAGACCAATAAGGTCGTTAAAAGAGGGCGATGGGAAAGGGCTCATTGCAAGAAGAGGTCGGCATTAAGAGGAAGGATGCCCACTAAGTTGCGAGACAAGGAACGAGCAGGAAAATTAGCTCCCACGCTGTCCATTGCACTTCTAAATCTAAGCTCGATTGTAGTTTCGGAGAAAGCAGCGCCAATGCCAATGAAGCGTTCTGCGTAGCTTTTGATGAGACCATTGTTGGCATTGAGCCAAGCCGTAGTAAGCGTAAGACGGCTAAGCCTGTTGCCATTGCCTTGTTCGACAAGGCGAATTGCCACCTCTACATTTGGAAAAAGTATTTGCACCAAAGTATTGTCACCATTCAAATTAGAAGTGGTGCCTTCTGCTCGAAACGGCACAAAAGCATACAGCTCACCATTCCATCGAACTTGCTCGTTAACAAAATAATTTTGGTAGCGATGGATGATAGAGCCAGGCTCGCGACCAATGACGATGGTATCAGTGGTGTTCAAATCGGCAAGGCTTTTGGCTGCAGCAGCAGTTGTAAATGCCACAAGCTCAAAATATTGAACAATGCGAATATTGCTCATCTCTACACCAAATCCGC
>JBBAWA010000054.1:0-10298 GCA_040397425.1 Methylacidiphilales bacterium
CTTGAGAAAGTTTAGGCACCAGAGCGTCCGTTTCCGCCTGATTGACAATTGTGTACTCAGGACAAGGAAGTCCAACCTCTAGTAGCTTAGATCGTAGAAGTTGGCTTTGATCGGGGAGCACTGTGCTGTCCCCTGTGCCATGAACCATGAGCAGTGGAACAACATTAGTTCGAATGTAGCTAGTGGGTGAACCCTTACGGTAAAGATCTGGGGCCTCAGTTTTTGTTTTATTGAACATCGCCATTTCAGGTTTATTTGTATCAGGTCGTGGACGATCGTTCTTATAGGTCATGAGATCCACCGCCCCATAAAAGTCCACACCACATGCAATTTTGGTCGAGATATTCGTTCGGGATCCCTCCCCCTCAAAACCATCCTCTGGACCCGTCGTCGCCAACATAAATGCAAGATTCCCCCCTGCAGACCCTCCCAGGGCCCCAATCCTATCTGGATCGATATGATACTTATCCGCATTCAACCTTAGCCAGCGCACGGCCTCTTTGACGTCGTAAATACACTGAGGCCACGTCACATCCCCTTTTTTCTTCCTCAACTTATAATTAATACTCATCGCCAAATAGCCACGTCGACTCGCATTAGTGCCGAAATTAATCTCCCGATAGCGGCGCTTATCCCCGTCGTTAAATCCACCCCCATGAATCAATATCAATGCAGGGGCCTTCTGCCCTTTCGTAAGATTCATTGGAAGATAAAGATCCGCTTTCTCCTTTCGGTCCCCCCCTAAGTAGCTCACGTCCAGCTCATGAGGAATATCCGCAGGAATTTCTTGGGGCGTTTTAGATATCTTTACCTTCTTCAAGACCTCTGTGTCTTCAGGCGGAGGCCCATCCTCACTCATTTCGTCGTCGGACTGCTCAACCGGGGCCGAGATCAGGGGCAGGTAGAGGAAGAGCCCCAAGAAAAAAAGTATACAGATTTTTTTTATCATGGGGTCACACAAAACCGAGCGGTCTGACGAATGTCGGCCGAGGATGATCCTAACTCCACAACAAACTCACCTGGCTCAACCGTTCTCAGATTGTGTATGTCGATCAGTTCCATGTCTTGCCTTCCCAACGAAAAAGTCAGCGTCTTTTTTTCGCCTGCCTTGAGCCGTATTCGCTCAAAGCCCCGAAGAACTTTTTCATAGGTCGTCACCGAGGAGAGACGATCCTTCAGATAGAGTTGTACCACCTCATCCCCCTCGCGTTTCCCGGTGTTCTTGACCTCCAGCGTCACTGCGACTTCCTGTCCCGGCTTAATTGAAGCGGGTTGCACCTTGGCATTGCTGTATGTAAATTGGGAGTAGCTCAGCCCGAAACCGAATGGATAGAGCGGGCCATTAACCAAACACTCTCCAGACCCGTTGGGATCTTCATCCCTTCCCATTCCAGCCTGACTGTTAGGTTTGCATGGAAAGTTGTATTCGATCTGCCCCACAGTCTTGGGAAACGTTACTGGCACCTTGCCCCCCGGATTTACATCCCCAAAAAGGGCTTCAGCCACTGCCATACCGCCGTACTCCCCTGGATACCAAGCCTCAAGAATGGCCGAGGCCTGCTCCTGCAGAAGATTGACCGACAAAGGCCGCCCATTCAGCAGAACCGCCACCACAGGCTTACCGGTCTTGACTAAAGCCCGCACGAGGTCGTTCTGTTGTCCCGGCAAATCCAAGGAGGTACGGGTTTTACTCTCTCCCACCATGAGCCGTGATTCTCCCAAAACCACAATGACTACTTCGGCGGTTTGGGCTAACCTCACGGCCTCATCGATTTTCTTTTGGGCATCTGCAGACATCGGCTCGGGCAGAATCTCGGAAAGCGGCCATCGCTCATCCTGATATTCACACCCCAAAGCATGTAGAACTTCCACGTTGGGCAGTAGCTTCTTAACCCCTTCCAAAACAGAAACAACTTCCCCTCCAAAGGATCCATATCGTCCCACGGATGTGTCGTACTCATTCGCCGCGGGTCCACAGACCAGAATCTTTTTTAGGCTTTTGGAAAGAGGTAGAGTCTCCTTCGCATTCTTCAACAGGACAAGGGATTCACGGGCCGCTTGTTTCGCCACCTCCGCATGAGCCTCGCAATGTACCACCGCATCCGAAGCCGCCGGGTCCTCGACCGGGGGGCGATCAAACAATCCGAGCTCAAATTTTACTCGAAGGACATCTCTGACCCGTTCATTGATCACATTTTCGGACAGTTTCCCTTCTTTAAACAGTTCACGCACAGGAAGGATAAATTTACTAGGCGGGTTGAATTCGGTCCGAACATTCCCACCTGCTTCCAAATACTGGCGACATGCCTCTTTGTAATCGACCGCCACGTGATGTTTGCTTGTTAGATATTCCACCGCATCACTATCGGAAACCACATAACCTCGAAAACCGAATCTCTCGCGTAGGATGGTTGTTAGGAACTCTTTACTGCCCGAGATCGGAACCCCATCAAAATCATTGTAGGAGCTCATCACCCCATTCATCCCCGCCCGGCGGATGACTCTCTCCCAAGGCCAAAGGTAAAGCGTTTCCATTTCACGGGGGGCGACGTGGGGGTCCGTTCGAGCCTCCCCATCCCGCCCACCCTTGGGAATGGAATAAACGGCAAAATGTTTTCCCGTTGAGGCTAACCCCAGATCCCGAAGTGCCTTAGACTGAACAGAGCCAAGCTCCCACACCAAATACGGATCTTCGCTATAACACTCTACCACGCGTCCCCAACGGGGATCCCGGGCGAGATCAAGCACGGGAGAATATATATGTGTGTACCCTAAAGCACGGGCCTCTTTGCCTGTCACCTCACCGATTTTTCTGACCAAATTCCTATTCCATGTCGCCCCGACCCCCTGTTGGGACGGAAATGCCGTCGTTCTATAGTGATTACAACCACGGATCCCCTCATCGGTGAAATCCACAGGAATCCCTAGGCGGGTTTCCTCTTTAAACCATTTTTGAATATCGTTGAGTGCTTTCGCGTGATTCGAGGGTGGCCAAACCAGCGGGTTAATTTTCTCTACTTGGGTTCGATAATTCCTTTTTGAGGCAGGCCCGAGCTCAGGAATTCCATTCAACTGCTCATCGATGTTCGCAATCCCATCTTTCCAAATCTCTTTTTTCCAACCCGAGGTGGGCATCTTATCCTTCAACACCCTCCCATAACCGTACAGCGTTGCTAGCTGGCATGTTTTTTCCTCCATCGTCATTTGGGAAAGAAGATTTTCAACCCTCTCGTCAACGGAGCAGGCTGAATCTTCATAGGGATCCAGTTTTCCATTTTTATTTAAATCATTGGCTGCTTTCACAGCCCCGCAATCCACTAAACAGATCCAAATCAAAAGACATGCCTGTAAGATTTTTTTAACCATAAGGGGCATATCATATTCAAAATCCTTGCCCCAAGGCATCCTAAATTTACCTTTGCTCCTAACTTCCAAGAGGTAGAAATCTTTTATGGTTAACACCACTCTTGCTTTTGCTTTTACCTATCTCGTCCTTGGAATCGGTGGATTTGTCCTTACGGGCTCGACCCATAAAACCGCACTTATCCCCTGTGTTTTTGGAATCTTCTTCCTTGTTTTTGGTCTTTTGGCACGGAAGGACAACCTTCGGAAACACGTGATGCACGCAGCCGTGCTGATCGCCCTGCTTGCATTTCTTGGCACGGCTCGATCACTGCCCCATCTTCCCGAGCTTTTCAACGACACAGCCAAGAAACCTGCGGCTATTATCACGCAGGCTCTCAATGCGAGCCTGTCTTTAGCCTTTATCTTCCTCGCGGTCCGTTCTTTTATCCAAGCTCGCCGCGCCCGCTCTTCTTAATTCCTTCCACCATTTTTCGGATTTGCTGGGCAAAGCCCAAATCCTCTTTCACAAACCCTGGGCGATTCCAAGGCGTCAGGCCCAAGAGATCATAAGTCACGCGTATTTGACCCGTAGTTCCTTTACCCGCTCCGATTCCAATCGTTGGAATGTTCAACGCGGCCGTCACCTCCGACCCTGCCTCAGCAGTCAAGAGCTCCAAAACAATCGCACACGCCCCCGCTTTCTCCATAGCTTGTGCATCCACCTTCATTCGATCCACCTCCTCAACAGTTTTTCCCTTTCTCTTATAACCGCCCTCTTCACGAACTTTTTGAGGCAACATTCCCAAATGACCAATCCACGGTATCCCAGCTTTCTGTAAAGCCTCCCACTGGGGTTGACTCTCCTTTCCCCCCTCTGGCTTCACCGCATCTGCGCCCGCCTCCAAAAGGATTTTCGAGCTCATCACGCAAGCCTCAGCCGTCTCATAAGTTCCAATGGGTAAGTCGGCCGAAATCATTGCCCTCGTCCTCCCACGCGCAACTGCCTGTGTCGCCCGAACCATATCTGCCATTGTTACCCCCGTCGTATCCGCCATTCCTAACACCACCATCCCCAAGCTGTCCCCGACATGAATCAGATCCACCCCCGCCTCGTCTAAAATCCGTGCCAAAGGATAATCGTACGCCGTAAGCGCCAAGAGCGCCTGCCCCTTTGGCCAACACCGCAATTGATCTGGCGTCACCCGACTCGACGACATAACACCTCCCCCTGCTTGCGTAGCCAGCAAGCTGTCTCCCAAACCGTTCCAGGCAGACCCGCAATTCTCCGTCCCGGACATAGTTCCGCCAAAGGTTCCATCACAAAACGTCGTGCCCCCATTCGAGGATGGGGAATCTCCAATCTCGGATTCTGAATCCAATTTCGCCCCGCATAAAGTAGATCCAAATCCAAAACCCGGGGCTCATTCTTTCCGCGAACAGTTTTTCGCCCACAAGACCTCTCGTACTCCTGCATCCACTGCAAAAGAGTTTCTAAACTTCCCGACCAGTTAATCTCCCCCACCTGATTCCAAAACGGAGGCGTTCCTGGAGGGCAATCCACGGGTGAAGTTTCATATTCCGATGAGAAGCGCGCCCCAACATCCAAACCACGCAACCAACGCCGCGCCAAAGCTAATTGTTTCGCCCGGTCCCCAACATTCGAGCCCAGCCCTATCCCAATCCGCATCAGCTCAACCCAAGCACATCCACCATTTGATAATCACGAGCTGGCTTCCCCACCAACCACTTCGCCGCCCGCAACGCACCCAGTGCGAACACGTCCCGCGAGCTAGCCCGATGCACCAGTTCAATCCTCTCGCCCTCTCCTGCCAGCAAAACAGTATGATCCCCCACCACATCACCGCCCCGCACCGCATGCACCCCGATCTCACTACCCGTGCGCTCTCCTGGTTCACCTGAACGACCATGCTTCGTAACACGATCCACCTTCGTTCCACGGGCTTGAGCAATAATTTCTAAGAGCCGCTTAGCCGTTCCGCTCGGAGCATCCTTCTTCAGGCGATGATGGATCTCAATCACCTCAGGATCGTACCCCTCAGGTAAAGCTTTGGCAGCCTGCTCCGTTAGATAAAAAAGCAGGTTCACCCCAACAGAAAAGTTTGGCGAGTGGATCAAGGGCACTTTTTTTGAAGCAGCCTGAATTAACTTCAGATCCTCCTCCGTTTGACCCGTCGTTCCACATACATAAGCCACCTTTGCGGCACACACCTTATTAAGAACCTCTTCCGTCGCCGATCGATGACTGAAATCCACCACTACATCCGCCTTCTCAACCAACCCACCCAAATCATCCCCCTTGTCCACCTCCCCCACGATGTGAAAACCCTTATCCTTCCGGGCTAATGCCAAAATGGCCTGCCCCATCCTGCCCTTCGCTCCTAACATGAGTAACTGGGTCGCCATAACTACACTACCCTACGACAATCCTGCCTCTTTTAAAGTAGCGAAAAGCTTCCGCCGACTCCCCTCGGTGATAGGCACCAAAGGCAACCGTAACTCCTCCGCAAGCCAACCCTTGGCTGCCATCGCCGCCTTCACTGGGGCTGGATTGCTTTCAATAAATAGATCCCGAAAGATTCCCGAATATTTTTGATGTAGCTCCTCCGCCATTTTCCAGTCCTTTCTCTGCGCCGCATTCACCAAAGACCTTACCTCCGCAGGAATTAAATTCGAGGCGACACTCACTACGCCCACCGCTCCTCGCTTCATGAATTCAACCGTCATACTGTCATCTCCGCTGACAATTTCAAAAGTCGATGGCACCACCTTCTTAATTTCGTCTACTCGTTCAGCCTTCCCTCCCGACTCCTTGATGGAAACAATCGTCGGACAAGCATCCGCCAATCTCCCAATCGTCTCCACGGTAATCTCAACTGCACAACGACCGGGGACGCTGTACAACATGATCGGCAGATCCACTTCCTTTGCGACTGCGCGAAAATGCTGAAACATTCCCTCAGGACTCGGCTTGTTGTAGTAAGGCGCAACAAGGAGAAGAGCATCCGCCCGAGCCCTTTGGGCTCCCGTGGAAAGTTCAATCGCCTCCGCGGTGCTGTTCGATCCCGTACCCGCCACCACCTTCATCCGCTTTTTCGCGAACTGCACGGCCAACTCAATTACCCGAACATGCTCCTGCATGTTTAAAGTGGGAGATTCACCCGTCGTTCCGACAGGAATAATTCCCTCAATCCCAGCCGCGGCCTGCCGATCAATCAGAGCCTCAAATGCTTTCACATCTACCTGCCCGTTGCGAAACGGGGTTACCAGCGCGGTATAAGTTCCATTAAACATACAGCACTCCCGTATACACGATTCGGGCGGGTCCTTGCAGGGTAACTTTTTTGGCACGTCCCGCCTCCAACTTAAAATTCACGGTTAAAAGATCCCCTCCTCGGGTCCTTACCCGAATCGGAGGCCGGATTCCACGGCGCAGACTCGAAAGAATCGACGAAGCGACAACTCCTGTCCCACAAGCCAATGTCTCCCCCTCCACCCCTCTCTCATACGTCCTTACCTCGATCCGCCCACCCTTTCCAATTTGTACATAATTCACATTCGTTCCCGCTGGGGCAAAGGCCGAGTGAGCACGGATCGCACGGCCACTCCTTACTACATCTACCGACGCCAACGACCGCACAAACTCCACCGCATGGGGGACCCCTGTGTTGATACTGTCCAACATCACCTTTCGACCCGCCGCAACAATCTTTCTCCCCAATCTCGGCAAGCCAGGCTCCGTCATCGAGACACGCACATCTTTTCCACAAATCTCGAGCACGACCAAACCCGCGCGTGTCTCCACACGCAACCTCTTTCCTGTGCGGGCCGTAACCGCACGCGCCAACAATGCAAAGCAACGTGCTCCATTTCCACACATCCCAGCCTCACCCCCGTCTGAATTGTAGTAACGCATCCGAAAATCAGCCTTTGGACTCCTCGGTTTTTCCACAACCAGAACTCCATCTGCCCCTACCCCACGTCGGCGATCACAGAAGCGCGCAATCCCAGCACGAGAAAGTCGAAACCCTCTCGATCTCCCATCGAACCCTAGAAAATCATTACCCGCTCCCTCTAACTTCCAGAAACGAACGGCACGGCTCACGACTTCCTCTCCCCTTGCCACAAGCCAGCCACGCGCTCCCGCGCCCTCACAACTCTTGCCCGTGAGCCAGTGACCAGAACTTCGGCTGGGCGAGGTCGGGTGTTGTAGTTCGAACTCATCGAAAACCCATAGGCCCCCGCACTCAGTATGGCCACACGATCTCCCCTCTCCAAAGGAGGCAACGATCGGTCGTGACAAAACACATCGCCCGACTCACATACAGGTCCCACCACATCGGTCGGAATCGCTCCAGGTCGCGGTTTTCCGACAGGTTCAATCTGGTGGTAAGCCTCGTACAGAGCAGGCCGAACAAGATCATTCATTCCAGCATCTACAATCGTGAAGTACTTCTGTCCTGTCGACTTCCGGTAGAGAACTTCAGAAACCAGAACTCCCGCATTTCCAACAAGAAAACGTCCGGGCTCCAAAAGAATATCCATCTTGAGATCCCTCAACATCGGCACAAGAGAAGTGGCATACTCATTCAGGGTCATCGCCTTTTCAGAACGCAAAGTCTTCCACCAACCATCCCGCCCACTGGCCAGCGCATCTTCATATACAATTCCCACTCCACCCCCTACATCGAAGTACTCTAACCCGTGCCGATCCCTCAAACGCTCCACCAAGGGGATCATCTTGCGAACGGCCGCACGAAACGGCTCCACTCGCGTGATCTGCGACCCTATGTGCATCTGAATTCCACGTAGATGAAGACGCGGATCCGCCCCAGCCCTCCGATAAGCAGCGGCCACCAGCTCGTAGGGAATGCCGAACTTATTTGCGTACGTTCCTGTTGTGATCTTGGCGTGACCACCCGCCTCAACATCAGGATTCACCCGTAAGGCGATCGGAGCACGACGCCCCTTTTTACGGCCCGCTACTGCCGCGATCTGCTCCAACTCCTCCTCACTCTCCACATGGAAAGCCTTCACTCCAAAACGGAGGCCTAGCTCAATCTCCTCCTGTGTCTTTCCTACACCAGCGAAGACGCACCGCTCCATCTTGCCCCCGACCTTGCGCACTCGCTCCAACTCCCCACCACTTACCACATCAAAACCACTACCCAAACGGGACAGAATCGACAAAATAGCCAGATTGCTATTTGCCTTCACCGAGTAACAGATCAAGGGGTTCACGGCACGCAGCACCCCTCGCAACCTGCGATAGTGATCCACGATCGTGCCTGCAGAGTACACATACAAAGGGGTGCCATACCGATCGGCCAACCCATCGAGGCTGACTCCTTCGGCAAAAAGCTTTCCCCCTTTCCTCTGGAAACCGTGCATTCATATAGCGTATCAAATAACGCAAAAAGGGGGAGTCTGAAAGAGACCGCCGACAGCAAGCCTCACCCCAAACTATGAATACCCAAAAACCTAAACCTAAACTTAATCTTCAACTTTTTTTAATCTGCACTAACAATATTCCCGCATGAACCACTGGCTGGTCAAACAGGAGCCCTCCAAATATCACTTCTCCCTCTTTTTGAAGGAGAAGAAGACGATCTGGGACGGTGTAAGAAACTATCAAGCCCGCAATTTCCTTCGTGCCATGCAAGTGGGAGATCAAGTGCTCTACTACCATAGCGTGGATGAAAAGGCCGTCGTCGGAATTGCCCAAGTTCTTAAAACTGCGTTCCCTGACCCAACCTCACCCAAAGGAGAGGAGTGGAGCTCCGTACTTCTGGGGGCGACACGAGCCCTACCCAAACCTGTCACCCTCGATCAACTCAAAGCAGATAAAAGATTTTCTGAACTACTGCTTCTTCGCCAATCCCGCCTTTCTGTTATGCCCATCCCACCGAATCTTTTTTCTGCCATTCTTAGACTAGGGACCTGCTCACAAAAAATCTCTATCTCTCACTTAAAGATTCAGCTGTAAACCTCTGCCCCCTTCTCCGCGAACTCCTTCGACTTCTCCTTCATGCCTTTCTCTAACGCCTCCTCCTGTTTTAACCCCTGCTGCGCAGCATACTTTCGCACATCCTCTGTAATCTTCATCGAGCAGAACTGAGGTCCACACATTGAACAGAAGTGAGCACTCTTCGCTCCCTCAGCAGGCAAAGTCTCATCGTGATACTCCCGAGCTGTCACAGGATCCAATCCCAAGTTGAACTGATCTCGCCAACGAAATTCAAATCGTGCTTTCGATAACGCATTATCCCGATACTGCGCTCCAGGATGGCCCTTGGCTAAATCCGCTGCATGAGCGGCAATTTTGTAAGCAATCACACCCGCCTTCACATCGTCCCGATTCGGCAAACCCAAATGCTCTTTGGGCGTCACATAACAAAGCATCGCACACCCATACCAACCAATCATCGCAGCTCCGATCGCGGACGTAATATGGTCGTACCCAGGTGCAATATCGGTCGTCAACGGTCCCAGCGTGTAAAAGGGCGCCTCATGACACCACTCCAACTGCTTTTCCATATTTTCCTGAATGAGATTCATCGGTACATGACCTGGCCCCTCATTCATTACCTGCACCCCGCGTTCCCACGCCCTCTTGGTTAAATCCCCTTGGGCCTTCAACTCGCCAAACTGCGCCTCATCATTGGCATCCGCCAACGATCCGGGTCGTAAACCATCCCCGATCGAAAAACTAATATCATACGCCGCCATGATGTCACAGATGTCATCCCAGTGAGTCCACAGAAAGTTCTCCTTGTGATGCGATAGACACCACTTCGCCATAATAGAACCCCCTCGACTCACAATTCCCGTCATCCGCTTCGCAGTCATCGGAATGAACCTCAACAGAACTCCCGCATGGATGGTGAAATAATCCACCCCCTGCTCCGCCTGCTCCAACAAGGTGTCGCGGAAAA
>JBBAWA010000055.1:0-10196 GCA_040397425.1 Methylacidiphilales bacterium
CTTGGCTGGATCTTCAGCAGTGGCAACGAGTCATTCAGATTCAGCGAGAAGGAAAGTCTCCTGCCGTTAGTTATTTTTTGGGCGGGGCCATTTTCTTTCTTCTGCTTTTGGCGCACGGAGGTTTAGCCCTATGGGTCGCAGGTCAAACGGGGGGCACCCTGATGCGGGAAGGTATCGACGGATTAGGGTATGGGGAGGATGGGGTAACGCGGTTTTTGTGGGCGGCGGCAGCAGCTCATCCTTGGGCGTTTGGTTCCTATGTGGTGATTTTGTGCGTGATGATTTTGACAACGCTGGATAGCGGCTATATCGCACTGCGGTGGTATTTGAGTAAATCGGGTGGAGCTGGCAGGGCTTTTCCATTGACCCTACTGCCCGAAGCAATTTTAGGTTCGCCACTGCCTGCTCTGATCTTATCGGGACTCTTCACGATTGTGGCCGTGGTGCTGAAGTTGGAGCTGGAGTACTTCATGATTTTCTACGCCACATTTTTTGTAGGTTATGCGGGATTGGCTTTATTGAGAGCGTTTCATACAGGGCAGGGCAATGCGTTGCCTCAGGTGAAGATGTTTTGCGTTGGAAGCGTAGCCGTGGTGATTTTTGCCTACGGATATTTTTTGGCGAATCCGTCGGGAATGATATTGGGGTCTATTCTTCCTGTGGGTTATGTGGTTTGGCTTTTGCTAAAGCCTGGCTCAGCCCACGAGTTCGTGGGCGGGGTGGAAGAGTTAGAGGATTCTGCTGGGGGTCCATCGGCCAAGTTTATAGCGGAGGAGAAAATTGAGCCCGGGCGAGTCGTGCCCTTTCCGAAAGGACAAGTTGGTGAACCGACGGATCTATTCGGCCACTTTGAAGGAAAATGGTTTGTTCACACCTTTGTGGCGACCTATGCGGACACGAACTCAGTCGGGAATGTTTACTTTGGGATGTATGCGATGTGGGTAGGCAAGACGCGCGAACTTTTCTTCAATCACTGCCTGCCGAAATTTAATTTAAAAACCACCCCGTACTATATTTTGACGCGCTCCTTTGAGCATAAGTTCACCCGGGAAACACGGGAGTTTGAGCGGGTGAGCGTGAAAATCAAAGTGGGGGAGTACAATCGTAAGTTTGTGACCCTTGAGCATCAGATTTTTGATTCTGCAGGAAATCAGCTGGGCAAAGGCAAGCAGCAGCTCATCTTTGTGTCATCGGGCGACTATAAGTTGCTGGATATTCCTGATGAGGTGTACGAGGCGTTTGTCGCCTACGCTTAATCTAACTCGGCTACTTTAAAAGTTCTTGGGCGCGGGCAAGTGCGGTCGTGCGGTCGGCAAATTTTCCTTCCAGTTGCTCGTCCATCAGTTGATGGAGGAGTTTGCCCATCGAGGGGCCTGGTTTAGCTCCGAGTTGCTGTAGGTCGTGGCCTGTGACGAAAGGTTTGGGTTTAATTTCTTCCTGAGAAAACTCGCTCAACTTCGCCGTGAGGAATGAGTGAATATCGAGTTGGCCATGGCAAGAGGAGCAATCAATCCGGTGTAGCTCCAGCTCTTCGACGAACGTAGGGCGTGCGAGAAGGCGTTTGAGAGTGCTGATGCGCATGTTCGGAGCGTCTTTAAAGGCCATATGGTTGGCGATACATGCGGTGATGGCAGAGACTTCGTCATTGGAGTATCGAAGGCGACGCAAGATTTCCTCTGCCATTCGAGCTCCGACTCCTTCGTGTCCAAAGAAGCGAATTCTGCCGCTGGGCTCTGTTTTTGAGGTTCGGGGTTTTCCGATGTCGTGAAGGAGAGCGGAGAGGGCCAGTACGGGAGAGGGTTTTTTTAAGTGAGTCAGAAGTAATCGGGTGTGGACCCAGACGTCGCCCTCGGGGTGATGTTCGGGTGACTGCTCACAACCACGCATCTCCAGGAGTTCGGGAATCCAGACGGCGATGAGGCCGGATTCGTGCAGTAGGTCGAACCCCCGGGCAGGATCGGGGCTGGTCAGGATCTTGGTTAATTCGTCGCGGACACGCTCGGGCGAGATGACCTTGGAGGAGGGTGCAAGTTGGATCAGAGCTTTCCAAGTTTCAGGTTCGATTTGGAATCCAAGTTGGACGGCAAAACGGATGGCGCGGAAAAGTCGGAGGCGATCCTCTGTAAAACGGGTGACCGGGTCACCGATGGCGCGGATGAGTTTTGAGGAGAGATCGGCCTGTCCCTTGACGTAGTCGAGAAGCTGATCTTTGAGGGGATCAAAGAACATTCCGTTGACGGTGAAGTCACGACGTTTTGCATCCTCTTCGGCTGTGGTGAATGTGATCGAGGAGGGTCGGCGTCCATCGTGGTAGGGGCCGTCGACCCGGAAGGTGGCGATTTCGAAAACATGTTCATCCAGGCGAAGTCGAATGACACCGAACGCTTTTCCTTGGGGATCGGAAGCTTTCGGAAAGAGAGATTGGACTTGGTCGGGCGTGGCCGAGGTGGCGATGTCGACGTCGGGGTAGGGGCGTTGAAGCAGAGCATCGCGAACGCACCCGCCTGCATAGACGGCCACGTGGCCAGCTTGAACAAGCTGTTGAACAATTTTTTCTGCCGCAGGGTGACGGATCATTTTTTTGGGTCGGGGGAACGGAGGGTAAGATAGGCGAGGCCACCCCACAGGCTCCAGAAGAGTCCGAGCCCGTAGATGAGAACGGAGTATGCAATTGCGGATTCGGGGTCGGCCCCCAGACCCAAATGGAGAAAGAGAAAGACCATGACTCCTTCCCGGACGCCGTGGCCGCTCACACTGATGGGGAGTGCGGAGGCGCTGAAGATAAGTACAAGAATAAGACCGGCGAGAGAGTAGTTGATGGGGAGGTCGAGGGCGCGGGCGAGGAGAGTTGCTCCTGCAAAACTGAGAAGGTGAACGCCGATCGACACGAGGATGAGCGCGGCGGTGTTCCAACCTCCATGCATCGTATCGCGAAGACCATGGAGAAGGTCGATCAGCACAGCTCGACCAGGGAGTTTTTGAGGAAGGGGGATATTAGGAAGAAAAGAGGGAAGAAGAAATCCAAGGACGAGAAGGAGGGCTCCAAGAGGACCAAGCCAAGGGAGGGCGGAGGCGAGAGGCGCAAAGGTGGGATCGGCTTGAAGGCGGTCGGTTGCCCCAGGGAGAAATAGAAGGGCGAGACCGAAGAGAGCAGCAACGCCAAAGACGCGATCCAGAAGGATCGAGAGTGTGGCACGGGCTTTTTTGTGAGGAAACCAGCGGAGAAGATAGAAGAGACGGACGGCATCGCCTCCTGTGGATCCGATGAGAAAGAGATTAAAAAAAAAGCCCACAAAGGTGAGATGAAGAGTGCGAAAATAGGAGAGGTGGATGTTTTGGAGGCGCAGAAGGAAATAGAAGCGGGTTCCGCAAAGACAAATCGAGCCCAGCGTTACAAAAAGTGCGGCGGTGAGCCAAACTGGATGGGCGGAAGCGAACCGGTGGGCGAGGTTCGGCCAGTTGACCTTGGTCGCGAGGAAGCCAAGTACGGCAGCTGTGATGCCGATACGGATCCAAGGGGCGAGCCGGCTTAGGAGCGTGGGGGCTGGTTTTGATTCCACCATAGAAGGCTGGCACGAACTTCCTCCGCGGACACACCAGGAGATAACTCGAGCGAGAAGTGCGTATTGGGGGGAATGAGGGGGAGGAGTTGGGCAAAGGGAATCGACCCTTGGCCGAGGGGTAGATGGTCTCCTTGTTCGGGGGAGAAGTCGTGCAGGTGAACACCGATGAGACGAGGGGCAAGTCGGCGCAGATGTTGGGCGTGGTCGATCAGGCCAAGTGATTCTTTGGCTGCGGCGTGGCCGAAGTCGTGCCAGTAGCCGAAGGTGGGAGCGGGAAGGCGGGTGAGGAGCATATCCCAAGAGTCGTCGGGTGGAATTTCGCGGGGATTTTCGCGGCACTCCAAACCCAGTTGAAGGCCGAGAGCCTTGGCCCGTTCCCCTAGACGAAGAAGGATCTCTTCCACGCGAGGCCAACTTTCGTGAAAGGCTTTTTCCCACGATTGGATCGCGGCGATTTTTTGGCTCACGTAGTTGCGGGAGCCCATCTGGCCCGCGGCGGCGAGGGATTCGAGGGAGTCGGCCCGGTGGTGGGGCCCCGCGGAGCCGAGATGAAGAACAACGAAGCGAGCTCCAACGCTAGCAGCGGCTTCTAGAGTGGAGAGGGAGTGGCGTTCGGCTAGGCGGCGGGTGGCAGGGCGTGGATCGGAAAATTCGTAGGCATTGGGGTGGGGGCGTAGCAGTTCGACGGGCACGGGACAAAAATTGTGAAGAACATCGATCTTGGGTGCGGTAGGGGATTTATGTTCGGCAAGGATTCCTGGCCAGAGATTGAAGCGTGTATTGTGGCTGAGCTCGACGCGGTCAAAACCGAGAGACTTGGCTTGCTGCAGAAGAGAGGCGCCGTCGGTCGTGCGGTCAGCATGCCAGCATGTGGAGAGGGCGAGGGAGGGAGGAGGCATGGGGTTTGAGTTTCGCTAAAAATAGGTGGGGGGCGAAGGGAATTTTCAGGCAGGGAGGGGGGTTGAAGATTGGGGAGGAAGCAGGCAAAATGCTAGAATGCTGGCCAAACGAATTTCCTATCGAGGCAAAGTGCAAGGGGTAGGTTTCCGTTATGGAGTCCGGCAAATTGCGGAGGGTTTTGCGGTTTCGGGTCATGCAAGCAACCAGGCCGATGGCACCGTGGAAGTTTTTCTTCAGGGGGATCGAGAAGAGGTAGAGGCGATGGAAAAGGAGATTGGAGAGAGTCATCTGGCCGGATTTATTCGTGAGGCGAAGGGGTGTGAGGTGGAGGTGGTATCCGGAGTGAAGGGATTTCAAATCCAGTGAGTGCGGCGGTGCAGACGGTGGGATTGCGTAAGGAGTTTCCGATGGGGTGGTTTCGGGGGCGGGTACTGGCTCTTGAGGGATTGGACATGGAGGTGCACCGGGGCGAGGTGTTCGGGCTTCTGGGTCCGAATGGGAGTGGAAAGAGTACTGCCATGAAGATGATTTTGGGGTTGTTGCGACCGACGCGGGGTCGGGCAGAGGTGTGTGGATATCGTGCGGGAACGATTGCGGCGCGAAGGCAGATCGGGTTTCTGCCTGAAAATCCTTACTTCCCCAATTTTTTGAGTGGGGCGGAGTTGGTGCGTTACTACGGAAGATTGAGCGGAATGGGGGGGCGAGTGTTGGAAAAGAGAATTCAGGAGTTGTTGGAGATGGTGCGGCTCGGTGGGGAGGCAGGAAAACGGCCTTTGCGAACGTATTCGAAGGGAATGTTGCAGAGAGCGGGCTTGGCGGGGGCGCTGGTGGGAGATCCTGAAATCTTGATGTTAGATGAACCCACGGCGGGTGTGGATCCAGCAGGGTCGCGTGAGATACGGGATCTGATTTTGGAATTACGGCAACGGGGAAAGACGGTGATTTTCTCGAGTCATCTTCTTGAGCAGGTGGAGGACGTGGCGGATCGGGTGATTATTTTGCATCGGGGTCAAAAATTAAGGGAGGGAAAGTTGGATGATTTGCTGACGCGGAAGAAGGAGTGGGAGGTGAATGTGCAGGGATTGAAAGAAGAGGATCGCAAGGAGCTGCGCGGGTGGCTGGAGAAGCGGGGCGTTCAGGTGGTTCGCGAAGGTGCGCCACGGGAGAGGCTGGAGGACTATTTCCTGCGGAGTTTGCCTGAGGAAAAGCAGCGATGATGGGGTCGTTGCGGCGGATTGGGGCGGTGGCTGGCAATACGTTTTTGGAGGCGGTTCGTCAGAAGGTATTTGCGGTCCTGCTGGTTTTTGGGCTGGTCCTGATTTATGGGGCAAACTACTTCACTGAGTTTTCTTTCCAGGAGCAGTTTAAGTTTCTGAAAGACCTAGGATACGCCGCGATAAGTTTGACAGGACTTCTGGTGGGTTTGTTGGGGGCGACTCAGTTAATTCCAGGGGAGATTGAGCGGAGGACGATTTTGACGGCTTTGTGTCGGCCCTTGCGTCGGTGGGAGTTTATTGTGGGAAAATATCTTGGGCTTTCGATTTTACTGGCCGTGATGATTGGTGTGATGGCAGTTGCGGTCGCTGGGGTATTAGGGTGGAAGGAGGCGCAGCTCATTGCTCGCGAGGGATCGGATCCCGCGGTGGCAGCTTTGATTCGGGCAGAGGCGAGAGATCCGCGCTTGATTCAGGCTGTGGTTTTGCTGGAGGTGAAGTTGGCGGTGGTGGCAGCGATAGCGGTTTTTTTCAGCACGGTAGCCACATCCACGACCTTTGTGATGGCGATGACTTTAATGGTGTATCTGATTGGTCATCTCCAATCGGTTGCACGGGAGCAGTGGCTGGAATCCGGGGAGGTGGCGAGTTGGGCGGCTAAGTTCTTTTTGGCGGGCGTGGCGTTTTTGGTTCCTGATTTCAACCTCTACAACTTGATTGATGAAATTGTGGCTGGAAATGCGGTCTCGTGGCGTTCGACTTTGGAGGTCGTGGGATATTCGGGTGTTTATATTGCTGTTTTGTTGACTGCGGCGTCGGTTGTTTTTGAAGGGCGGGATATTTGAGATCATGGGTTGCCGGCGGGTTGGCTTGTGGAATTCTCCTGCTTTGGGGTGGAGTCAAGATCACGTGGGAAAAAGCGATGACGCAGTCTCAAAGAAAGGCGACTTATGGGTTTACTGGGCCCACGGCGGTGGCGATTCGGGAGAAGCTGGGGCAGGGGCTAGCTTTGGCGGCGTTGGGGGGATTTCGTGGTTTGGCGGCGAATGCGCTGATGCTTCAGGCTCATGGGGCTTGGGAGGAACAGCAGTGGGTGAGGGTGAGGAGTTCCTTGGAGTTGGCGACTCTTCTTCAGCCGAGGGTGGCTGTTTTTTGGGACACGGCCTCTTGGCATTTGGCCTGGAACGCGGCTGTCGCGGCCGAACGATATAGTGGGGAGCCAAGTGAAACGCGTCGGCGACTTGAAGCACGGCGTTGGGTCGAAGCAGGGAGGAGTCTTTTGGAGAGGGGAACCAAGGCGGTTCCTGAGCGGGCCCTGCTTTTTCAGCGTTTAGGGGATTTGTACTGGCAGAGGCTGGAGGATTATCAGGCGGCGGCGGACTGCTACCGACAAGCGATTGCAAAAGGAGACGCGCCTCCTTATCTCGAGCGCTTTGTTGGATATGCGTTGGATAAGGCGGGCGATAAGCGTGGAGCTCTGGCTTATTTTCGCGAGTTACGGGCTCAGATGGGTACGACCCCAAACCCCGACAGAAGGCCGGAGGTGATTGACCGTGAAATTCTAAAATTAGAAAAAGAGTTGTCAGGACAAGCCTCCCCAAAGAAAAAATGAAGTACGGGATTTTTGGGGATGTACACGGGAATTTGGAGGCTTTGGCAGCTGTTTTGGCCGATATGGAGGACCAGCAGGTTTCGCATCCACTCTGTATTGGAGATTTGGTGGGTTACAACGCCAACCCAAGTGAGTGTGTGGAGGTTGTGAGGGCTTTAGGTTGTCCTGTTGTGAGGGGAAACCATGACGAACTGGTTACGCATAAGAAAAATCCGGAAGCCTTTTCGAAGGATGCTCAGGCGGCACTAAGTTTTTCGCGAAATCATTTAAGCCCAGCTCAATTAAACTATTTGCGCCGTCTGCCCCTGACGTATGTGGACGAGGCGTTCACTCTTGTTCATGCCACACTGGATGGCCCTGAAAATTGGGCCTACATCTCGACCCAGCTAGAGGCTCAAACCAGTTTTTTTTATCAAAAAACGCATCTTTGTTTTATCGGGCATACGCATCGCCCTGCCGCGTTCTTAAAGGAGAAGGAGGTGCGTCCGATTGAGTTTCGGAAAGTGGATGTTCATCCAGAGCGGCTCAAAACGGCTAGGAAATTTATGTTTAATGTGGGGTCCGTTGGCCAACCCAGGGACGGGGATTGGCGCGCTAGTTACGCAATTTACGACTCCAAGGAGCAAACCGTTGATCTTAGGAGAGTAGGATATGAGGTAGAGAGGGCGGCCTCGAAAATCGTGAAATCAGGCCTTCCGGATTCCCTTTCCGCCCGATTATTTCAAGGGGAATAAATAAAAAAGTGTTGATGAACAGTTGCTTATAGATACGCAAACTTTCTGTAACTTGACAAAATAGTAATGGGCACTAGTTCTGTACCTATGAAAACCAGATCTCGCAAAAATCTTCGTTGGTCAACAGAACGTGTTATTGCTGAAATTCAGCAGTGGAAGGATAAGGGAGAACCCCTTTATGCGAACCATGTTCGTCTGAACTTCCAAGAGCTCCTTGCCGCATCGATTCGTTACTTTGGTAGCTGGCAGGCCGCCCTCGATCAGGCTGGAATTTCCTATGTAGATGTACGTAAGTATAGGAAGTGGTCGAAAGAGGTGATTGTAGAAGAGATCCGTGATTTGGCTTCCAAAGGATTTGACCTCTCCTTCCGCTCTATGGCTCTCAGCCAGCACAACGCCATGGTCTATGCGGCGATTCGCCCGAAATATTTCGGTAACTGGCGGGCTGCCCTGGAAGCCGCAGGATTAGCTTCTGAGGAAATCTATCGCTACCGCAGTTGGGATGAGGAGGGGATTTTGGAAGAGATTCGCCGATTGCAGACGGAAGGTGCTGATCTCAGTTCCAAATCGATGGATGAATCCTCGAACAAGCTGATCGCAACTGCCCGTCGCCGTTTTGGCAACTGGGGTCGCGCCTTAGAGAAGGCCGGAATCAACTATTCGGACGTACGCCGTCGCAAGCGGTGGACACGAGAAAACATTGCGGAAGGTATCATGGAGCTTAAAAAGCAAGGCGTGAAACTCATCACTCCTGAAGTTAAACGCGCAAACCCCTCGCTCTTTGCGGCTGCCTGCAAGAAACACTTTTTCGGAACTTGGAAGAAAGCCCTTCGGGCTGCTCTCCGTACTGAAAAAGAGAATCTTCAGGTCGAGTCTGTCCAGTCCGTGACCGAGGTGGCTCCCGAGGTGAAGGCTGGGGAACCCCAGCTTGCTGGGCTCTCGTCCTAATCCTCCCGCTCCTTCCCTCTTGCCGTAGTGTGGGCCAAGAGCTCATATTGTCTCTTCATGCAGATAACGAAGGGCGTAAAAATTGCAGGAGTTGGGCTTTACCTCGTCCTCACCGCATTTCATACAGCCGATGCCCAAGTTGATCTGCGCATCGAGACCCCCAAGACCGCCTATCTTCAGTTTTCCCCAATTCCTTTTACCGTCCGAATTAAAAACTTGGGGGCAGGTGAGTTAAGGCTTGCCAGTGACAGCGGCAAACCGTGGCTTGAGATGATTGTCCAGTCACGAGACGGACTCCTCATTGCACCGGAAAAGGTGCTCACACCTCCTGATAAAACCTTGCGCTCGGGAGAGTCTGTTTCCATTCCGGTCGATCTTGCACCCCAATACATGATTCGGGATACAGGCGGGTATCGTGCACGTGCGAGTGTGCGTTTGCCCTCAGGAGAATCATTGATGACCGATTCGCTTAACTTTCTGATCGGGCGAGGGGAGGTTATCTGGAGTGTGCCACGGGGTGATGGGAACGAGCGACGGATCTACTCCCTTCTCAAATTTTACGAGGATCCCAATGTGGGGCTCTACCTGCGTGTCGAGGTTCCTGAAAAAAACCAGGTCTATCCATCCCGTCGGCTTGGGGCCTACCTTCCCCTAGGAAAACCCACAGCTGAGTTTGATCCGCAAAATAATCTCCATTTGCTCTATGCCATTAGCGCAGGAACTTATCGAATCACGGTAGTGAACCCAGATGGACAAACCCTACGGGAAGAGACTCGACAGCAGGGAGCAGATAAGCCCGTCCTACTAAGAAGGCCAGACGGTGAAGTATCGGTTCAAGGAGGTATTGTCCAACTGCCCTCCTCGTTACGAGAGCGCCTCTCAACTCTTCAGGCCAGAATCGGCTCGCAAGCCCTGCCCAAAGACCCGAATCAGCCTTAGCGAGAGTTCGCTCCTGCGGGTTTGGGTCGAACTGGTTTCAGTAGCCTCATTCCTGAAGGACCGAAGAGAGTTTCATCAAGCGGGGGAGCCATAAAAATGCGATCCCATGTCCGCTCAAATGCATGAGCCGCGTCGGGAAATGTGCGCGAAACGTCCCGCGCCTTTTGGTAAAAATCTTTGGAGCGCCGATGTGCGGCTGTTTTTGATAACGCAAACTGGCTTCCCCCCACGTACCGAACTTTTTCAGGGGCCGACTCTCCCCAAAGAGTCTGAAAAAAACCCTCCA
>JBBAWA010000056.1:0-4163 GCA_040397425.1 Methylacidiphilales bacterium
GACGTACGATTTCTGATCGAAGGAATGCCTACCCTATTCTAATCCACCCCGCTCCGCCCACCCAACCTTTGCCGTGGGTCTCGCAAAAGCAACCAATCGCCCACGATGGGTCACAAAGTTAAAGAAGTTCTTTGCATTTCCACACGGCGCGTTTGGGTTGAACTCATACACATCCACTCCTCCTCCCCTCTCCCCATCCATCCTTTGGGATGAACCTGCGACCATCGCTTCTCCATCTTTTTTTCTACCTAAATAAATCATCACGTGACTGATGGGAGGATCCCGCGGCACATCGTACGTCCACTCCCAAAAAAGAAGGTCTCCACTCCTCATCTCGGTCATAAGCCTCTCAGAATCCACCTTTCCACTCGCCTCAACAGGAACCGCCCGCACCTTGCCCTTTTTCTTGAAGAAGAGGTACTGGTCCGATGCCGTCCTTGGAATATCAAAACCAAATACTTTCCAAACGATATACCGGACCGTGTTTGAGCAATCCATCGTGATGACATAAGGGTGTCCAGGCGGTTGCCAAGACTGCGAATAGTTCAAGTCTTGCTTAGAAAGCCAACGACATGTCTCAACCAGCTTCTGGTGTTGCTCGGGAGTTGCCGCACCCTGCGCGAACCAAGAGGTCCATGCCAAGCTGAGGCAAAGCCAAAATGCATGAAAAAAACACCTCTTCAACACCCCCCTTCATTGCAAACCACAAACAGACCGCAAGCCCGGACGATCAGGCCTCAATAGTTTGATCAGTTCAATAAATCGAAAAAAGCCTTAGGGTGTTCCAAATCACGGAAAACCGCATCTGCTCCACAATCTTGTAACTGCTTCTCTGTGAAGGAGCCCGTTGCCACAGCAATCGCCTTGGCGCCAATCGCTCTAGCGCAGGCCACATCGTGAGGAGTGTCTCCGATCACAAAGATTCTTTCGGGCGGAAACTCCTCCCCATGATGTTCCTTGGCCCTGCGTTTTGCATGCGGGCCGAGGTCATTTCGGATCGCCGAATCATCGGCAAACGCCCCAAACCCAAAGAAATGATTCACCCCATACCTCGTAAGCTTCAACCTCGCACCTTTTTCAATGTTCCCCGTTAAAAGGGCCTGAACCAATTCAGGTCTTTTGTGAGCCTCTTCTAATATACCCAAAACTCCCGGGTGCAGACCCCCGTTCCTTCGGGGCAACTCCTCCGCCAAAAGTTCCACATAAACATCGAGAAATCGGGCCACCTCTTCCGGACCATTCGGCTTTCCATCTCTTCCGAGCAACTGCTCCACAATCCACTTATCGGTTCGGCCTGCTATCTCCAAGCCCTGCAGTCCACGATCGACCCCGTGCAACTTTTCCATCGTACGCCCCAGAGCTGTCTCTCCCGCTTTCCCCGTATGGAGAATCGTCCCGTCAATATCCCAGAGAAGAAGTTTGCGAGCTGACACTGGACCCGACTTCACATGCCCATCACGCAATACCCTGCATCCGCATAAAGCGTCTGACCCGTAATTCCAGCCGAACCGTCCGAAGCCAAAAATACTCCCGTCGCACCTAACTCCTCCAATGTAATATTTCTCTTTAAGGGTGCGTGGGCTTCGTAGTGAGAAAGCATTGCCGAAAACCCACTGATACCCCGCGCCGCCAATGTGTTCACAGGTCCAGCACTGATCGCATTGACTCGAATCTTTTTCGGCCCCAAATCGTAGGCCAAATACCTGACGCTCGCCTCCAAAGCCGCTTTGGCTACCCCCATCACATTGTAGTGGGGTACCACTTTTTCCGCTCCGTAGTAGCTCATGGTAACGATACTTCCCCCCGCGGACATGAGCGGCATGGCCGCCCGACTCACCGCCACAAGCGAGTAAGCACTGATATCATGCGCCACTCGAAATGCGTCCCGTGAGGTGTCTACAAAGTTTCCCTCAAGTGCCTCTTTCGGCGCGAAAGCCACACTGTGTAAAAGTAAATCCACGCGAGAAGTTTTCGTTTTTACAAAATCAAAAAATTTTGTGATGTCCTCATCCCGACTTACATCACACGGGGCGACAGGTGTATCCGGACCAAAGGTCGCCGCCAGCTCCTCCACATTCTCCTTCAGGCGATCCCCCTGATAATTAAAGATCAGCTTTGCCCCGGCATCGGCCCAGGCCTTGGCGATTCCCCAAGCGATGCTGCGCTTGTTCGCCACACCAAACACCAAGCCCACTTTTCCTGCTAATGCTAGGTTGCTCATCTACCCAAAGTGCCCTTACCTAGGCCCTTCTGTCACGCCTTGAGTCTCTTCCTCTTGGCCTTACTACTTCTTCCTGCTACCAAATCTACCTAGTGACGTCACCCCATCTCCATCTTGGTTGGATTTTATTTGGCCCCCTCGTCCTAGCTCTTCTTGCCACAGACCTCATTCTGTTTCATCGGGATCCCCGGCCGGTCGATCTCCGTCGCTCCCTTCAAGCGACCGCCGGTTGGGTTGCCCTCGCCCTAGCCTTCGCAGGACTGGTCGCCTTTACTCTCGGCATAACCCCCGCGATGGAGTTTTTGACAGGCTACGTTGTGGAACTCTCTCTCAGCGTCGATAACGTCTTCGTTTTTGCAGTTCTTCTTCGTTACTTCGCTGTGCCAGAAAAATCGCAATTCCCGGCACTATTCTGGGGAATCATCGGGGCCCTCTTTCTTCGCGCTCTTTTCATCTTCACAGGCATCGCCCTCATCAACCGCTTTCACTGGCTGATCTATATTTTTGGCGCACTTCTGGTGTACACAGGAATCAAGCTTCTGAAAGGGGGAGAGGCCAAAGTCGAACCCGACCATAACCCACTCATCCGCCTCGCCCGCAAAGTCATTCCCATTACTCCCGATTTTCGCGGCGACCACTTCGTTTTGAGAGAAAAAGGTCGCTGGACAGGCACCCCTCTACTTCTTGTCCTCATAGCTCTCGGAACTACCGACCTTGTTTTTGCCATCGATTCCATCCCCGCCATCCTAGCAATCACCCGAGACCCATTCATTGTCCTAACCTCCAACGCCTTTGCCGTTCTTGGCCTGCGAGCCCTCTACTTCGCCATCGCAGGACTCATTAAACTCTTCGCCTACCTAAATATTGGCCTCGCAGTTATCCTCTCCTTTATTGGACTAAAAATGCTTATATCTGCCTATATCCACCTCCCTATTCCTTGGACTCTTGGGTTCGTGATCGGGGTACTCGCAATCTCGATCGTCGCATCAATTCTATATCCGCCATCAAAAAGCCCCAGTAGCTAGAAAGCATCTATAGATACCTTATGGACAATATTTTACACAGATTATTATATTTCAAAACCTGTAAAGCTTGAGGTTTGGTTGACGCAGTGCCGACCCATCCTAGACTTTAGACATGCCTCAGGTTGTCGATCTGACTCAGGCGATTGCCCGCAAGACTTTCGCAAAGAAACCCAAGTTCCGCTTAGGGCTTGTTGGGACGCTTATTGTCTCAAATTTTGCCTGGTTGATTCTTTTTGGAGTAGCCGTCGTATCCCTAATCGGTGTAACGCGATTTTCCGCTGCCCTCTCTAAAAGCTATCTGGAAGAGAAATGGAGCTCTCTTCAAAACCGGCTCGCCCAAAAGAAAGAACTCGAAGAACGGGATCTTCGCATCGCCCGACTCATCGCCTCTCAAAGCTCAGACACAACGGACATCCTTGGCCTTGCCACCCGTATCTCAAAGATTCTCGACTCTGCCAACGGTCGCCAACGTCGCTTTTTGGAAAATGCAATCCCCGAAGCCATGCTCATCCAAACCAGCTCCCAAATCCCCGCCTCAGCTGTTCTTGCTATGGCCATCTTCGAATCGGGCTATGGCAACAGCTTGCTCGCCAAGGAATACAATAACTACTTTGGGATGAAGGCTTTTGACAGCTGGACAGGGCCTCGCGCTCTCAATATGCCCACCCGAGATAGCGGGGAGGATACCACCGCAGATTTCCGTGCTTATCCTACTCTCGCCGCAGGTTTCCAAGGCTACTCCCAATTCCTCCTATCGAATGATCGCTACCGCAAGCACGTGGGTGAAAAATCTGGAATTAAGTTTGTCTCAAACATTTTGGCCTCTGGCTACTGCCCAGATCCCGATTACCTCGTCCATATCCGAGACATCATCCAGAAGCACGGATTGGATCGCTTAGACGCGGCCCTTGATCAGA
>JBBAWA010000056.1:4263-10100 GCA_040397425.1 Methylacidiphilales bacterium
AACCATCGCCTTGCCTTCACTTCCCAAGCCATCAACTCCGCCTGAGTCATGAGCTTTTTCTTCATACCCATACTCTGGATTCTCCCACCCCCTCTCGTCCATCCCCACTCTCGCAACGACAACAACTTTTGGTATTCTGTTAAACATGCTTTCCCTCGAATCTCTTTCCCAACTCGCCCAGCAGTACGCCTCCGCACTGCCCGCAAAAGTGGCCGAATTTGAAATTCGGGGTCATACCTTCAGCTCTACTGAAAAACCCCATCTCATGGGAGTCGTGAATCTCAGCTCCGACTCCTGGTATCGCGAAAGTGTCGTCACCAACACCGATGCCGCTATTACCCGTGCTCGCCGCCTACGCACCGAAGGTGCCCACCTTGTCGATCTCGGAACCGAATCCTCTCTCCACCATGCCGCACGCGTAGATCCCGCCCAACAGATCACAACTCTCCTCCCCATCCTCCAACCCCTCGCTCAAGAGGGCTCTCTCATCTCCATCGAAACCTATCACCCCGATGTCGCCCGACGCTGCCTTGAGGCAGGTGCCGCTGTCCTGAACCTCACAGGCTCCAGACCCCCTGACGACCTCTACCGCACGATCGCCCAGCACCGCGCTGGAATCATCCTCTGCTATGTCCAAGGTGAAAATGTTCGGGCTGTGGGTGACTTCGTCCACTCCTCTGACCACGCCACGGCCCTGCTCGACTACTTCCGTCGCGAAATCGACCGTGCCGTCAATGCAGGGGTACACGCCATCTGGATCGATCCGGGACTGGGCTTTTACTATAAGAACCTCCAAGACAGCACCGCACGAATCCGATACCAGGCCGAAACTTTTCTCCACACGTTTCGCCTCCGCACCCTCGGTTGGCCCGTCTGCCACGCCCTCCCCCACGCTTTCGAGTTTTTTCAGGACGAAGTTCGTTCCGCCGAGGCGCTCTTTGCCGTTCTAGCCCTCCTCGGCAAAACCGATCTACTCCGCACTCACGAGATCCCCAAAGTCCGTGCTGTAGCCCGTACCCTTGGAATTCTGTCATGAAACACAACCCCCAACCCGTAGCCCTGATCACAGGCGCCTCCCGTGGTCTCGGTTCATATCTTGCCCAAGAAATAGGACAACTTGGTTACGCCGTCGTCATCCACTACCGCAGTGGTGCAGACCGTGCCCGCCGACTTGCCCGAGAAATCCAAGCCCTAGGCACCTACGCGTTATGCGCTCAAGGCGATCTTTCCAACCCCAGCCAAGTCACCCGACTTTTCAAGCAGATCAGCCGAAGATTTGGGCGCCTCGATCTCGTCATAAACAACACAGGCACCTATCGCCCAACCCCACTTCTCCGCACGCGACCTGAAGATTGGTTCGCAGGTATTCATAGCACCGCAACCGCAACTTTCCTGACAACAAAATCAGCTATACCTCTGTTTCCCAAAAGTGGTGGCCATATCATCAATATAGGCGACTCTGCCTCTGACCGAATCACTCCTCGTAAGCTAGCCCCTGGATATCATGTGGGGAAAATCGGTGTTTCCCTTCTCACCCGCTCATTTGCCACCCAACTTGTTTCCAGAAAAATTACTGTGAACCAAATCTCACCCGGATATCTGGAAAACAGTATCGACCTACCTCCACCTCACAAACTCCCCTCAGGACGTCCCGTATCATTTCCAGAGGTTTTTTCTGCCGTTCGTTATTTACTCTCCCCCGATGCGTCGCAGGTCACAGGAAATAACCTGATCATTTCAGGTGGTTGGAATTTATAGTTTTGCGGAGTGGATGGGAGCCCATCCCTCCTGTTTTAGTTTTGCGTTACTTACCCTCTTACTTCGACGAGTCCGAACACTTCCCTCACTCCAAACTCCTCCCACGACCCCCCTTCGTAGGGGTTCATCCTCAGCTACATTAAACACTTCTCCTCGTACACGTAATGCGATCGCAGCAGCCCTCGCTGCATCCTCTACATGCACCACATTGAGCCATCTCTCAGGCCCCTCCCCTCGATTTCGCAACTCTCGATCAGGACCATAAAGTCCCGCACAACGTAGAACAGAACCCCCTGCTGCAATCGTTTTCTTTTCAGCCTGGACCATCGCAGTGGCTCTCTCATCTTTCGCTAAAGGCGATTTTTCATCCACCCAACCCCCCTCCGACTCCGCATAAACGGATGTGGAAGAAAGGTAAACCATCGGCACCCCGAATCGCTTACTCCATGTGGCGGCATGCTGCACACCCTCCCTGTGCATCTTCACAAACTCCCCTTCAGCTGACTTTCGCGAAGGAGCCATTGACCAGACCATTCCTGACCACTCTCCACCGAGATTCTCCCAAAAGGTCGACTCGATTGCATCGACAGCCATGGTCTCAGGAAACAGCTCGCGAAGCGCTTCAGCACGACCTTCCGACCTTACTACAGGGACAGCACTCCAACCTCTTGCCATCGCCTTAACGGCAATCTCCCTACCTAGAAAACCAGCCCCGACCACGAGAATTCTCGGTGGACTCGCTTTCAAGCCAGTTCTCGTCTAAATCTTAATAAGGGACGAGTGGCGGAGCGGTTGAACGCGGCGGTCTTGAAAACCGCAGATGCCGAAAGGCATTCGTAGGTTCGAATCCTACCTCGTCCGCAGTACCCACTATCCCCGCAGATGATAGTGCCCTGGCCCCACTTTGCGTAGGCCACGAATCTTCTTCAGATTCTGGTAAAACCAAGTATCCAATCGCTGACGCTGGATATTCATCTTGTCGGCCAGTTCCTTGATCTTAATCCCGGTTTTTCCCGATCGATTCAAATGCGACAAGATCACTTTTTTAAGTCCACCACGGCGATTAAACTTTTTTCCCGTGCTGCTTCGTCCGGGTGGCCGACCCCGACGACGCGCGATCCTGTTCGCCCCGCGAGCCACCGCAGACGCCCCAGCCCCAATCACCTTGGCCACGGAGCGCTCAAGTTGCCCCAACTTTTTCTCAAGTGTCTCCTTTTTACGGAGAAGCTTCATGATCCGACCAAACTCTTTTGTTGTTAGTTTTGATATATCCATAGTTAAAACACTAACACGACGTCTAACGATTGCCGACAAAAAAATACCCCGCCATGGTTTGATCCACGGCGGGGTACAATTTACGACTGGGGCTTCCCCCAACCGTTTGAAACGTTATTTAACGTGTTTGCTGGCGTACTTCGTCAACTCAAACATCGTCGCCGAGCTTTTTCCACCGAAAAGGGGCTTGAACAAATGATCCGCATTAATGTTACGGCGGTTCTTTTTGTCCTGTAGGCCGTTCTTTTTGATGTAGGCCCACAGTTTTTTGGTCATCTCAGTCCGGGGAACAGGCTTGCTCCCAATGATCGCGGCCAGGATGGCGTCCGGTTGGACGGGTTTCATAAACGCTGCATTCGCTTTCTTTGCCATAGTTTCTTATCTCCTTAGTTTGGGTTAATTGTTGCGATACGATGGATACGATGCTCCTCTCCGAGAGGCTGACAACTCTTATTTACGAGGGGAAAAACCTTTTTCACTTGACCATAAAGAGTCGACCTTTCGGACGGGACATACCCTGCCCCGCGAATTGCCCCCTCAATCCTCTCAGGTTCCAACCTCTCTCCATGCTTTCCCCCACTCGATCTCGTAATCGCCTCCTCATATAAAGTGCCTCCAAAATCGTTACATCCCCACGCCAATGACTCCACCGCCCCTCCCATCCCCAACTTGACCCAGCTAGTTTGAAGATTGGGGATCGCCTGTCCTAAAACCATCCGTGCCAATGGGTAAAGCCTCATCGCTCGTCTGCGAATCCTCTCCTCAAGCACCTTCATTCCACCCGCTCGACCTGCCAAAATACCGCCTAATCGGTTCTGGTAGGGAACAAATGCCAAGGGCACAAACTCAGTAAACCCACCCGTCTCCTCCTGAACTTTGAGCAAAACTTCAAAGTGAGATCGGATGTCCTGCCACCTCTCGACATGTCCAAAAAGAATCGTGGCGCTCGATCGGACTCCCGCCCGATGAGCCGCGCGCACGATCTCTACCCAACGCGCCGCAGGTAGTTTGTTTCGCGAAATCTTTTGCCTTACCTCATCCACTAAAATCTCAGCCGCCGTACCTGGGATCGTTCCCACCCCCGCCACCCTTAACTTGCTCATCATCTCCTCAGGCTCACAGCCTGCCTTCTCACAAAGGGAATCAATTTCCATGGGCGAAAAGGCATGCAGATGCATCCACGGAAACGCCTCCCGCAAAGCCCTCACCAAATCAAAGTAGTACTCTGGCTTAAGCCCAGGGTCGATCCCACCCTGCAAACAAACCTCAGTCACCCACGGAGTCTGCCCAACCCGCGCCACCACCTCATCAATTCGATCCGCTGTTGCTCCGACCGTGCCCGGTCTCTTTCCAAACCCGCAAAAAGCACAACCAACCGTGCAAATTCTGGAAAAGTTCGCATTCCGATTCACAACATAAGTCACTCTTCGCCCATGACGCTGCGCCGTCGCTTCGGCTGCAGCCTGTCGCAAATCCTCCAAAGGCATCTTCCAAAAATCTATCACTTTCGTGCCTCTTTCCAAAAATCACTCACACGACTCATCCATGGGCGGCTCAACCACTCCTCCGTGCTGTGACTTTGATAAACAGGAAGGCGCTCCACTAAATCCCGCCCCCGTACGGCACACTCCTTCTTGTAATGCTCTACCTGTTTCCAAGGATTGCTGGGATTAACTTCATCCCGAGCCCAAGAAATCCCCCCTAAATCATCCAAATCATTCACCAGATCACGCCATTGGGGTTCCAAGTTCGGTGGTATCTGAATCGCCACCCCAGGAGCCCATATCCTCCAAGCCTCGATCATTTCAGAATACTCCCCCAAAGTAGGGCCTGCACCCTCAGGCCAACTCGACCCAGCATTCGAAACGTACCGCTGAATTAGAATCTCCTGCAAGTGCCCATGCTGCGAATGAAGTTCCGCCAGTACCTCAAGCGACTTAAGTCGCGAGGTCTGATCTTCTCCCCACCCCACCAAGATCCCGCTGGTGAATGGAACCTTGGCCCGTCCGGCAGCCTCGATGCCCGCTCGCCTACCCGCCACCTTTTTTTCAGGAGCACACTCCGAATCGTCTTTCACGCTCTCCAGCATCATCCCCATCGAGACAAAGTGGGGGCGTATTCTTACCAACTCTTCCTCCGTCATACGCCCAAAGTTTCCATGTGGAAATAAGCCCGCCGATGCACACCGATCCGCCACTTGGCACGCAAAATCCCAGAAATCAGAGTAGCCACGTCTCTCAAGCTCACCCCGAATATGGGGCATCGTTCCAGGCCTCTCCCCTGAAATCAAAAGAGCCTCTCTCGCCCCCCCCTGTTTCGCCTCCCGAACAATCCTCTCAACCTCCGCATCCCCTACTAACCCCTCTCGATCCTTACGAAAACCACAGTACCGACAGTGCCACGGGCAGTCATGGGTCAAAACAATCGTGATCGAACGAGAATACGTCACGGGCCTGTTTTGGGCAGGCCACTGGGTCTCGATAAAGTTTTCTTCGGTAACAGCTTTCAATAAGAGTGGGTTCTGGCTAAAAATCTAGCATGGCTTTACGTGAAGCAAGACCGTTCCTTATCGGTGCCGCAGTTCTTCTTGGCTTCTCCCTTTGGATGGGCTGGTTCTTCGGAGCTCTGTTCGGCGCTCTTCTTCTCGTCGGCCTTCTTCTCTTCTTCCGTGATCCGCACCGCACTCCCCCCAACAACCCCCTCGCCCTTGTCAGCCCAGCGGACGGTAAAGTGATCTGCGTGGATGAGGCAGAGGACCCCTGCTTCGGCCTAGGAAAGTTTCGTCGCGTCGGCATCTTCCTCTC
>JBBAWA010000057.1:0-9912 GCA_040397425.1 Methylacidiphilales bacterium
AGATCAAAAAGGCGTACCGCAAACTCGCAGTTCAACATCATCCCGATAAACACAAGGGAGACAAAAAGGCCGAAGAAAAGTTTAAAGAGATCGGCGAAGCGTATGAAGTATTGTCTGATCAGCAAAAACGGGATGCATATGATCGGTACGGACATCGTGCCTTTGCACCAGGATCAGGCATGGGTGGCGCAGGCGGTTTTCATGATCCTTTCGAGGTCTTCCGCGAGGTTTTTAGCTCAGGTGGGGGCGGAGCAGGAATCTTTGGAGATATCCTAGAGGGTGCATTCGGAGGAGGAGGTGGTCGACGTGGCGCTCGCTCCAACCAAGGTTCCGATCTGAGATACGATCTGGAGATTCATTTTATGGAGGCCGTCCGGGGCTGTGAAAAGGAGATCACCATTCGTCGTCCTGTACCCTGCTCCCCTTGCCAAGGCACAGGAGCTGCACCTGGCTCAAAAGCCACTACCTGCTCCACATGCCGTGGACAGGGTCAAGTCGCTGTCAGTCGGGGCTTCTTTTCCATCGCCCAAACGTGTCCGAAATGCGGAGGATCAGGCCAAGCGATCCAAAACCCATGCAAATCATGCCGCGGAGAAGGACGCATTGAGGAGAATGCACGTATCAAACTAAAGATTCCTGCAGGAGTAGACACAGGCTCACGACTACGATCGGTCGGACAAGGCGAGGCGGGTTCGAGGGGAGGTCCAGCAGGCGATCTTTATGTGGTCCTCTCCGTTCAATCCCACCCGGTTTTCGATCGTGAGGAGAATGACCTCGCCTGCAATATTCCCATCTCCTTTAGCCAGTTAGCTCTGGGTGCTGAAATCAGCATTCCAAGCTTGGATGGAGAGATGAAACTCAAGATTCCCGCAGGGACCTCATCCGACAAGGTTTTTAGGATTCGCGGTCAGGGTGTCCCCTCCGTTTCAGGACGTACAAGAGGCGATCTTCATATCCGAATCCAGGTTGAAATCCCTAAGCACTTGAACACGGCCCAAAAAGAGGCTTTGGAGAAATTTGCAAAACTGTGCGACGAACATACTCACCCCGAGGGCCACTCGTTTCTCGAAAAAGCAAAGAAACTGTTCAAAGGCTAAACTCCATGCCTGGCCACCGCTTTTACAATCCCAACCTCTCTTCGGGGAAATTTTCGCAGGAAGAGTCCCACCACGCTGTGGATGTTCTCCGTCTCCGGTCAGGCGATTCGGCTGCGATATTTGATGGAAAAGGCACGGAAGCACGGGTTCGTCTAACCCAAGTCTCTGCCGAAGAAGTTTCCTACGAAACCCTTTCAACCGCTCGCACCCCGCCCCCGTCCTGCCGGATCCGCTTTGGTCAGGCGCTCATCAAGCCCGTTGGAATGGATCTGCTGATCCAGAAGTTAACCGAACTTGGAGTGAGTGAAATCTGGCCCATCGCGTCGGAACGATCCGTCTCCAAACCATCGGGAGAAAAGCGAATATCGCATCGCTGGGAATCGATAGCCCTATCTGCATGTAAGCAGTCGGGACAAAATTGGCTCCCCAAGATTTATGAAGCCGGCCCCCTCGATAACTTTCTCTCTGCCCCCAATCCTGCCCCCCCTTCTGGCAGGATCATCGGCTCACTCCAACCCGAAGCCAAACCTCTGCCCGCTCTTTTGGCGACAGTTCGACAAGCAGGAAACCCCCCGGCGTTAGATCTTCTCATCGGCCCGGAAGGAGATTTCACCCCTGCGGAAATCGGTCGTGCCCGCTCGGCCGGATTTCAACCCGCCTCTCTCGGACCCCTGGTCCTCCGATCCGAAACGGCTTCCCTATTTCTCGCCTCCGTCCTTCACTACGAGTTCAATCTCCCCCATTGAAGGCGCAACTCGTCTGCACCGATTTCGACGGAACTCTTGCGGGAGAAAACCCGGATGAGCCGCTTGCTCCCGAATTCTTTCGCTGGCTGAGTAGCTCTAGAAAAATCAGTGAAATATCCTGGGTGGTTGCCACGGGCCGATCTTGGGAGAGCCTTCGCGAAGCTCTTGTTTTCCATAAAGCCCCCGTCATGCCCGACTGGATCGTCACCGTGGAAAGGGAAATTCACCAGGTCAAGGAAGGTCAGGCCCACTCCCTTGAAGAATGGAATAGATGCTGCACCGAGACCCATCAGGCTCTCTTTGGTCGCCACGGCGCCCTCTTGGAAAGGATCGAACGCGAGATCGGATCAACCGATGAAGTCACCGTCATTCCAGACGCAGGAGCCATTGGCTTAGTCGCGGGTTCTCAAAAAAGCATCGACCGAACCCATGCATTGGTGACCGAAATTATTCGGGAGCATCCCGAAATCTCGACCGTCAGGAACGGCCCATACTTTCGTTTTGCCCATGTGGATTACCATAAAGGTTCCTGCCTGGCAGAAATCCAAAAGCTTCTGGATCTCCCCCCCTCTTCAACCTTTATTGCGGGCGATAATCTGAATGATCTGCCCATGCTCCAACGTAAATACGGGCACTTCCTCGCCTGCCCATCCAACTCCGTCTCAGAAGTCCTTACCCAGGTCAAAAAAGAGGGGGGCTACCTCGCCTCCCAGGAAGCTGGCTCCGGTATTGCCGAGGCTCTTTTCCACTGGTTCCCCTTGTCTTCCTAATTTTTCACATCGAATGACACGATTCTGTAATTCCTTCTTCTAGAACGATCTCTTTTCCTTATTCTCCAATCCATGCCACGTCGGACCGACCTGAAATCGATTCTCATCATCGGTTCCGGTCCTATTATCATCGGCCAAGCCTGCGAATTTGACTACTCTGGGGTCCAGGCTTGCAAAGCCCTGCGCGAAGAGGGCTACAAGGTCATCCTCGTGAATAGCAACCCAGCGACGATCATGACCGATCCGGAGTTTGCCGACCGCACCTACATTGAACCCATTACTCCTGCCGTGGTGGAAATGATTATGGCTAAGGAAAAGCCCGACGCCCTCCTCCCGACGCTCGGAGGACAAACCGCCCTCAATACCGCTATGGCTCTACATGAGTCGGGCGCCCTCACTAAACACGGAGTGAAGCTCATTGGGGCTCAAGTTGAAGCCATCCGTAAAGGGGAAGATCGCCAACTCTTCAAGGAGTGTATGGCCAAAATCGGTCTTAAATGCGCCAAGTCCGTCACCGCCCACACCATGGAGGAGTCCCGTGCAGCGATGGAAAAGATCGGCACTTTCCCGCTCATCATTCGACCCGCGTTCACTTTGGGCGGCACGGGCGGGGGCATCGCCTATAACCGCGAAGAGTTCGAAAAGTTTGCCGCCTCAGGTCTCGACGCCTCCCCCACCTCTGAAATCCTCGTTGAGGAATCCCTTCTCGGCTGGAAAGAGTACGAAATGGAGGTTATGCGAGATCACGCGGACAACTGCGTCATTATCTGCTCCATTGAAAACTTTGATCCAATGGGAGTCCATACAGGCGACAGTATCACCGTCGCTCCTGCGCAAACTCTTACAGACCGAGAGTATCAACGGATGCGCGATGCCTCCTTGGCCGTCATTCGGGAAATCGGGGTGGAAACAGGTGGCTCCAACATCCAGTTTGCCGTTTGTCCGCAGACAGGACGGATGATCGTCATTGAAATGAATCCTCGCGTCTCCCGCTCCTCCGCACTCGCCTCCAAGGCCACCGGTTATCCCATTGCCAAAATCGCCGCGAAACTCGCCGTCGGTTACACCCTTGACGAACTGAAAAACGATATTACCCGCAATACTCCTGCATCCTTCGAGCCCACCCTCGACTACGTGGTAACCAAGATACCGCGTTTCACCTTTGAAAAGTTCCCTGGCGCGGAAGCAGTTCTGACAACCTCGATGAAGAGTGTCGGCGAAGCCATGGGTATTGGCCGAACCTTCCAAGAGTCGTTCATGAAAGCCCTTCGATCTTTGGACATTAAAGGTCTGGAAGGTCGCCTCGATTTTGGAAACCGCACACCCCCTGTCCCTGAGGATCAGTTAACCGTTCAACTCCGCACACCTCATCCAGCCCGAATTTGGTATGTCAGCCACGCCTTCAACCAAGGATGGTCGGTCGAACGAGTCCACGAAGTTACAAAAATCGACCCATGGTTCTTGGATAACCTGAAACAGATTACAGAAATCGCCCAAGCGATCGAAAAACAGAGTTGGCTCGGAAACCCGGCCTCTCTCCCCCTTCTCCTTCAGGCCAGACAGGCAGGTCTGTCTGATATCGACCTTGCCCGAATCCTTCCAGGACCCGCCGAAGAGCTGGTGACCCGAACCCGCGCAGTTCGGGCATGGCGCGAAAAGATGAAGGTTCATCCCTCCTATCGCTTGGTTGATACCTGCGCGGCTGAATTTGAGGCCTATACCCCCTACTACTACTCCACCTACGATGTGGAAGACGACGAATCCCGCCCAACCAAGAAACCAAAGATCCTCATCCTCGGAGGAGGGCCGAATCGAATCGGCCAAGGGATCGAATTCGACTACTGCTGTGTCCACGCCAGCTTTGCACTCCGGGAAGACGGCTATGAGACGATCATGGTCAATTCCAACCCTGAGACGGTCTCCACCGATTACGACACTTCCGACAAACTCTATTTCGAACCCCTCACGGCCGAAGATGTCATAAATATCTATCGGGCTGAAAATCAGGATGATCTAGTCAAGGGAGTCATCGTTCAGTTTGGCGGACAAACCCCTTTGAACCTAGCTGCTGAACTTCAGGCCGCCGGAGTCCGCATTCTGGGAACGTCCGTCGAGTCGATCGAACGCGCCGAAGACCGAAAACTCTTTTCCGCCATGTTGGACAAGCTGGGACTTCGCCAGCCCCCAAATGGTACGGCCACCACAACGGAACAAGCACTCGTAGCCGCAAAGGAGATTGGATTCCCACTCCTGCTACGCCCTTCGTTCGTCCTGGGTGGTCGAGCCATGCGAATTGTGTACTCGGAAGATGAAATCCGGACCTATATGAAAGAGTGCACAGAAGTCGCTCCTGGTCGCCCCATCCTCCTGGACCGCTTTCTTGAAGACGCCACAGAGGTGGATGTCGACTGTGTATCGGATGGGAAAGATGCCGTCATTGGGGCTGTAATGGAACATATCGAACAGGCAGGCATTCATTCAGGAGATAGCGCCTGCGTCATCCCCAGCCGCTCCTTATCCAAAAAAGTTCTTGAGGAAATTCGTACGGCCACACTCTCCCTTGCACGAGAGTTAAAGGTTCACGGCCTCATGAATATCCAGTTTGCCGTTCAGAAAGATAAGATTTACGTGCTGGAGGTTAACCCTCGAGCTTCTCGGACCGTTCCTTTTGTCAGCAAGGCGATCGGGAAGCCCCTAGCCAAGATCGCGTCTCGTGTCATGTCAGGCAAAACCCTGAAGGAGCTCGGATTCACCTCAGAGATCATCCCAGAATTTTTCTCTGTCAAAGAAGCAGTGTTTCCTTTTGCCCGATTCCCTGGAACGGACATCCTGCTCGGACCAGAAATGAAATCTACCGGGGAGGTCATGGGGATCGACCGCTCCTTTGGCCTCGCTTATGCCAAAGCCCAAATGGCCGCCCAGCCACCTCTCCCCACCTCTGGAACCGTTTTCCTAAGCGTCAGGGATATAGACAAAGAGGCTGCGGTCCGAATCGGCAAAGGCCTTCATGAACTCGGCTTTAAGATTGTTTCCAGCTCCGGGACAGCCCGTAAATTGGCTGACGCAAAGATTCCTGTCACTCCCCTCCTTAAACTTTCGGAGGGACGTCCCAATGTCGTCGACCTTATCAAAAACAAGGAAATTACACTCGTGATCAATACTCCGGCGGGAGCCATCGCGCGGTCAGAGGAGGTCCTGATTCGGACATCCGCCTTAAGAAACAAGATCCCGGTTATGACAACAGTGGCCGCCGCCGAAGCTAGCGTTGAAGGTATTAAGTCGATCCGTGCCCATGGCCTCTCCGTTCAGGCGTTGCAAGATTACCACGCTTAAGAACTCTTTTTTTTAACGTCTCCTCCATTGATCCGAAATCTCATCTTTGACTGGTCCGGAACTCTAGTCGACGACCTTACACCCGTACTGACCGCCACCAATCACGTCTTCGGACTCCACGGGAAGCCTCTCTTTGACCGGGAAACTTTTCGCGAAAAGTTCTACCTCCCCTATCAAGGCTTTTACGAAGAACATCTGCCCGGAGTTGCCCTAGAAGGCCTCGAAAGGATATTCCGCAAAGTCTTTCGTGAACACCACCACACGGTTTCTCTCCTACCCGGAGCCAAAGAGATTCTTCAATACTGTCACGACAACCAGCTTCCGACGTTTCTATTAAGCACGGTCACCCATGAGGATTTTCTTCATCAGGCCAAACGTCTAGGGGTCGACCACTACTTCCATAAGGCCTATGCGGGGATTTTGGATAAGCGGGAGGCGATTCATTCGATTCTGGCCGACCACCATCTGCGCGCCGACGAGACCCTTTTTGTGGGTGACATGGAGCACGACATCGAAACTGCTCGTTACGGCAATATCCGATCCTGTGCCGTCCTGACAGGCTACGACTCACTCAAGAAACTACAGCGAGCCCTTCCCGACCATGTTGCTCCCGACATGTTCGCCGTCATGGAGATCCTTCGCCGCCATTCCGAACCCGAGGCAATTCCTCCCACTCCAACCGTTGGAGCTCTGATCATCGGACCGGACAAGAAGTTGCTGATGGTCCATACCCTGAAATGGTCCGGCCTTTGGGGAATTCCCGGAGGAAAGATCAAGGCTGGGGAATCTTCCGAAGACGCGCTGCGACGGGAGATTTTAGAGGAAACGGGCCTTACATTAAAGGATGTCGAATTTGCCGTTGTTCAAGACTGCATTCGTTCGAAGGAATTCTACAAACCTGCTCATTTTGTTCTCTTGAACTACATCGCCCATACCTCAAACACCCAGGTGACCCTGAATGCCGAGGCCGATGAGTACCGCTGGTGCACGCTAGAGGAGTGCTACCAACTCAATCTCAACACCCCCACCCGGATCCTTCTCGATTGGTATAAGAAGAATCGTTAAGACACGCCCTCCCGCCTTTCACCATCCACCTGCCCCAACTTACGCTTCCTTTTTCCAAGCAACGTTGGATGATCGCTCCATGAGCTGGCAATCCTCTCCTTACAAAATCGATGCGAAATCCGGTCAAACCCTGGCTTTTTGCACCTGCGGACAAAGCAAGAACCCTCCCTACTGCGACGGCTCCCACAAAGGTTCAGGCAAAGCACCTAAAGTGATTACGATAGAGAATGACGGTCCAATATGGGCCTGCGGCTGTGGCAAAACAAAGACTTCACCCTTTTGCGACGGTTCGCACAAAAGCTGATTGTACAGGGTAGGATATTCCTATTCGACTTCTCAACCACCCCACCCCAACAAGGAAAGGACTGATTCCGATTTCCGGAATCAGCGCGTTCCCATCCCGACACCCTGAACCGTCTGAAACAATTTACCCTCAGTCTTGATCGAGGGGGCGATAATGATCTCCGTTTCCTGAAACTCCTTGAGGGTCTTGGCTCCGACGTTACCCATACAGGTGACAATTGCACCGACCAGATTCTGTGAACCATCATCCAGCGTCGCCGGACCAAAGAGAATCTGCTTTAGGCTACCTGTCACTCCCACCTTGATTCGTGTGCCTCGGGGGAGATTTGCATGGGGTGTGGCCATTCCCCAATGATTCCCGTTCCCCGGAGCTTCCTGAGCTCGGGCAAAGGCACTTCCAATCATCACCGCATCCGCCCCGCACGCGAACGCCTTGCAAATATCTCCTCCCTTGTTCATCCCACCATCGGTGATGATCGGCACATAACGACCGGTCTTTTTGTGATACGCATCACGAGCCGCCGCACAGTCTACCGTTGCTGTTACTTGTGGTACGCCTAACCCTAAGACTCCCCGTGTGGTACAAGCAGCTCCAGGACCTACGCCGACAAGGAGACCCGAGATTCCTGCCTGCATCAGCTCCATACTCACCCCATAGGTGACTGCATTTCCGACCATTACAGGAATCTTCATCGTTTTGCAGAACTTCGCCAAATCAAAGGTTTTATACTCAGAAGAAACGTGCCGCACTGTCGAAACGGTCGACTGAATCACAAAGATATCTGCACCCGCCTTTTGTGCGATCGCTCCATACCTCTCGGCCTTTTGGGGGATCGCGGACACGGCAACCACAATGCCCGCCTTCTTCATCTCCTTGATTCGTTTTGCAATGAGTTCCTCACGAATCGGAGGTACGTACATCTTTTGGATCAGATGCGTACAGGCATCTTTATCCGCCTTAGCAATCTGCTCTAAAACATGGGCAGGATTCTCGTACCGAGTTTGCACTCCCTCCAAATTCAAAACTGCCAAGCCCCCCAACTTTCCCATCGCCACAGCAAACTTCACGTCCACCACCCCGTCCATTGCCGAGGCTAAAATAGGCACCTTGAAGGTGTGCTTTCCGATCGAGAAGCTGCAATCCACCTCATTCGGGTTAATCGTCACATCCCCAGGAACAAGAGCAATCTCATCAAACCCATAGGTCACCCTAGCTTTCCTATTTCTTCCAATCCACATGCCCATGATCAGCTCCTTTTCAGTTTATTCGGATTGAAAACGACGCCTTGCACCACAGGTGCCACAACGCAAAGAAAACCAGGCGTGAGCCCGCGGGGTACGTGCTCCGCAAACAGGACAGGTTACCCTCTCGAGGGCCCTTCTTTGTGCACGCGATGCTTTCCATCCTCCAACCATCCACAAAATAAAAACGATGCCAAGAAAAAGGCATAAGTAGAATAGAAGAAGTTGTGAACCAGTCAGCGTCATATCTTACCCCCATCGGGAGGCTCTACCGCCCATAAAATCCTTACCCTACCCCACTCAATCCAGTGACCTAGGGCAGGCTCAAAACGCCATGTTCGAATCAAGCTAGAAGCCTCCCGATCGACCGAAGCATCTCCTGTTGATCCCTCCAGAAACACAAAACGCACAGCCCCATCTTCATCTACACCAATCCTTGCCGTAGTAGGCTCTAAAGCATTCGCACTTTTAATGGCAGGCAATTCAATCGGCTTGGTAGGCTTTCTTTTTCGTAATTCTGCACTCAGTTCCCACCATGTCTTAGCACCACCATCCCCTTTTCTTGAATGCACAGTCGAGCTCTTGATTCGATAAAAGGGGCTCGCAGTCGTTGCTTTCACTGCCAAGGGTGCATCTTGGCCCACTTCATCAGGCCTGTACTTGGGTGCCGGAGGAATCGGTCTCTCAGGCCAGGCCATTCCTTGCCAAGGTAAGGTCACAGGTGAGGCCAATTTCTTCACTTGATCTGCAGGAAGCACAATCGCAGAGGGATCAAACAGATCTGCCAAACCCGCATCCCCGCCAAGGGTAGTCGATAGAATCACCTTACCCGCTCCCTGCGGATAGAGTGGCGAGGTCTCACCTGGATCCCGAAAAAGGGAAAAAGCAGCCGCATGTGCCCCTAAAGAAAGCACAAGAAAGCCCATCAATCTGCGCCCCATCGAAGATGAGGAACCCCACTTCATGGCTCTACAGCACCCGATCGCGATGCCAACACAGCTGAGAGACCATTTTGAACCACGCAATCCAACAGCTGGGCAACTACCCCATGACGCAATTCTCGATCAGCTCGAATCAGCACGACAGCCCGAGGCTCAGCCCTGGCTAAACGACCCATTTCTCCACGTAATTTCACAAGATCCGTGACCCGGTCATTGAAAAAGATCTGGGGAGTCGCCCCAGCCGTCGCAGTAATCACGTACCGAGTATCACTGACCCCGCCCTTCGACTGTCCTGGAGAGGGCGGATCCACCACGATTCCTGGCTGAAAGACAAAGGTTGAGGTAAGCAGAAAGAAAATAAGAAGGAGCAGGACCACATCGATCAACGGAGCCATATCCAAAGGGCCCCGCAAAA
>JBBAWA010000058.1:0-9844 GCA_040397425.1 Methylacidiphilales bacterium
GTGAATGAGGTGAATGCGCCGAAGATGGCGGCGAATCTGGGGTTGAAGTTGAGCGAGACGAAGCAGGCGGAGCCTGGGGAGTATGCGGAGTTAATTTCCGTGCGTGCAGGTCAGGATGGAAAAGAGGCGGAGGTGAGCGGGACATTCTTTGGAACGAGTCCGCATATTGTGCGGATCAATGAGCAGTGGATGGAGGCGCGACCTGAGGGGTATCTGCTTTTGATGGAGAATAAGGATCGTCCTGGAATTGTGGGATGGATCGGGACACTGCTTGGAAAGCATAAGGTGAACATTGCCAGCATGACTCTCAGTCGAAGTGCGCCTGGATCGAAGGCGTTGAGCGTTTTGAATCTGGATTCGGCCCCTGGGGAAGAGGTTTTGAAAGAGATGCTGGCCGATAAGGATATTACGTCGGTGAAGGTGGTGAAGATTTAGGGGGGATAGGGATTAAGGGATTAAGGGGTTAAGGGGTTAAGGGGTTAAGTTTTTTCCAAAGCTATAGATTGAACACCCGACTTATTGGCAAGGAGTTATTAAGATGTAAAATGTTATTCTAAATTCTTAATAGATAACGACTATTTGGCTAAAATAGGAATGTTCCTACAAAGTTATTCACATATCGGTAAGGCGGTTGTTCGGGGCTATTGGAGGGAGTCTCGATCGTTTTTAAGATTCGGGATAGCCTTTGGATATGAAGGGGGCACTTCTCATAGGATTGATGGGGGTCTGGTGGGTCGCATTAGCCGAGGAAAAGTACTCGGACGGGATGACAATTTTGGAGACGCCGAGAAGCGGGGAAGTGCAGGTGGTTACGGGAAACAAAGCTGAGATGGATGTAGCTCGAGAGCCGGCATCGACCTTCAAGGTTGTAATTGCGTGGGCGGCGCTGGATCGGGGGTTGATACGAGATGTGGAGACTCCGTTGGAGGGGGCAGAGGGGTTGGGGTTGAGACAGTCGCTTCAGAAATCGATCAATCCGCCCTTTGCCATTTTAGCGGAAAAGTTGGGTGAAGAGGTTTTGGGAGAGTACGCGGAGCGGAGCGGTCTGATCGAGGGAAAGATTCCAAAGGGTTGGATGAAGGCAGGAGGTCAGGAGGCGGCCCATGCGGCAGATCTGAAAACATCCCTGCGAAGGGAACATTCGATGGCAGTGGCGTGGATGCGTGGCACTGCCCCTTGGGATGGAGAAGCAGGGAAAAAGTTACAGGATGCTCTGGTCTGGAAAGGGGAGAAGGTTCTCCTTCGGGGGAAAACCGGCTCGTACGGGGGTTGTCTATGGATAACGGGATACGGGGCCGATAAGGCGGTGACGGTGTTCATGGAGGGGCCTGTTTCTCGGAGGCCTGAAATTCTGAAAGCTTTTTTCGGTCGGTGGGGGGTGGAACCTGCCACCCCGTAATTAAAAAGACCTCGTTAATAAGTTAGGGTTGGCACTTGTGGGATGCGTTCCGCTTCAGCACTTTAAGAGCTAGATGATTTCCCGCTATTCCCGTCCTGAAATGAGTGCGATCTGGTCGGAGGAGGCCAAGTTGGCGCGCTGGTTGGAGATCGAGGTTCTGGCATGTGAAGGGATGGCGAATCGGCGGATCATTCCGCGTAAAGATGCCCGTACGATTCGGCGCAAAGCGAAGTTCAACCTGCGGAAGGTTCATGAAAACGAGAAGAGGACGAAGCACGATGTTTTGGCTTTCTTGGAGGATGTGGCTTCGCACGTGGGTCCGGCTGGACGTTGGATTCATCAAGGATTGACCTCCTCCGACATTCTCGACACCACGTTGGCGTGGCAGTTGCGGGATGCGGCCGATTTGCTGATTGAGGGAGTACGGAAGGTGAAAGCAGCAGCCGCAATGCGAGCTCGCAAACACCGAGGGATGTTGACGATTGGGCGTACGCATGGGATTCATGCCGAACCGACGAGCCACGGAATTCGTATGGCTCTTTTGCACGACGAGTTTTGCAGAGCGGAGGAGAGATTGGTGGCGGCGCGGGACGAGATTGCTGTCGGCAAACTTTCCGGTGCTGTGGGCACCTATGCGCATCTAGATCCTTCAATCGAGGCGTTCGTTTGTAAAAAACTGAAACTTAAGCCCGGGGCGGCTACTCAGGTGGTTCCGCGCGACCGACATGCGGCCTTTGCTTTGGCGCTTTCGTTGGTGGCGGCGAGTGCTGAGCGGTGGGCGACCGAGTTCCGGCATCTCCAGAGGACAGAAGTCGGTGAGGTGGAGGAGCCTTTTGCGAAGGGTCAGAAGGGGAGTAGTGCGATGCCGCACAAACGAAATCCAGTGAACGGGGAGCGGATCTGTGGATTGGCTCGGATTGTCCGCGGGCATGCAGTTGCTGCACTGGAGAATGTGGCTTTGTGGCATGAGCGGGATATCTCCCACAGCTCGGCCGAGCGGATTCTTTTCCCCGATGCCACGATCCTGCTGGATTTTATTTTGAATGATCTGGAGGGATTAGTGAGGGGACACAAGGCGGATGCGAAGCGGATGCTCGCGAACCTCGGATCCTCCCGTGGGTTGTGGGCTTCGCAAGGGGCGCTGCTGGCGTTGACCCGCGCGGGATTGGCCAGGAGAGAGGCATACGAGGCGGTCCAGAAGCATGCGATGGCGACATGGTTGGAGGGTGGGGCGGATTTCACCACTCGGCTGGAGTCGGATCCCGAACTGGGAAGAAAAATCGGAAAGAAGGGATTGCGGGAGGCGTGCAATGCCTTGCGGCATCTCCGGCACGAAAAACTGATTCATCGCAGGTGCGGACTTTAAAAAGGAGCAAGCCACATGAAGATGAAAGCGATTGTCACCGTCACGTTGAAACCGTCGATTCTTGATCCGCAGGGGGAAGCGGTGGCGCATGCCCTCCAAAACATGGGAGTGAAAGGAGTGCAGTCGGTCCGGATTGGAAAACATATCGAACTGGAGATCGAGGGGGGTGAGGAGAAGGCGTTGCGGGCGAAGTTGGAGGAGATTTCGAAAGAGTTGTTGAGCAATCCGGTGATGGAGAATTTTCATCTGGATCTGCGGGCCGGCGGATGAGGTTCGCGGTTATTCAATTTCCTGGGTCGAACTGTGACCAGGATTGCGTCCACGCGTTGCAGGTTTTGGGGCAGGAGGCGCGTCTGGTCTGGCATCAGGAAACCAAGATTGATCCGGAGGAAGGGGTGATTTTGCCCGGGGGGTTTTCCTACGGGGATTATTTGCGGTGTGGGGCGATCGCACGGTTTTCTCCGATCATGCCGGCGGTCAAAGCTGCAGCTGGACGGGGGCAGGTGGTGGTTGGGATTTGTAATGGGTTTCAGATTTTGTGCGAGGCCGGGCTGTTGCCTGGGGCGTTGACCCGGAACGAAGGGCTTCATTTCCGATGTGAAAAGGCGTTTTTGCGGGTGGAGACTCCAGCGTCCCGTTTCACCTCCCACTATGTCACCGGGGAGATGCTGACCATTCCGATCGCGCATGGGGAGGGGTGTTACCGAGCCAGTCCGGAAATCTTGCAGGAGTTGGAGGCGCAGCAGAGGGTGCTTTTCCGTTACTGCAATGCGGAGGGACAGGTCGTGCCTGAGGCCAATCCGAACGGATCGAGTCACAACATTGCAGGGATTTGCAACGCAGGGAGAAATGTTTTGGGAATGATGCCGCATCCCGAGCGGTGCTGTGAGGCGGAGATGGGGGGAACGGACGGACGGGGGATTCTTTTGGGATCGGCCGGGATCGGGAGGAAGATATGAAGGCAAAAGAGTTTGCCCTGAAACTAGGTCTGACGGAGCAGGAGTACGGAACGATCGAGAAGGGGCTGGGACGTGAGCCGAACGAGAATGAGTTGGGGATGTTTTCGGTGATGTGGAGTGAACACTGTTCGTACAAGAACACTCGTAGGGAGTTGCGGAAATTTCCGACGACGGGACCGGCGGTGCTAGTCAAGGCTGGGGAGGAAAATGCTGGAGTGGTGGATGCAGGAGATGGGTTGGCGTTGGCGTATAAAATCGAGTCGCACAATCATCCAAGTGCGGTGGAGCCGTTCCAGGGAGCGGCGACGGGAGTAGGAGGAATCTTGCGGGATATTTTCACGATGGGGGCGAGGCCAGTGGCGTTTATGGATTCGTTGCGATTTGGACGGCCTGATGCGAAGGGGGAGGCTGGTAAACGGACGCGGTCGCTGATCCATGGAGTGGTGGCAGGGATTTCGCACTATGGGAACTGTGTGGGGGTGCCCACGGTGGGTGGGGAGCTGGTGTTTGATCCCGCGTATGAGGGAAATCCGTTAGTGAATGTCTTTTGTTTGGGGACGTTACGACACGATCAGATTCGGCGTGGGGCGGCGAAGGGAGTGGGGAATCCTGTTTTTTATGTCGGAGCGAAGACTGGGAGGGATGGATTGGCTGGGGCGGCATTTGCTTCGAGGGATCTGACGGAGGAGAGCAAGGCGGATCGACCTGCAGTGCAGGTGGGAGATCCCTTTGTGGGGAAGTTGCTGTTTGAGGCGTGTCTGGAGTTGTATGCGAGGCCGGATCTGGTGGTGGGGGTTCAGGATATGGGAGCAGCAGGGTTGACCTGTTCGACGTGTGAGACCGCGAGTCGGGGTGGGTCGGGAATCGAAATCGAACTGGATCGGGTTCCCCAGAGGGAGAAGGGAATGACGCCGTATGAGATTCTGCTTTCTGAATCTCAGGAGCGGATGTTGATCATCGTGCATAAGGGGAGGGAGAAGGAGCTGAAGGAGATTTTTGCGAAGTGGGGATTGGATGCGGCAGAGATCGGTTATGTTACGGAAACGGGGAAGGTGGTGGTGAAAGCGGGAGGGAAGGTGGTGGCGGAGGTGCCTGCAAGATTACTGGCGGACGATGCGCCCGTGTATGAGAGGGAGGCGAAAGTTCCTGCAAAATTGGAGGAGAGGCAGAAACTGGATTTGAAGAAAATTTTGCCTGAAAAACCAAAGGTGAAGGAGGATCTGATGAAACTGGCGGCATCACCGGCGACGGGATCGCGCCGATGGGTGTGGAATCAGTACGATCACATGGTGGGGTTACGCACGGTCGTGAGGCCGGGTGGGGATGCGGCGGTTTTGCGGATTGAGAAACCTGGAGGGGGTTGGGTGCATGTGGCGATGACGTTGGATGGGAATGGACGGTGGTGTGCGCAGGATCCGCGGGAGGGTTCGAAAGCGTTGGTGGCGGAGGCGTGTAGGAATTTGGCGTGTGCGGGGGCGGTGCCGCTGGGGTTGACCGATAATTTGAATTATGGGAACCCGCATGATCCTGAAATTTTCTGGCAGTTGCGGGAGGGGGTGGAGGGGATGGCGGAGGCGTGCCGGTTTTTCGATCTGCCTGTGACGGGGGGCAATGTGAGTCTTTACAATCAGTCGCCGGCGGGGCCGATTCATCCGACGCCGGTGGTGGGAGTGGTGGGGAAAGTGGAGGATGGGGTGCATCTGGTGCCTGGAGTTTTTGGAAGGGGAGGGGGAGCGATTCTGCTTCTGGGAACACAGGAGTCGGGCGGATTGGGGGCTTCGCTTTATCTACAGGAGATTCATGGGGTTCTTGCGGGGAAATTGGGCAAGGTGGATTTAGCAGCGGAGAAAAAGTTGCACGTGTTGATGCGGGGTGTTCTCAAGTTGGCCGGCGTGAGGGCGGTGCATGATGTGGGGGAGGGCGGGATTCTCTGGGCCTTGGCGGAGATGTGTTTCGGGGAGGAGTCGGCAGGAGCGGAGGTTGCGATTCCATATGGCAAGGGGGAGAGGCCTGAGGAGGCACTTTTTGGGGAGGGGGCGGGTCGGATTCTTCTGGAGGTAGAGGAGGGAACGGTGACGATGATCGAGCAGTTGGCGAAAGATGCTGGAGTAGGTTGTCATCGGCTCGGAAAAAGTCGTGGGGCGGATTTGCAGATTACCTGTGGGTCGTTTCAGGAGCGCTGGGGAGTTCGGGAGTTGCAAAAACTTTTCACGGAGTCGTTGCCGAAAGCTTTAGAGGGATGATGAAAATGTCTACCTTCTCAAAGCGGATGGATCGTTGTAATATATCTCCTTGAAGACTCCTCATTTTCCAACTCATGAATGCGGAGTTTTTGGAGTCTACAATCATCCGAATGCAGCGGAGCTGACTTACTACGGGCTTTATGCCCTTCAGCATCGGGGGCAGGAGAGTGCGGGGATTGTCACAGCCAAAGACGATGGAAAGGCCTTTGCGATCAAGCGTGGGATGGGTTTGGTGGGTCAGATTTTCAAAGAGAACGATTTAAAGGAGCTGGCGGGTACGCGGGCGATCGGGCATGTGCGATATTCGACAACAGGCTCGAGCACGATCAAAAATGCACAGCCGTTGACGGTTGAGACGGGGCGTGGGCAGATTGCGATCGCTCATAATGGTAATTTGGTGAATGCGGGAAAATTGAGGGATGAGCTGGAGGCGGCGGGATCGATTTTCCAAACGACAACGGATAGTGAGATTATTTTGCATCTGATATCCCGTCCCAATCCTGCGATTGGTGGTGGGGCCCTGGCCCAAGCCCTTTCCCGGGTGCATGGCGCGTACTCCCTGGTGTTGATGGGGGAGAACGAGGTGATAGCGGCGCGGGATCCTTTCGGATTTCGGCCACTAGTGATTGGAAAGCTGGATGAGGGGATCATTTTTTCGAGTGAGACGTGTGCTTTGGATCTTGTGGGGGCTGAATTCGTCCGAGAGGTGGAGCCCGGGGAGATTGTGGTGGCGGATGAGTCGGGCCTGCGCTCCTTTAAGCCTCATGCGGAGACAGCCCGGGAAGCGTTGTGCATTTTCGAGTTCGTTTATTTTGCTCGGCCAGACAGTCAGATTGGGGGACGAAATATCAGTCATGCGCGTACGCGAATGGGTAGAGAGTTGGCGCGGCTCCATCCTGTGGATGCGGACATCGTGGTGCCGGTTCCTGACTCGGGGACGTATGCGGCTTTAGGCTATTCGGAGCAGGCGGGGATTCCGTTGGATCAGGCGTTTGTCAGGAATCACTACATTGGGAGATCGTTTCTGCAGCCAACCCAGTTGATTCGGGATTTCAATGTTCGGGTGAAGCTGAATCTGATTCGTACGGCGGTGCAGGGAAAGCGAGTGGTCGTGGTGGATGATTCGATTGTGCGGGGAACGACGGCACGGGCGAGGGTGACCAACTTGAGAGAGGCAGGGGCGAAGGAAGTGCATATCCGGGTGAGCTGTCCGCCGCACCGTTTTTCGTGTCACTACGGAATCGATTTTCCAGATCCGAAGGATCTTTTGGCAAACCGGATGACGAGAGCGGAGATTACAAAATATCTGGGAGCCGATTCTCTGGGTTATCTGGATGTGGACGGGATGGTGCGTGCGTGCGGGATTCCGGCCAAGAAGTTCTGTATGGCCTGCTTCACGGGGGATTATCCGGTGGCTTTTGCTCCGGAGGATAACAACAAGGAGATTTTGGAACAGAGGAGAGAGCGATCGGTTTCCCTCGTGCCGGAAGAAGAGAGTCGGCAGAGGTTCCTGCTCTGATCGGGATGGGGCGAGACGCATATGCACGGGCGGGGGTAGACATCACCCTGGGCAACCGGGTGAAATCCGGAATCGGAGCCATGGTTCGCTCCACTCGGCGTCCTGGAGTGATTGGAGGGATTGGGGGATTTGGCGGATGTTTTGACGGAAAGATACGGGGCTATCGGCATCCTGTGTTGGTGGCGAGTATTGATGGGGTGGGAACGAAGCTGAAGGTGGCGCAGGAGGTTGGAAAACACGGAACGATCGGTGAAGATTTAGTGAATCACTGCGTGAATGACATTGCGGCGTTGGGGGCGGAGCCTCTTTTCTTTTTGGATTATATTGGAACGGGAAAATTGAGTCCGAAGGTGTTTCGTCAGATTTTGAAGGGATTGGTGAGGGGTTGTCGTCGTTCGGGGTGTGCGCTGTTGGGCGGTGAGACGGCACAGATGCCTGGAATTTATCAGGGGGAAGATTATGACTTGGTGGGATCGATTGTGGGAGTGGTGGAGAAGGGGAAGGGGACGGATGGACGATCGATTCGGGCGGGGGATGTGATTTTGGGTTTACCCACGAATGGACTCCAGACAAACGGATACACCTTGGCACGGGATATTTTGTTTAAGAAAGCAAAGTTGCGGGTAAAGGGAAATCTGCCTGGAACCACGCTGAAGTTGGAAAAACTTTTGCTGGCTGTGCATCCGAACTATCGTCCCGCCCTTTTGAGGATTGGAAGGAAGGTAAAAATTAAGGGGGCGGCTCATATTACGGGGGGAGGGTTGATCGATAACCCGCCACGAATTTTCCCAAAAGGGCTAGGAGCAGAAATTCACCTTGGGAGCTGGCCCGTGCCGCCACTTTTTCGATATCTGGAGACTAAGGGGAAGTTAGGGAAGGTAGAAGCGTATCGAACCTTCAATATGGGGATCGGGATGATTGTTGTGGTGGCGAAGGGGGATGTGGCCAAGGTGAAGAAAGCGGTTCGATGTTATCAGATTGGAAAGATCGTGCGTGGGGAGAAACGGGTGAAGTTGATCGGATGAAGCTGGCGATTCAGCGTGCGTTGCTTTCCGTATCGGACAAGACCGGTTTGGTGGAGTTTGCCAAGTTTCTTGCTGGAAAGGGGGTGGAGCTGATTTCGACAGGAGGAACGGCTAAAGCTTTGCGGGACGCAGGGGTGAAGGTGATGGAGTTGAGCGACTACACCGGTTTTCCAGAGATGATGGATGGAAGGGTGAAGACGTTGCATCCCAAGGTGCACGGAGGGCTTTTGCAGAGAAGGGATTTGGCGGCACATCGTGAACAGGCTGCTCAACATAAGATTCCGACGATTGATCTAGTGGTGGTGAATCTTTATCCGTTCGAGCAAACGGTGGCGCGGGCGGATTGCACGGCGGAGCAGGCGATCGAAAATATCGATATCGGTGGCCCGAGCATGTTGCGGAGCGCGGCGAAGAATCATGAGGCGGTAACGGTGGTGACGGACCCGATTGATTACCGTGTCGTTCAAAAAGAGGTTGAGGAGGCAGGTGGGACGACCTTGGAAACGAGAAGAAAGTTAGCGGCAAAAGTATTTCGGCATACTTCCCACTACGATCATCTGATTGGGGCGTATTTAACAAGACAGTCGGAAAAAGATCAGCCTGTGTTGCAGGAAACGGCGGGATTGGTGCGAAGGCGGGCTCAGGCATTGCGTTATGGGGAGAACCCGCACCAAAAAGCATCTCTGTACGGGTCATTTTTGGAATCTTTCAAGCAGCTGCATGGGAAGGAGCTTTCCTATAACAACGTCTTGGATCTGAGTGCGGCGGCAGGGTTAATTGCCGAATTTCAAAAAACCCCGCCGACTCTGGCGATTTTGAAGCATACCAATCCGTGTGGAGTGGGATCGGGGGAAAAGCTTTTGGGGGCTTGGGAGAAGGCGTACGCGACTGATCGGCAGGCCCCGTTTGGAGGTATCATTGTGGCGAATCGTCCGATTGATGCCGAAACCGCGCAAGCAATCGCGGAGATCTTTAGTGAGGTGATTCTGGCTCCTTCGTTTGAGGCTGAGGCCTTGAAGATCTTACAGGCTAAGAAGAATCTGCGACTGATCGAGAATCATGAAACTGCGACAGGCGGCTATGATTTTCGGAGCGTTCGTGGAAACGGGTTGCTGGTGCAAGAGAGTGATGGGGCAGGGGATGATGAAACATCTTGGAAAGTGGTTACGAAAAGAAAGCCAACCGAGGCGGAAATGAAGGCGATGCGTTTTGGGTGGAAGGTGGTGCGGCATGTGAAGTCGAATGCAATTGTGTATGCGGGCCAGGATCGGACGCTGGGGATTGGGGCGGGTCAGATGTCGCGTGTGGATTCGTCGCGGATTGCGGTTTGGAA
>JBBAWA010000059.1:0-9833 GCA_040397425.1 Methylacidiphilales bacterium
GGCCGTTATCTGGGATGGGAGAAGATGAGGTTTCAACAGTTTGGAATGAGTTTAACCAAAATGGGGTAGTAATGATTGAGCCGTCTTCTGGGTTGGAGACGCCTGACTCCAAGGAGGCTCGTTTGGAGCGGGAGAAAGAGGAGGCGAGGGATGCAAAGTTGAATCGATCCTTGATGAGGCAGGAGATCTACTGGCTTGAGGGTCGATGGGTGAAAAAAGGGGAGGCACTGGAGGCGCCTCGATCGCTTGGTGACTTGATCGATACCGACCATGATGGATTTGACGACTTTACGGAGATTAAGTTTCACTGCGATCCGACGAATCCGGATTCGAATCCCGCGCACTACTTTGAGGCAAAGGGAAGTAATCGGGTTATTTTTTATTCAACGAATGCGGCTGCAAGTTCGAGATAAGTTAAGGAATGAGGCGTCGCGCCCGGGTGGATTCGAACCACCGACCCGCGGATTAGAAATCCGCTGCTCTAGTCCCCTGAGCTACGGGCGCCAGACTGTTTCTTGATAGCAGAAAATTGTCAGAGAGGCAGGGATTATGGCGGAGTAAGAAAGGGGTAGTGGGAAGAGGGATTAAGGGGTTAAGGAAGGAGAAGAGATTGGAATGATTAGGTTTTTTTGGGGCGGAAGAGGAGTGAGGCATCGGGGAGTTTTAAGAGCTTAGCGGACAAGAAGTAGGAGGCCGTTCCCAAAAGAACGAGTGCCACGGCACCGGCAATCCTAACAGGTATGGGTTGGTCCATGGGTTGAATGAATTGGAGGCCTAGAAGTAGGGCTCCTATCAGGGTGACGCAGCAGAGGAGTATCTTTCCGACCCCTTGGAGGAAGTGGGGTTCAAAGTAGCTACCGATGTGGCGGTGGGAGGCCCATACCAGCTGCAGAATATTGAGTGTGGCCACAGAGGCTGTGGTGAGAGTGAGTCCTAAAATGCCGAGGTTATAAATCCGAATCAGAATGTAGTTGAAGGTGAGGTTGAGAAAAATTCCCGTCAGGCTAACGCGAAGTGGAATCCCAGGACGATCGATGGCCGAAAAGGCGGGGGCGACAACCTTCATGCATGCGTACGAGACGAGGCCGAGAGTGTATCCTTTGAGTGCTAGAGCTGTCAGAGCGGTGCTTTCTGAGCTGAATCGGCCGTATTGGAATATCGAGGCAACGATAGGTTCGGCCAAAAGGAATAGACCGATGGCTGCAGGTAGGGTCAGGAACAGGGTTTGACGAACACCGACGAGTAGACGATCACGAAGGGCAACTTTCTCATCCAAGGCAGCGTGACGGGCGAGATGGGGAAGCGTTACGGTCGCGACAGCGACACCGAAAAGGCCGATGGGAAGTTGAATGAGGCGGAAGGCGTTGTTGAGGCAGGTAACAGAGCCGTCCGCGAGATAAGAGGCGAAGTAGCCGTTAATCATGACGTTGACCTGGACGGCGGCAGCTCCGATGGATGCAGGACCGAGAAGGCGGAGAACCCGTTTGAGGCCTGGATCGTTCCATGCAAGAAGCCAGCGGGGTTGATAACCAAGGGAGATGGCGCGAGGAACCATTACGAGCCACTGGGCCAGCCCTCCAACAAGAACACCGATGGCGAATCCGTAGACGGAGCGTTGTCCGAAAGTGGGATCAAGGATCCAGGCGAGGAGTAGGCCTACGGCGATGGAGACGAAATTAAAGGCGGCGGAGGCAAAAGCGGGCAGACCGAAGTGGTGGAGGCTGTTGAGTAGTCCCATGTAAACGGCGGCAAGGGAAAGAAAGAGAATGAAGGGGAATAGGATCCGGGTGAGTTCGACGGTGAGAGCAAGTTTTCCAGGAACGGCTGCGAATCCTGGGTTGAGGAGTCGGACGAGGGGATCTGCGAAGATGATCCCGGCAGTGACGATTAAAAAGAGGACAATGAAAAGGAGAGTGTTGACGTTACTGGCGAGGCGGAAGGCGGACTCTTTCCCTTCCTTAGCCAGCTTTTGGGAGAAGGTGGTGACGAAGGCGGTCGAGAGGGCGCCTTCGGCAAAGAGATCGCGGAGGAGGTTGGGAATGCGGAAGGCGGCGATTAGGGCATCGAGCTCCTTACCTGCCCCGAGGAAGGTGTTAAGGAGAATTTCGCGAACCAACCCGAGAATGCGGGATGTACCAATGGCGGCCATCACGCGAGATGTGCCTTTAGTGCTCATTTTTGGTTCAACCTTTGGACGCACGCAATCAAAACTTCTTCGGGGGTGAGTCGGGTCATACAGCGCCGATCGATGGGGCAGGTTTTGAGGAAGCAGGGGCTGCAGGAGACTTTGTGGCGGACGACGGCGACAGAAGAGCCTAGGGGGCCCGTCCATGCGGGTTCGGTCGAGCCAAAGATGGCGACAGCGGGTTTGCGGAGGAAGGCGGCCAGATGCATTGGGCCGCTGTCGTGGCAGAGGATGAGGCGGGCGTGAGCAAGCCAGTGAGCGAGTTCAAGAGTCGTGGTTTTTCCTGAGAGGTCGGTAATGGGGGAGCCTAGTGATTGGGCAACGGCTTGGCAGGCTTCGACATCTCCAGGGCCACCCATAAGGATCGGTTGAAGGGAGTGGGACTTTTGGAGGTCGCGGATCACGGAAGCGAAGGAGCCAGGGACCCAGCGTTTGGCGGATCCGTAAGCGGCGCCAGGAAGGATCGCTAGATAGGGCTGGGAGGGAGAATCTTTTGGTTTGGGGAGAGTGGGGGGTGGGAGAAGCTCGGCTTTGCCTTTAGGCAGGCCAAGATCTTCCAATAGGCCGAGGTACTGGTCGGCGACGTGCACGTAGCCGTATGGGGATGTTCTGCGGGGCTTGTGTTCTGTGACGAGAGAGTTTCTTAGCGGTCGGGAAAATCCCGCGCGATAAGAGATAGGGAGAGTTTCGAAACCAACGCGGAGGGAGTTGGGAAGGAGTGTGGCAGCAGAAACCTGCTTTTTTTTCAGGATCGAGTGGATGGTAAAGGGAAAAGAGGGTGCAGGAATATATTCGATTCCGGGGATTAGAATGGGAGCCAAAGCCGAAAGGGATGGGGGCCCGATGATCAGGAGAGGGGCGCGTTGGTTAAGCCAGCCTTGGTAGTGGTGAACGGAAGGGAGTGCGAGGATGAAGTCGCCTAGCCAGTTGGGCAGGCGGAGGAGGTGGGGCTTTGCCGATGAGGTGGGGGCAGGAATCACCAGGTGATTTCCGGCGGAATTTCAGCCGGATGCCTGATCCTTCTTAACGCAAGATCCCAGGAGAAGCACGACGGTTCGAGTTGTGAGAGGATTCAGATTCGCCTTCAGAGGAGGGGCGATCTTCTCCGTAACCAATCGTGCTGATGTTGCTGCCACTGGCGCCGAGGCCGATGAGGTATTGGCGAACGGCATTGGCGCGTTTTTCGCTCAAGGCCAGATTGTACTGGGGGGTGCCACGGGCATCGGTATGACCTGCGATCACGATCTTGGTGTTAGAGTTGTTACTCAGGTAGTTCGCAAGTTTATCGAGCTTAGGGCGTTCCTTGGCTTCGATCGTAAAACTATCGTACGCAAAAAAGACAGTATCGGCTTTGAGGGTTTCGTAATCAGCGTTGTCAGGATTGCCGGAGCGTTCAGGCAGAGATTGGTCATAAATATTGTCGGTGCTATCGCCAAAGGCTGCGCCGTCTCCTTTTTTATCTTTGTCTGCGCACCCGGAAAGGATGACGAGGAGGGCTAGAAGTGAGAGGTAGGTATATTTCATAATTTTCAGCGGGTTGTATTGGGTTCGGTGTTGTTACTCAAGTTATTGGGTACTTTGATAGCTTCCCCTGTAAGTGAGTCAAGCAGAACTAGCGTCCCATTTTGAGAGCAAACCAGGTGACGGGAATTCCTTGTCCATGAGGGGCTTTCGAGTCCAGAACCGCGGCTTACAATTCGAGCCTTTTTTGTTTCGATGTCATAGACGCCGATCTGACCTCCGCCTGAGGTGATGCTGTAGGCAATTTTTTTTCCGTCGGGGGACCAGTCGGGCTCCGTAGTGTAGGAGGATTCGGTGTTCAGTTTTTCGGGAGTTCCACCAGTTGCGGGAAGGATGTAGAGGCCAGGGCTACCGCGCTCATCGGACACGTAGACGATTTTGGTTCCGTCGGGGGACCAGGAAGGAGAGCAGTCGGTCCCGCGTGTGTTCGTAAGGCGGGAAGGTTGGCCTCCGGAGGATGGAATTGTACAGATTTCTGGATTTCCGAATTTGGATAGGCTGAGTGCGAGAGTTTGCCCATCGGGGGAGAAGGTGGCTCCGGTATTTTGACCGGGGAACTGGGCAACGATTGAGCGTTTTTTGGTGGGAAGGTCGATCACATAGGTGTCGCGGTACCCGCTTTTATCCGAGCTGTAGGCGATTTTGTTTCCGTCAGGGGAGAACTTTGGGCAGTACCCAAGAGCGGAGTCTTGCGTGAGTTGGCGGGCATTGGCTCCATCGATGTCTGAGATGTAGATCTCTTTTACTTTGCTTTTTTTTCCACCGGAAGCGGAGGCAAAGGTAATTCGACTGGCCGCAAATCCGGGAGTGCCTGTCAGGGCTTCCACAAATGCGTCAGCAAACTGGTGGGTGGCGCGACGGGCATCCCCGTTGAAGGAGGAGTCGACTAAGGGGGCTCCACCAGCTTTTGGGATTGCGCGACCTGCGACGCCAGTGGGCGTGACAGTGGCAGAGAGAGTGAAGGCGGCAGATGCGGGCTCGACTACCCGACAAGCACCTGAGCGGTCTAGGTCGTTTTGGAGGACTTTTGTAAGGGTGGGACCTTCGGTTCCAGCAATGGGGGAAACGGCAACGTCGACCTTGCGTGTCTGTTCGATGACGATCACGGGGGCGGCTGATTGTGCAGAGAGAAGGCAGGGGGTGAGTAGGAGGATAGGGAGGAGTAGTTTCATCGCGAGAGACAAGAGCATGGGAGCCAAAGTGCGAGTGAAATTTTGCATTCAACAAACGTGATCATTTAAAAGTTATTAACAGAGTTGTTCTCAAAGAAAAATTTAAACACTTTGAATTAAACTCTCGTGCGAAAATTATTCCATTTGACACGTGAAACTCAAACCAAAGGAGATACTAAAAATAAAATGATCAAGAATATTACAGCGATTCTTGGCGTGCTTGCGGCCGTGCTCAGCTTGTCCTTGGCGGACAGCGCTCCGGAAGCTTCCGCTCAAGACACAAAAAAAATAGTTCAAAATAATTTTGTCGAGACAGCTCAGAAGGGCATCAAGCTTTCTGGATACGTGGATGCGGGATACAGCTACAACTTCACGGGTTCGGTTTCTGGAGGCCAGGTGAATAGCCGATTTGCGGATGATTCAGTTCAGCAGGGAGATTTTAATCTCTATGCGGTCAAGATTGCATTGGAGAAAGCCTTAACTGGTGAGAATCGCGCTCAGGCCGGATTTAGGGCAGACGTGATGATTGGTGAAGACGCTCAGATGTTGATCAATCGCGGCCAACCTTCCAATGCCGGTTCGGGCGTCAACAGCAACTACAATGGGCAGGGCAATTCCAACGCATTGTTCTTGGAACAGGCTTATGTGAACCTTCGGGCTCCGGTCGGGAATGGTTGGGATTTTAAAGTTGGAAAATTTGTCACCATCTTGGGATACGAGGTGATTGAACGGCCAGCTAACATGAATATTACCTATGGCCAGCTTTGGCAGAACGCATTTCCTCTGACCTATGTAGGAGTACTATCCTCTTATCGGTTTGATGATTACTTGGATGGAAAGTTGGGTGTTGTGAACGGATCAAACAGTGACAACAACACCACGGTCAATACAAATAGCGACGGAGTCGCCGTACTCGCATCTTTGAATGTAACCGCCCCTGGCGGTAATGCGAACTGGAGTAATAATTTTCAGTACAGTACAGCTTTAGAAAATAATACAAGCTATCAAAACAATCCGCTAGGCACGGGGCAACAGCCAACTTCAAGTTATCCAGTGGACAATTTTGCCTCGCCCGCTAACGGGTATGCAATCGTTTATAATTCTTGGGGAAACTGGGCGCCTAAATTTGCGAATGATAAACTTCTGTTTGCATTTGATACGGCCCTAGGGAATGCCTCTTGGAGTTCTACTCAAAATATATCGGTCAATACAACCTGGTATGGTGCGGCAATTTATACCAAGTATCAGTTTAACGACTGGTTTAGTTTGGCAAGTCGGGCGGATTTTTTGGGAAGTAATAATGCTGGAAAATTCGGCACAACGGGTGCGATTTCCACGTCGACCAATGCCAATAACTTTCCGACCTTTTCACGTGGCCACCTGACGGGAAACAACTATTGGAGCTATACGATCACTTCGGCATTTAACGTGATCGACAATCTGCTTCTTCGTGCGGAGTACCGACTGGATTGGGGGACCGGGATCACATCCGACCAAGTGACGCCTAATAGCAACGCGGTGACCGGAGTGCAGTCTGGAGGGCCTTGTCACTATGCGGGTGCAGAGGTGGTCTACAGCTTCTAAACAACGATAGTCTTTCAAACCCCGGGAGGCTTTGGCTTCCCGGGGTTTTTCTTTTCCCTACTCGAGTTTGAACTGGATAATGACGGTGTAATCTGGGGAGCCAAGGCCAGCAGGTAGTGGTTTCGCAAGGCGAGGAGTGGATCGGACAGCCTGTTCGACCGAGGTATCCATGGCTGAATCGCCCGAGGGTCGGGAGATTCGGAGAAAGGTGACTGCGCCGGATTCAGAAATTTTGATTTCGACTTCGGTATAGATCTTTTCGCCAGCGGGAATAGGGGGTTTTTTCCAAGCGGACTGGATCGATTGTTTAATCAGGGCGCGATACCAGGAGAAATCGTCAGCAACACCGTCGGGTCGGCCTGCATTACCAGAACCGTCTCCTCCGCCCCCACCGGCTTCACCTGGGATTTTTGAGGCCAGACGGCTTTTGATGTCTGAAGCGCTTGGGCCCGCTGGTTCGCGGGATTGGGTGGATGTGGATTTGCTTTCCGTTGAAGCGGGGGAGGTTGAAACGGAGACTTTTTTCTTTGCGGAGCTGACTTTGACCTGATGTTTGGGGGCGGGAGTAGGTTTGGGTTCAGGTTGAGGAAGGGGCTCAGGCTTTGGGGTGGGAACAGGTTCAGGTTCCAGCTCTGGGGGTGTAGGGGTTTCAATTTTCGGCTCAGCGGGAGTTGGGGTGGGCTTTATTTCTTCAATAGGTGCTGGCTTCGGCGCCACAGGCATTTCGGATTTTGGATTTTGGATTTCGGATGCGGGTTGGGATGGGGTGGCTGGAGCCGGCGATGAAGTGGGGGAAGGCAGGCCTGGACCGGGGCGGAGAGAGCCCAGATCAATTATTTCAACGGGTTGAATGGGTTTCGATTTGTGGCACTGGGCCATGGGGAGCCCAAAGAGAAGAAGAAGACCCGCGTGAATACCGAAGACGATCAGAACGGTACGCCGAAAGGGGCGCCCGCGGGGATTCACTTGCGAATGTCCGGAGTATTAGCGAGGTCAAGGCGCGCACCTGAGGAGCGGACGGCCTCCAAGGCACGGAAAATCGTTTCGTAAGGAAGGGTGGAGTCGGCCCGAAGGGAGACAACGAGCTCAGGGTCACGGGCTTTTCGTTGAGTGAGAAGAGTTGCGAGTTGATCGATCCTAACTTTTTCTGAGCCCAAAAGGGTTGAGCCATCTTTGGAGAGGGTCAGAGAGAGGATTGATTTTGGATCGGGCATGGTCGTCGGTAACGAAGTGGTCGATTTGGGAAGATCCACGGGAAGTTGTTGTTCCATCAAAGGAGTGGTGATCATGAAAATGATCAGGAGAACGAAGACCAGATCGAGCAAGGGGGTGATGTTGAGCTCGGCAAGGTTATGCGTCTGGGCATGGAAACGGGAGCGTCTCATAAACGTGAGGTGAAGCGGTGTTCGAAAACGGCAGCGCATTCTGCGGCGAAGTTTTCCATCTGGATGTTTTGGCTGCGGATGGACGTGGTGAGGAAGTTGTAACCAAACATCGCGGGAATGGCGACGAGTAGGCCGACTACGGTTGTTATGAGTGCTCCGGATACACCAGGAGCCATTGCGGCTAGACTGGCTTGGCCTGCCATTGCGATACCACTAAAGGCATCCATTACGCCCCAAACGGTGCCAAGGAGGCCTAGGAAGGGGGCGCCGCTGACGGCGGTGGCGAGGAGAATGAGGTTTGATTCAAGCTTGAGAGATTCCTCGCCCACAGCACGCTCCATAGCCGTGCGGACGGAGTTCATTCCTGTCTCGCTGATCGAGCGTGCGGAGGAGAGTCGGGCGGCGAGCGTGGAGTCGACTACGGAGGAGCCTGTGAGATGAAAGCAGAGTTCCTTTGCGCCAGCATTGTAGATGATGGCTTGGGGGGAATCGCCTGGGGGACGACCTGAGAGGTAGGGCTCGAGGGGTTCCGTTGCAGATCGAAAGATGGGGAGAAAAGCGCGGGTCGATTTAAGAACAGCATTGAGCTGAACCCATTTTGACCAGATCACCGACCAGCTAAAAATCGAGCCAAGCAAAAGAAAGAAAAGAACGGCTTTGCCTGCTGGTTCGGAATGTTGGAAGGCATAGAGGATTCCAGCGGCTGCAAACATAGGATTGATATAAGGAATCGAGAGCCGGAGACAAGAGAGGAACGCGGAGAAATCAAGCACTCAAGGTAGATTCCTGAGGCGAGATTGACTCCACTCCTCTTCAAGAGCATAATTTTATTGCGGGGTGGAGCAGCCAGGTAGCTCGTCAGGCTCATAACCTGAAGGCCGCAGGTTCAAATCCTGCCCCCGCAACGATTTTTACGAGTTTTTGAGAAAAGCAGGGAGTTGCTCGACACCAAAATCAGCGAGAATACGTCGATCGATATCGAGGACTGGGGCTTTTGATTGGCCCGAGATCTCTTTCATTTCGTTGAAGTAAGCGGGATTGGAGCGGACTTCTCGGCGTTCGTATTTCACGCCGAGTTTATGGAGTTCCGATTCTGCGTCCTCGCACCAAGGGCAGCCCTCCTTGACGTAGAGAATGGCGGACACGTGGGGTTAGGCTGGAACCGATTCGGCTAAAGACTTCTTTTGGGAGAGTGCGGCTTTGACGAGATTTTGGCCGAAGTCCCAAAGCGGGCCCGGGAATTTGCCGAGATCGCTGAGAACGTCGTCGAATGCGGTGACAAAGCGATCGATCTCTTTCTCGCCGATGATCAGGGGAGGCAGGATCTTCACGATGTCGGAGTTGTGGGCGGCGACCTGTGTGAGGATTCGGTGTTTTTGAAGAAGGGGAGTGACAATCATCTGGGGGAAGAGCCCCTTGTCCATTGCATGGATGGCTTTCCACGCGAGTTTGAGTTTCAGAGAGCGGGGTTCCTTGAACTCGATGGCGATCATTAGGCCTTTGCCTCGGACTTCCGAGATGACGTCATGTTTTTCCTGAAGGTCGCGGAGTCTAGACATCAACTGTTCTCCTCGGAGGGCGGCATTTTCAACAAGGTGCTCGTTTTCGGTGACGTGGAGGCTGGCGAGTCCGCAGGCCATGGCGAGATTGTTTCGACCGAAGGTGGTGGAGTGGGCGACACAACGATCAAGGCGCGAGAAAATGCCTTGGTAGATAGGGCGACGCATGACGATGGCGGCGCAGGGGACATAGCCACCGGACAAGGCTTTGGCCATGGTGACGATGTCGGGATCAAGGTTCCAGTGTTGGAAGCCGAACCACTTACCGGTTCGGCCTAGAGCGGTCTGAACTTCATCGGAGATGAAAAGGGTGCCGTATTTTCGGCATAGCTCCTGAGCGGCGGGAAAGTAATCATCGGACGGGTATTTAACTCCTTTGCCTTGGACGGGTTCAAAAATGAAAGCGGCAACATCGCGGGAGCGGAGT
>JBBAWA010000060.1:0-6427 GCA_040397425.1 Methylacidiphilales bacterium
AATCCCTCCCTCTTCCCCCATAGCCGCCACCGTAACCATAATACCCGCCTCCATAGTAGTAGCCGCCGTAGCCGTTGGGCACATAATAGTCCTGATCATTGGCATCAGCCCAAGTGATGATGGGGCCTTCCTGAGGGGCGGGTGCCTGCGCAGGAGCGGGCGCTTGTGCTTGAGCAAAGGACAAAGAAATGAGTGAAAGCAAGAGAGTTATGAACTTCATATTTGCTAAGCTGTATAGCACTTAAGACAAGAACAAGTAAAATAAGGTTACGGGAATCGGATACAATTATGTTGTAAACGCATCGTTTAAGTTATTGAATCAAAACGTGAAGTCTCAAGGTTCTTGCTCAATCATGATAACATCGCTGTTCCCCTTTGTCGTCCTGATTGCATGGCTTCCATCAACTACTCTCTTAGCTCAATCATCACAACCCGAGGTCAAGGGTCTGGACTCCAAAACGATGAAACCAGAAGTCAAAGGTCTTTCAGGAACCAGCGCTACACCAACCGTTCAAGGACTGAACAATAATACGCAACCAAATGTTCAGGGGCTCGGTAGCTCTCAATCCAGTCAACAAGGTGCCTCAGGAACTTCGTCCAATCCATCCTCGGGCACGGCTTCCAGCTCAGGAACGGGTGCTGGTTCAGAAGCCATGAAATCTGGCGCTTCAACAGGCACATCTGCAAGCGCTCGGCCCGAGAAGTTTTTTACATGCTCTCGCTGCGGAATTGAGGGGGCTCAAGCGCAAGGGTACTGCCTGGGCAATTTCGGAATGCTTACGAACACGAATGGCGATCCCCTTAAGCACGTAAGAAAATAAATTCAACCTGAAGCCTCGGACGATGCGGTACCGGTAAACTATTCCCTATCAAATTCCCACAAAAATCTCGTACTAAGAAATTAGTGCTCGTTACTCTCCGAGCGGTATTTCTGATGCCCTTCCCTTTGCACCTGATTGATCTGACCGACAAGAGCCTTGGCCTCCTCCCACTTGCCCGCTTCGATTGCCTTTCCCAAGGAATCAATTTCTTCGGTTAGCTCATCCATCTTGTTCTTGTATCCCTCAAGAAATGCCGTCTTTTGCTCTGATGAGACATTGAAGGTTTTTTTCGGCTCCAAGATTTTGGAGGCCTCAGCAGCTGTCTTTAAATCAGCCACCCACGAAAGATACTTCTGCTTATCGGATTCCACCGGGGCTGCCATGGCTTTCTTCAACTCCCGAAAACTTCTCCGCATCTGATTCATCTTTGTCTCTAGTGGACTATCCGCATGGAGGCTTGGGCAGAGGAAATAAAACAAAAGTAAGGTGCAGTAAGGCAGGAAGACTCGATGGCTCTTCATGGGGATGGTTATGGCAAAGTTGTCTGGCGGACACTACTGCTACCTCGGTCCACCTCACTCCAGTTTAAGGGATGTTGATCCATATCCACACCCATGGTTTTCAGAAAACAGGCCAACATTTCGTAGAGCCCCGCAAGAAGCGTCGCTTCCGCGATTTCGGAAGTTGAAAAGATCTTTGACGCCTTCTCAAAAGTGGAGTCAGTCACCTTTCCTAATTTAGAACAGTCATCTACCACCTGAATCATGACAGAGAGTTTCTGATCAAGACCGGAGGGTTGAGCCGAGGTGATGGCAGATATTTCTATCTCGCTCCACCCAACCATCTTCGCAGCCGGGAGATGATGCTTAAGTTCGTAGGAACTCCCTCGCATAGTGGCCATCCTCAGAATCACTAACTCCCTAATTTTGGGCTCAAGATTTCCCGTGCGAAACGACAAAGCAAAATCGAGTAAGGATTGAACCATTGGGACCGGGCAGTGCAGTAACATCCTCGTGAGATTGATGGGCACCCTGTCGAACTGCTCTCGCTGTTCATGAGTGAACTTCGACTGATCGGGACAATCGACTCTTTCCATTTCCACATCCTGATAGGTTTCCTGTTCTACACAAGATCTGTGAACTCAATTACGCATCCCGAACCCTGAATGCAAATGGATGGCGCCTTCATGCGCGATTCGACGAAGTTGATAGAACACAATATAAGAGAGGGATGCATAGAGGCTTGTTACTTGCGGGCATCTGGATGTTGGGAACAGGGTTTGCTTTTGCCGAATTGGGCAAGTCACTGACGGATCTAAAGATTTTAAAGAACCTTGCGGTTGTGCGGGAAACCCTTCTGTACAATCGAACCTTTGTTTTAGCCGTGGCGGAGGACAAAACTACGTCCGGAAGGCAAGCGCAGTACCTATTTCTCACAGGAGAGTGCGTACAGATTCGCTATTTCAGCGGAAAGAGTCCTTGGACCGAGGCCAAGGCCCAAGCTGTCTGGCGGGAACAGTTTGGAGATCTACCCAACAAAAAATCGGAAGAAGAGAATCTCTTGATCTTTCTTGGACCTAACGGAGAGGAGATGTTGATGGGTAAAGGCAAGTATGCGCCCGCACTGCTGATTCAGTCCCCTCGAATGACCAAAATCAGAAATCTTTGGGTGGAAGGCCAGCCGGCTGAGTTTCAGATTCGAAGGGAGAACGATTTGGATTTTTCACTTTGGGGATTTGGACCCTCCCCCTCGGAGGATGGGGCCAAATGAGTCATCCCAGCAACGCGGACGGGCTGGCATTTATAAACCTCTTTGCGTCCTTCTTGGGATTGCCAGTTGGCAAGGATTGAACCAAAGTCCCCTCTCAGCATGGACTCCCACGCCGCTTACTTCACCATAACGCTTCTTTGCCTGGCTGTCGGGGTGGCCTTGGCATTCGAATTTGTGAACGGGTTCCACGATACCGCCAACGCGGTTGCCACCGTGATCTACACCCACACCCTAAAGCCCACCCCCGCGGTGGTCTGGTCCGGAATTTGGAATCTGATCGGAGTCATGACCTCCTCAGGAGCGGTGGCATTTGGGGTCATCAACCTACTCCCCGTCGAATTAGTGCTGAACGTCGGTACCTCGGCAGGATTCGCTATGGTCTTCTCACTCCTCATTTCCGCCATCACCTGGAATCTGGGGACCTGGTATCTGGGCCTTCCGGCTTCGAGTTCTCACACCTTGGTAGGCTCCATCATCGGGGTCGGACTCGCCAACTCTATCATGGGCCCAGCCCACTCCATCAGTGATGGGGTCAACTGGACCAAGGCCTTGGAGGTCTGCCTGGCGCTCCTTGCCTCTCCGGTAATCGGTTTTCTAGGGGCGGCCGCCCTTCTGCTGTTGGCCAAAAAGTTACTCCCCAACCCCGAACTCTACCGCTCTCCCGACACCCCCAAGCCACCACCCAAGTGGATCCGGGGAATTCTCTTGTTCACCTGCACGGGGGTAAGTTTCGCCCACGGATCTAACGACGGGCAAAAAGGCATGGGGCTGATCATGCTCATTCTGGTTGGGATCCTCCCAGGTACTTATGCGCTCAATCTGGGCTCCCATCCCCATGCAATCGCCAAGATTGAGCAGGCCGCGAACGTTTTGGTCAAAGATTTTGAGACGAATGAACACGGAATATCAATCCAAGGCAAGAAAGCTCGCGATGTGTTAGCCATCTATATGAAAAGCCGTAGGGAGTTCACCCCAGAGGTGACGGCCGCTGTTTCGGGTTTAAGCAAAGAGATTGAGCAACAGGTGCGGGGCTTGAAGAGCCTGGAACAGATCAATCCGGTGGATCGGGGGGCTCTACGCACGGATATGTATCTTGTGTCCCACGCCATCGTGAAGTTGGATCGCCATGGCCTGCTGGACGAAGAACCAGAGGTTTCGGCGATGGAGAGGCAGATGGCCAACGCCTCCCAACAGTTGGTGAACTTCATTCCCCTGTGGGTGAAGGTGGCGGTGGCTCTGGCCTTAGGTCTTGGAACGATGGTGGGATACCAGCGGATTGTGAAGACCGTGGGGGAGCGGATCGGCAAACAACATCTTTCCTATGCACAGGGCGCTTCGGCGGAAGCCATGGCGATGGGAACCATTGTCTTGGGAGACCACTTTGGTTTGCCAGTAAGCACCACCCATGTTTTATCGTCCGGTATTGCGGGAACGATGGCGGCTAACCACTCTGGGGTTCAGATGAACACCGTGAGAAGCATCCTTACGGCGTGGGTTTTGACGCTGCCGGTGTGCACGTTCCTGGGGGCGCTGCTCTTTGCGTTGATTTTGAACCTGATGGGTTTGAGTGGGTTGAAATAGTCGGAATAAGCAAAGTCTTCCACGAGTTGTAACTTTACTGTCACGAACTGTCACGGGACCTACTCTCCTAGCTACGAATTGCGTCTTTTCCCCGTTCAGACCTAATATCGTCAATGATGCATTCACTCTTTTCATTCGATATCTGGAACGAACTGGATGCCATCCCCATTTACATCGCCATGGTTTTGGGAATGTACGGCTGCTTGGAATTAGGTCGTTCGTGGGGTCGTAAGCAACTGGCCAGGAAACAGTCTGTAGGCAAGGAATGGATCGGCATTGTTGATGGCCCCATCCTCGCGGTTTACGGACTCCTGCTCGCCTTCGCTTTCTCAGGCGCCATGCACCGGCATGATGAACGGAAAAAAATCATCGTTGAAGAAGCGAATGCGTTGGCCAGAGGCTACTTTCAGGTCGACCTCATGCCTTCTGCGGAACAGCCCCAACTTCGCGCCCTCATCAAAGACTATCTTCGGACGCGCCTCAATTGTTACCGGTTACGATCGGACCTAGACGCCTTTCAACTGGAAACCCTTCACTCCTATCAGATTCAAGATCAACTTTGGAAATCCGTGATCAAGGCCACCAACTCGAATGTGGATCGACGTGCCGCACTAACGCTTCTGTCCACCCTAAGCGAACTACGCAGCCTCACCACCTCACGCAAGATCCTTACCAGTTTCCATCCCCCCATGATCATTATGCTCTTTCTTTTGACCCTTTCTCTAGTGGCCTCTTTTTTATTGGGTTATCAGATCTCAATGCTGAAAAAGAAAAGCTGGCCCCACATCTTCCTGTTTCTCGGGTTCGTGGCCTTTACCAATTATCTGATCATTGACCTTGAGTATCCCAAGGTCGGCTGGATCCAGATTGACGATTCCGAAATTATGATCCGTAACATCATGGAGAACATACCCGAACTGAACGGCATAAAGTAATCGGTTCGCCCAATCAGAAAACATTTCCCGCTTATTCAAAGGACTCAAATTTTGTTTTCCTGCAAGTAAGCCACCGAGCCAGCAGGAAATGGTCGGTCTGCTTGATCCATTGTCATTCCTCGTGTTGGAGAGAAAACAGTGAACAGAACCGCTACTAGAACCATCACCAGCATAGTTCGGTCTCTATCGTCCAACGGGAATTGTCAGAATAGGAGCAATGCTGCTATCGCTTTTCACCTGCAGGTTATAGAAATCGGTCACCAACGCGAAAATCGCCTTCGAAGTCCTATCCTTATCGAGGATCGAATAATAGTCCCCGGCATAATCGACCATCACGGAGGATCCATCCGGTCTGGATGCGTCTCGATGGATCCGGAAAACTGCCCGGACGTCCTGAGTCGCGTCGTACGCTGAAAAATCAACTCTTTGCATCAGCTTCCACAATTCCTCAGGGGTATCGACATCTGGAGTGGGTTCGGGAGATTCGACGGCCGGATCAACACCATAACTCATCAACCGCATAAGGGCAGACAAAGAGCGGGTACGAATAGAAATCCGCTTCCCCTCAATGGGGCAGTTTTCAACAGAGACCATCCGATAATCTCCCGCACCTGGTAAATCCAGCATCTGGCACAGCTCCTTTCCCTCCATCGTATTCATCGCCTTGGGATAAACAGTGAAAACGGGAACGGATGCAATGCTTACCAGGTCGTACCCAGCCCCATCCGTTCGTTTGTTGTAAAAAATCCGATCCTTTTCCGACTGAAGAAGACGGTCCAAATTGACTTCACTATCAGGGACCGGATGATCGTTCCAAGTGATCGCTTGGGGCGTCAGACTCATGGAGATCAGCTGTTTATACTGCAAGTGGTCCATCAGCTCCAGCAACCGTCCGAATTTGGCATCATCTAGACCCATAGACGTACCTAGAGTCACATCAAAGGAATTGACCCCCTGAAACCGCTCGCAGGCCAGGAAGAGCACCCAACTAATCGGCCAGCCTGCGGAAACCATCTTTTCTATGCTTTCCACTGGGATCGGTGACATCATCTCTTTGGCCAACTCCTCGCCCTGTCGCGGAATATAGGTGATATTCGGCGTATAATTGAAATTGCCCCCAACACCACCTCCCCCACTTGCCCCCAAGCCTGGAGGAGTCACGGCATCCACATTTCCATTCACGGCTGCCGACACGGAAGTATTCACGTTGATGGAACTGACCATCAACCACTGGGTGGAGTTGCCTTTTGACATTCGGACCACATTGAGAAGCATCTGTTTGTCCATCGAATCCGCCACCGCCTCGTTAAAGGCGACGTG
>JBBAWA010000060.1:6527-9604 GCA_040397425.1 Methylacidiphilales bacterium
TGAGAAGCATCTGTTTGTCCATCGAATCCGCCACCGCCTCGTTAAAGGCGACGTGGTTGTTCTCCAATACTTTCCCCCCCCACTGGGCACATCCCGTTAAAAAAAGACATAACCCAACAGTAAAAAAGGATGAAAAGACCCATTTGCTACTACCCATAGACCCCTATATATAGTTTTTAGAATGGCTTTAACTACAAGATATTGCATCCGAATGTGAATAATTGTAGGCCGCACACCTTAACGACGTTACAGCTCTTTCCGTATCCCTGAGGTCATAACCCAGGATCCAATCTTCTCGTATACAATCCGAAAGCCTAAAAAAACCACCAAGACCCAAAGACAAAAAACCCCGGGAGGCCGAAGCCCCCCAGGGTTTTCTTGGAAACCAGAAATCGATTTAGAAGCTGTAAACGATTTCAGCCCCGGCGTAGTACGAAGGCCCGCTACCAAAACCACTTAGCTGCACATTATTCAGATTTCCTTGAGTGCTGTTGGTGCCCCAATCCATCCTGTACTCAGCACGGATCAAGAGGTTGTCGATGACATTGAAACCGGCAGTGAGGGTGTATTCCCACCAACTCAAACCCGCTTCTGAGTAGGGAGGATAGCTGGAAACTAGACCCATATTATTGCCCCCCAAATATTCACCTCGGCTGGACAATGAGAACCAGTCGTTAAACTGGTACTTCGCATAGGCCCCTGCGCCATACCAGGTGGCTCCCCCGCTGTTTCCCAAGCCCGCCGACGAATTCTGGCTGTTATTAGAGTTCGCCGTACCAAGTACACTGTTGAATGCAAAGAGCAGCTTATCATCGGCAAATTTCGGAGCCCAATTCCCCCACGAGTTGTAGATGAACGTGTACCCAGTTCCGGAGCTGTTGTTCAATTTACCGACCGATGTCGAGCTGGCGCCCGTCTGAGTATCGGCAGTATTGCTTTCGGCGTTCGAGCTATATTGAAAATTGTTGCTCCAGTTTGCGTTTCCACCAGGCGCTGTGACATTCAGGGCCGCTAGGACAGCGCACCCGTCCCCACCCAAACCAGTGGTAGTGTTGTTGTCGCTGTTTGAGCCGTTGACTACACCAATCTTGGCATCCACATAGTCGTCAAAACGGTAGGACGACAATACGCCGGTGTAGTAAAGAGGGAACTGCTGCCAGAGCAATCCGTAGGTAACATTCATGTTGGCCGGGCGTTCAATCACTTCATAGCCAAGGATCGAAACGAACTTACCCACCTTGAAGTCCCATCCGTTGCCTACAGGGGCACGAATAGCAACATACGCCTGCTCAAGAAATAGCGCGTTGGAGTCATTGTTTTCGGAATTGTCGCTCCGAGAAATACCGCTTTCCCGATTGATGAGATAGTTCGCATCCTCACCGATCATCACATCTGTTCTGAACCCAGCCTGCGCTTTGTTCTCAGAGGTGAGTGCCTTCTCGAGGGCAATCTTAACCGCATAAAGGTTAAAATCTCCCTTGTATGCCGTATCTACACCTTCACGGCCTGCCACCACTTGTTGAGGCTGGCCATTAAAGTTGTAGCTGTATCCAGCGTCCACATAACCAGAGAGCTTGATCCCCTTCTGGGCTGTTTCAACGAAGTTGTTTTGCACCATCTTCTTGGTGTCTTGGGCAGAGGCTTCCGGGGTGCTGTCCGCCATCGAGGTTGCGACAAAAGCCACCAAAGCGGCTGTCATAATTGTGCTGATCTGTTTCTTCATGAGTTTTATTCTCCTTTTTGGTACTGGTTAAAAATTAAAAATCTCAAAAACAAACATTAGGAGCAACTCAGAAAATGTAGTTGTTCACAACGAATTTAGACCACAGCCAGCCACAAAATCTGAAAATCACCTCAATATGGCTATGAGCTTGCAGAAGCGATACACATAAAACAAAGTGTGGTCATGAAATTATCCAACATCTCGATTATTTTCCTGTTCATCGGGATGTCTTGGGTCAGCGCCGACACAACAGCATCGAAGCGTCCAACCGAAACAGTCCCGCTCGGAATTTACATGGTTGAATTGGGTGATTTCGACCCCAAGTCCTCCTCATTCCAAGCCAATTTCTGGCTTTGGGCTGTGACTCCTTCCAAAATGTCAAATTGGATCCAAACACTGGATTACCCCTCCGGCATTGATGTCAAAAAGATCACTGCCACGGAAAAACTGGTGGACGGCAAACTATGGGCCTCCGTTAATGTTATGGGAAAATTTCGTACGAATTGGGACCTAAAAGATTTCCCAATAAACCGACCCAGCCTGCAAATCCAAATCGAGGAAACTTCACTCGACTCCTCAAATATCTTTTTCTCCGCAGATAAAATCAACTCATCAGCCAAAGATGCCCTCCTCCCCGCGGGTTGGCGCATACACGATTTCTCCATCGAATCGGGCAGCCACCGCTATAGGACAAATTTTGGAGATCCCTCGAAAACCTCCCCATCGAGCAGTGAATACTCGGAATTCAGGATCCGTATAGAGCTCGAGCGCGAATCGTTCGCCGTATTTTGGAAGATGACGATAATTCCCTACCTTGCAGCGATATTAGTGCTCCTATCTTTCTTTTTCGTTTTTCGTTTTGAGATGCTAGTTATCGCGAGGATCCAGATTATCATCGGTTCCCTTTTTGCAGCCTCCTTGAGCATGAGGGGCGGAACATCAGAGCTCGGCACGACGGATGTTTTCACCTTGTTGGACTCGATTCATGTGACCACATTCGTTTTAATTTTGATCACGTTCCTTTGGACAATCACATCAGATAAAATCTTTCCTCACAACTCCGACGACACAAATAGCAAGTTCATCAATATGCTTATGGGAGTCGCATTGCTTGGGATCTACGCCGCCGTGAATGCAGTGCTCGTCTTGTCTGCCCTCAAAAATTAACCACGCACTCTGCCCCCGCAAACCCTGCTAAATCAGCAAGCGGCTTTGAGATGAAAATCATATCAATCAGGCCGCCAAGATTTAGAAGGTATTAGTAGAGGAGTGCGATTACGACCGACGACGCCGAATCATCGCCATTCCACCTAAACCAACGACTAGAAGTGAAAGAGCGGAGGGGTCGGGGACT
>JBBAWA010000061.1:0-1253 GCA_040397425.1 Methylacidiphilales bacterium
ACTCATCTCCACCATCTTCCCCGGCTCACGAAAAACATAACTCCCCGCCAAATCCTCCACACGCCTCTTTTTCTCATCCAGGAACTGTTGGGCGGCTTCATGAAATCTTTCCGACCACTCCTGTACCTCCTCCCGCCAATCCTCATCCGGTCGACTCACGATCTCCGCCGCCGCCGAAGGAGTTGGAGCCCTCACATCCGCAACAAAATCACAAATTGTAAAGTCCGTCTCATGACCGACTCCGCTAATCACCGGGATCGGACTCGCAACCACCGCCCTCGCCACCACCTCCTCATTGAACGCCCACAGATCCTCCAAACTTCCTCCTCCTCTTACGACCAGCACCACATCCGCCATTTTTCTCCGACCTATCTCTTCGATCGCCTCAGCTACCTCCTCCGCAGCCCCCTCACCCTGAACCTTCACTCCAAACACCGTCAGCTGAACCCGAGGACATCTCCTCTGCAGGACATGAATCGCATCCCGAACCGCCGCCCCCGTTGGGCTGGTCACCAAAGCAACCCTCTCCACAAATTCCGGTATCTCCCGCTTCCGCTCCTCCGCAAAAAGACCCTCCAACTGCAATTTTCTTTTCAAATCTTCAAATCGTTGGTGCAAATCTCCCTTTCCAGCAGGTTGGAGATTTCTGACGATCAACTGATACGCCCCACGAGGCGCATACACCGACACTTCCCCCTCTGCTACCACCTTCGCGCCATCCTGCGGTTGCACTCCTAAACGCAGTGCCGACCCCTTAAACAACGCACACGGAATCTGGGACCCTTCATCCTTCAAGGTGAAGTAGTAGTGCCCAGAAGATTGATGCCTCAGATTGGAAATCTCCCCCTGCACTGAAACCTCCCCCACCTGATCCTCCAGAATCTCCTTAATCTGCGCCGTCAGCGCAGACACGCTCAGCGGTTCAACCCGATTCACTTCGGTCGTTGAATCCTCTGAATCGCCGTGGCCTTGCCCGTCTCCTCATCCAGATCGATCACCACCCCATCCAGTTGAATCCCCCCCGTAGCCAGGTGCATTTTCACGGGCATCAAGGTCCGAAACCGATCCACAATGAAACTTTTCTCCCGCCCAATCACAGAATCGTGCGCTCCACAGAAGCCCACATCCGTAATATATGCCGTTCCTCCTGGCAAAACTTTCTCATCTGCTGTCTGCACGTGAGTATGAGTGCCCACCACAGCCGAAACCTTTCCATCGAACGCATGCCCGAAAGCAATCTTCTCCGAAGTCGT
>JBBAWA010000061.1:1353-9566 GCA_040397425.1 Methylacidiphilales bacterium
CAGTGATCCCCCAGAGTGATCACGTCCACCTTTGCCCGAAAAATATCGTATGCGAGCTTAGGGGTAATCCCGTTCCCACCCGCGACATTCTCCCCATTCACCACAATGAAATCGGGGGCGAACTCTTCAATCAGACGAGGCATCATATCCCGCAAAGCCTCCCGGCCATGCTCGGCCACAATGTCCCCTAGAAAGAGAATCCTCATTCCAGAACCCTACCTCTCCTGCCCTTTTCGACCAATCTCCAAACATTCCCTTGAAGCGACTTTTCCGCCAAGATGCCTCGATGCCCAAGCCTTTCCTCGCCTCTCAACCTGGCCCCCTGCTGGAGCAGATGTTCAAGGCATGGCCGGAAGAGAAGAAAAAACAGATCCGAACATGGCTCAAATTCCAAGCCGTCACTGTCAACGGCCGCCCCGTATCCCAGTTCAACCATCCCTTAGTTATCGGAGATTCCGTCTCGATTCGATCCGATCGTTTCGCCTCCCCAAAAACCAGTTTGCCATCGGGAATTAAAATCTTTTACGAAGACGCCCACCTCCTCGTCATCTCCAAACCCGAGAACCTGCTGAGTATCGCCAGTGAGGCGGAGCCCGAGAAGACCGCGTACTTCCAGCTTACCGAGTATGTTCGGCAAGCTCATCCCCGCTCCAAAGAGAGGGTTTGGATCGTTCACCGACTCGATCGCCAAACCTCAGGTCTAATGGTTTTCGCGAAAACCCCCGAAACCAAGGAAATCCTCCAAAGTCGATGGGATCAGTTTGAAAAGAAGTATGAAGCGGTCGTCGAGGGACGTCTGCCCCAAGACTCAGGAACTCTTGAATCCGATCTGGACGAATCAAACCCCTTTAAAGTTTTTATTCGCCCTGCCTCCCCGCTTACCCGCCACGCCGTCACCCACTACCGCGTCCTCAAACACAATCGTCACCGCTCACTCGTGGAACTCACACTCGAAACAGGTCGGCGCCATCAGATCCGCGTTCAACTCTCTTCTTTGGGTTGCCCAATCATCGGAGACGAAAAGTACGGCGCAAAAAGTGATCCCGCAGGCCGCCTCGGTCTCCACTCCTCCTTCCTGCGCTTGATCCATCCCGTAACATCCCAAGAGCTTCGCTTCACCTCTCCCCTGCCCAAACCCCTGGCGAAGCTCGTCAGTTAATCCTGCCCGGCCAGCCCGTATCGATCCACTCGAGTCCTCAAAGCAGCACGGGTCACCCCTAGAATCTCTGAAGCCCGCTTCACATTTCCATTGGCTTCTCCAAGCGCTTTCTCGACTAAAATCTTTTCTCCAGCAGCAAGTAAGTCTCCTCCCTCTCCTGCTACCTGTCTCACCATACTCCACCACCCAGTCTCACCGCCAACCTGTCTCGCAGAAGCGGCCCCCACTACTTCAGGTGGCAAATCTCCTGGCTCAATCGATTCCGCCGCCGCACACACCACCGCCCGCGTAATCGCATTCTCTAATTCCCTTACATTCCCCGGCCAACGCCAACTCTGCAGAGCCTTTTTGCTGGCTGAGGAAAATTTTAGCCCCCGATCTTTGCCCTCCCGCTTTAAGAAATGCTCAGCCAAAGGCAACACGTCCTCCGCGCGTTCCCGCAAAGGGGGAAGCTGGATCTGCACCACATGAATCCGATAGTAAAGGTCCTCCCGAAAGGTCTTCTCCTTTACCATCGCCGTCAGATCCTTGTTCGTAGCTGCAATCACCCTCACTTTGGTCCGCAAGGTCTGGTCACCACCCAATCTCTGAAACTCTCCGTTTTGCAGAACCCGCAGAAGTTTTGCCTGCAATGCCAGTGGCATATCCCCAATTTCGTCCAAAAAGATGGTTCCCCCATCCGCCCGCTCAAACTTTCCAATCCTCTGCGTCAGCGCCCCCGTAAAGGCACCCCGCTCATGTCCAAACAGCTCGCTCTCCAGCAAAGTGTCAGGAATGGCCGCGCAGTTAATCGCCACATACGGGCGAGCCGCCAGCGGACTGTTGGCATAGATCGCCCGGGCTACCAACTCCTTACCGGTCCCGCTTTCGCCCACCAATAAAACCGCCGCATCCGCCCGAGCTACTTGCCCTACCAATTTGTAGATTTTCTGCATGGCGGCTGAAGCCCCAATCAACCCTGGAGCTTTCTCATCCTGCAAATGCTTTCCTTCACTCGCCACCAACTCCCTCATCGAAGCCGCCGTCTGCAATGCCCTCCGAAGGATCGAGAGAAGCTCCGGAACATCGAACGGCTTCAAAATATAATCAAACGCCCCCAACTTCATGGCCTCAATGGCAGTTTGAGCCGTGCCATGGGCAGTCATAACAATCACGAGCTGTTTCGGATGCTCTTTTCGGATTTGCCTAAAAATCTCGATTCCATGCTCTGCCCCAATTCTGACATCCAGCAAAACAAGATCGTATGGCTCCTTTTTCAGCTTTTTAAGCCCTTCCAACCCACTCGTCACCCCCACCACCTCCACAGGCTCCTCCGCCAATACCCTCTGAAACGAATACGCAACATCGGCTTCATCATCCACAATCAGAACCCTCTGAGCCGAAGCAGAACTATTTTTCCGGCTCATCCTTCTTTCTCCACCCGCACATCTTGCGCAAAATTCATAATACTACCTTATCGTCTCCCTTCACCTCTCACAAGTTGAGCGTTGAGCGCCAACCCCCTCCTCACCTACTCTTCTCAGTGCCTTTTTCGTTTTTCCGACTTGTTTCTTTTGCCCTTGTCCTTTCTTTGACCTCTTGCCGCTCTACCCCTCCTGCCCTCCAACTTCCTGCGAACCTATCCTTCACCGATCTCGCCTCAGGCCAACCTTTCGACACCACCTCCATTCACGGCAAGCTCCTCCTTCTCAATCTGTGGGCTGCATGGAGCCCCGCCAGCGCCAAGGAGCTTCCCGAACTCGTCGCCCTGAATGAAAAGTTCGCTCCCCGTGGACTCGTTCTACTTGGCGTTTCGCTGGACGAAGCTCCCGCTGCTGCTCTTCTCGTTTTTGCCGAACGCCACGGCATTCGATATCCCCTCGTTCGTCCTGGACCCAAGACCCTTGACCTCCTCGAACCTCTAGAAACCATCCCCTATTCCCTCCTTCTTACCCCTCAAGGCAAAATCCTTGCACGCTTCCGTGGCCCTCTCAAACCCTCCGACCTTCGCTCAGCAATCGAAAAAAATCTTTAAGAGATCGGACTCTCAGCGACTAAATCCTCGCACCAAGGCAAAACGGTCTCCATAGGTAACCCAATCACATTGCTGCGCGAGCCCTCCACCTGTTCCACAATCCGATCCCCCCCATCCTGCAACGCATACGCCCCCGCTTTATCCAAAACCTCCACGTCCCGGAGATACGACCGCACCTCCTCCACCCCTAACTTTCGAAATTTTACCCTTGTTCGAACCACCGCCTCCCTCGTTTTTTTTCCCCCAGGCAATACCAGAACCGTCGCTGTGATCACCTCATGAGTCCGCCCGCTCAACCACCCTAACATCTGCTCTGCCATATCCTCATCCGCAGGTTTTCCTAAAACCCGACTCTCACATACGACCAAAGTATCAGCCGCAAGCACTGGTTTATCCGGATAACGCTCCGCGACCGCCTTGGCCTTTCTCCGTGCATTCACCCGAGCCAGATCTCCGGGGCTTACCTCTGGAAAATCCGCTGCCACCCACTCCTCCACCTCGGGTCTCTCCACCCGAAAGGAAATTCCTGACTCCCGCAATAGATCCGCGCGCCGGGGGGAAGTCGAAGCCAAGATCAACCTCATCCCCTTACCCTGCCCTAACCCCCCTCGAAGGCACGCCTGGAGTGAATAAGTTATTCATCGTTACTCATCTTTTGCCCAAAAGTTTACCCAACAACTTTTTCCCTTGGGTTGTTCCCCATCCCCCATCCGCAACGATACGAACTTGTGATTGCTGAAGCTGAATCGATTCGTCCCCGCACTCGTCGGGATGCACCCGCCCCCATCACGATTGAGGGATTGCTTCCCCATCATAATCTCGAGGCCGAACGCTCCCTACTCGGCGCCATGCTGGCCGACCCCGAACATATCGTCGACCTCGCGCGGGAAAAAGGGATGCGGGAAGAAGACTTCTTTCATCCCGCCCACCAAATCATCTTTCGTTGCATCGCCGAGATGCGGGAAAACAGCCAACCGATCGATCCCTCAACTCTCCTCGCTTGGCTGACCGACCGAAAACTGGCCGACGCAGCAGGTGGTCCTGCCCTCATCAGTGATCTCGCAGCGGGTGTCATCAGCGTATTCACCGCCCAAGCCCACCTCGACCAAGTCCAAGACAAGAGCCTTCTTCGCGAGCTCCAGCAAGCTTGCGCCCAGATCGTCGTCGGAGCCCACGAACGCCCTCACGAGGTTCAAACCATCCTGGATGAGGCGGAAAGGGATATTCTAGAAATTCGCGGACGCCGTGAAACCAAAGGAATCCTACGCGCCTCCCAAGTCACACCCAAGACCATTGCAATCATCGAAGGCCTCGTCAAAGGCAAGGGCCACTACAGCGGAATCCCTTCAGGCTTCGATGAACTCGACCAACTCACCACAGGCTTCAAAGCGGGCGAAATGATCGTTCTGGCCGCCCGTCCAGGCGTTGGAAAAACCGCCCTCGCCCTCAGTATGGCTCGCCACATGCTTCGCCAACGGTACGACTTGGAAAAAGATGAGTTCGTACGCCCAGGCTACAATGTCGCGTTTTTTACCTTGGAAATGTCTGCCCAACAACTGATGTTCCGACTGCTTTCCTCCCACGCCAGCTTGGATTCCGAACAAATCCGCAGGGGTCAACTCAATGAAAGCCAAATCACCGCTCTTCGTGGAGTCGCCGCAGAAATTTCCGATCTCCCCCTATTTCTCGATGAGTCCAGCCTGCTCACCATTGGTCAACTTCGGGCTCGGGCACGCCGAATCAAAAAACAGTTCGGAATCGATATTCTCATCATCGACTACCTCCAGCTCCTCACTTCAGGAACCAGTCGTGGCAAAGAAAATCGCCAGGTCGAGGTCTCCGAGATCTCCCGAGGCCTCAAAGCCCTTGCCATGGAGTTGGAAATCCCCGTCGTTGTACTCGCCCAGCTCAATCGTAAGCCGGAAGAAACCAACTCCGATCCCGCTCTCCACCATCTGCGTGAATCTGGCTCCATCGAACAAGACGCAGATCTTGTCCTTCTTCTCAGCAGAGAATCCTCCACTGGCGAGACCGAAAACAACACCGAGCCTGAGGAAGGCGAGGCACAACCTATGGCCGCGAACGTTCGTGGCTTCCCTTGCAAACTCAATATCGCCAAGCAGCGAAACGGCCCAACCGATCGCATCCGTCTTCTTTTCCAACCTCGCTTCACCCGCTTTGACTCCCTTCCCCGGGAAGCGCGCTAAACAGCTCACTTCCTCTTTTAACCGAACCCATCCTCCGATACCCTCCGCGTATGATTTCTCGGGGCTATGTAGCTGTTTTTTCCGAACCGCATACCGATGCATCCATTCGCTCGATACTTGAATCTTGGTTCGATCGATTTTCAAGAATCGAACAGGTCATCCCAGGAGCCCAGGCGGGAAACAGCACCGTGACTCTGACCTCCCCCCAAGAGCTTTTACCCTCCGATCATCTCCAATTTCGCGTGATCCAAGGGGATGACTTCAGCTGGGCCTACCTGACTCGAAACCGTCGCGTTATCGAAACCACAGGTCTCCCAAATGAAAAAATTGCACTTTGCCTAGATATCCTTCTTGAGCTCACAGGAGTGACGGAAATAGTCGACCAGTCGGACGACCGTCGCCTCGATGAGCTGGAACGCGATGGTTTAATGTGAACACCTCTCCCGTCTTGATCCTTACCGCCGCTTTCGGCGATGGGCATAACGCCGCAGCTCGAGGTCTGGCCAGTGCGATCGAACTTCGGGGCGGAACAACTGTGGTTGCAGATCCCTTCGCCGAATCCCGACCGAAATTAAATGACTTCTTTCGCCGCCTCTACCTGACGCTGATCAATCGCTATCCGAGAGCCTGGAATCTCTTCTATCTGGCTTGTCACCACTTCCCTTTGATTGAAAACACTCTCTTCACAAATCGTCCTGCCGCACTCCGCCTCCGGGAACTGATCGAAATACACCGCCCAAAAGTCATCGCTCTTACCTTCCCCGTCTACGCTCACCTCATCGCCTGCCTTCCCAAAGATCTACGGGCCACGTTTCGGTTGATCACGATTGTGACCGATTCGATTTCGGTTCATCGCCTCTGGTCCACGGCCCCAGCAGACCTCTGGATCGTACCCAATCCTCCCACAGCCCAATCCCTTCACGCTCTCGGAATCCCGATGGATAAGATTCAACCTGTTGGTTTTCCCGTGGATCCTCGCTTTGCCGCCCCCACCCCCCATCCGGGTGACGAACCTCCGGGGGAAACACCCCGCGTTCTCTACCTTCTTAGCTCAGGCCTTCAGGGCGGGCCCCAACTGGCCAAGTCACTGGCCGCCCAAGAGAACTGGGCGGTTACGATTGGAACCGGACGGGACCCGAATATCGCACGTCGCGTCGAACAGGCGCTGGGACCCCTTCGCAAGAAAGTCGAGCTCCTCGGCTGGACCACGGAAATGCCATCCATCCTCGCCAAGCACCACTTCGTCATCGGCAAAGCGGGTGGCGCACTCACGCAAGAAACGATTGCCTCCCGCACTCCCTTTCTGGTGACACAAGTTGTCCCGGGGCAAGAGGAAGGCAACTTTGCCCTCCTCAAAGAGATTGGCGTCGCCCAACTTACCCCCGATGGAGCAACGGCTGTTCAGGTCATACGGCAAGCAATCGCTGAAAATGCAAAGGGCTGGAAAGAGTGGAAAGCCAAACTAGCCGCAGCCTCTAAGCCCGATGCATCCCTTCGCCTTGCGGATCTGTGTCTTTCCCAAAACTCTTAACTCAACAATCCGACCCACGCCCTCCACATCACCCGGGCTAACTCCTCTGCTGGCTCGGCGTTTTCCGAGGTATCCTCCAGAATCCCTGAAACCTCAACGCCCGCCGACTCCAGTTTTTTTCTCGAACTAGCCACCATCTCATCCACCATCGCGGCCGTCATCTCCAGATGCGGAACCAATCCATACGCTTTTTTCCCATGCCGAAAAGCAGCACAGGCACACTTGTCTGTACTCAACAGATGGACCGCACCTTTGGGTAAGGCAAAATGATCTCCATGCCACATCAAGGCAGGAAAATTCTCAGGTAACCTTCGTAAAACAGGATCCTTGAACGCATCCGGGAGTTTTCGAACAGGAAACCAGCCAATCTCCTTTTCTCCCGCCGCCACTTCGGTGCCCAACGCCGCTGCCAATAACTGCGCTCCCAAACATATTCCCAAAATCGGTTTCTCATCTTTATGAAACTGTTTCAAAAGCGCGATCTCATCCTTCAGATGGACCAACTTGCCCTGATCCCCCACCCCCATTGATCCTCCCATCACCACCAGGCCGGCAACTGACCCAGTCTCGCTAGGAACCTTGTCCCCCTGATCGATCCGAACTCTACGCACCTTGTGCCCAGCACGAATGACCTCCTCCTCAATCGTGCCTGGGCCCTCCCCCGCTTCATGCTGGATAATAAGAACTTCAGACATACCAAAACGATCCGCAATACCATCTTACTCCGCAACTATCTTTCTTCCATAAGTTGACCATCTCTGTGGATAGGAGTAAGACAACTTAGGTGAAACGTCTTTGTGCCCTTGTTATGACCTTGGCCCTGGCTTGGCAGATCGGCTTGCCGCAAGGGCTCCTTCAAACGGTCGCGTGGGGCTGGATGCTCACCTCCTACTCCCAAGAGTCCGGTTTCGGCGAAGGGCTGAAGAAAACTTTCGACGGACAACACCCCTGCTCATTGTGTGAACGAATTGCCCAGACCCGTCCCGATTCCACCCCAACGACCCTTTCCGCGCTTTCATCGCTATCTGCTGATTTTCTTTGGGTTCTGGAAACCGTAACAGGCCGCATATCCAACTCCCGTGAAGTTTCCCACTTTTCCTCAACCGCATATCTTATCGGCGCGGATCGCGACTCTCCCCTCCTCCCCCCTCCTAGAGCCTAAATCTCAACTGCTTGGTTCCTGGAAACCACGCCTACGCGTTGGCTTCCATTTGAGATTTAACCCGCTGGTCCGAATCCTTGGACCAGATTTCCCGGCTCGTCCGGGAGGAAAGAAGAAAGATATGAACTGGATTACGAAAT
>JBBAWA010000062.1:0-9555 GCA_040397425.1 Methylacidiphilales bacterium
CCCTCGAGCGCTTTACCATGGATTCAGATTATTCCGCATGCGTTCAGCAGGTGTTCGTCGATCTCTTCAAAAAGAAATTAATCTATCGGGGACGTAGGATGGTCAACTGGTGCCCCGTTTCACGTACTGCACTTTCAGACGAGGAGGTCATTATGAAGGAGCAAAAGGGCTTCCTCTATCACTTCCGGGTTCCCGTTATGGGCGAGAAGGACAGGTTCCTCACGATTGCCACCACTCGACCTGAAACCATTCCAGGGGACACTGCCATCGCAGTGAACCCCAAGGATCCACGCTACACCTCTCTCATTGGCCAATTCGCCATCCGTCCCCTCCCCCCGGAACTTCCCGAAGCCCAGCGTCGCATCCCAATCATCGGGGATGAACACGTGGATTTGGAATTTGGCACAGGTGTTCTTAAGGTTACCCCAGCCCACGATCCGGCCGACTTTCTTATCGGCCAACGCCACCAACTCCCTTCCATTGAGGTCATCGATGAGTCTGGCCTGATGAACGCAGAGGCTGGCTCTGCCTTGGCCGGACTGGATCGGATCAAAGCCCGCACGGCGGCAGCAGAACAACTCAAGGAACTAGGCCTTCTCGAGAAAGAGGAACCTTACGCCAATCAGGTTGGCTTTAGCGAACGGGCCGACGTTCCGGTGGAGCCACGTCTTTCGGAGCAGTGGTTCCTTCGCTACCCGAGTACAGAAAAATCACGCACCATCGTCTCCTCCGGCAAACTTCGCTTTTTCCCTGAACGATGGAGCAAGGTTTACGACCACTGGATGGGAAATCTGCAGGACTGGTGCATCAGTAGGCAACTCTGGTGGGGACACCGGATTCCCGTCTGGTACCGAAATCAGGAAGTACGGTGCCAGATTCAATCTCCTGGCGAAGGCTGGACCCAGGATCCTGATGTTCTCGATACCTGGTTCAGCTCTTGGCTTTGGCCCTTCGCGACCTTGGGATGGCCTGAAAAAACTCCGGAACTGAAAAAGTTCTACCCCACCACCGACCTGGTGACAGGACCCGACATTATCTTTTTCTGGGTGGCACGTATGATTATGGCTGGCTTCGAGTACCAAGGAGACCTGCCCTTCCGTAATGTCTACTTCACTGGACTCATTCGAGACGGAAAAGGGAGAAAGCTATCCAAATCCCTAGGAAACTCACCTGACCCTCTTGACCTCATTTCGAAATATGGAGCCGACGGTCTTCGTTTCGGCCTGCTCCGCATTGCCCCCCAAGGAGTTGATATCCGCTACGACGAAAAGCAGATGGAAGAGGGCCGTAATTTCGCCAACAAGCTCTGGAACGCATGCCGCTTTCGCCAACAACAAGGCCCTTCCAATCCACAAGCAAACCCCCTGAACCACCCAAGGACCCCATTCTCAGACTTTCTCCTATCCCGTCTTGATCGTTTAGAACAGGAGCTCGAAACCCTGTATCAAGGCTATGAATTTAGCCAGGTGGCCCAAGTCCTCTACGCTTTTGTTTGGGATGAGTTCTGCGCCCGCTTTATTGAAACTGCAAAAGCCGATTTCATGAACGCAGACTCCCCGACTCGCCCTGGAACTCTTGCAACAGCAGATTTTGTTCTTTCGAGAGTTTTACGCCTCCTGCACCCCTACATGCCTTTTATTACAGAAGAATTGTGGCTGACCTTGGGTCTTGGCGATAAGACGATCCAGTTTTCCGAATGGCCAAAGGCTGGAGAAGTCACCTTCAACGTCGCCAATACCCAAACAGCTGAATCCTGCTACGGGACAGCGGAGGCGGGTCGTCGACTACGAGGTGAATTTGGTCTCTCTGGCTCGGCCAAGATGAAGTTTCTCCTCAAATCATCACCCTCATCTCGTATTACGGATGACGATTTGCGCACCTTAGCTAAACTTCTTCAAGTGGGGTCTGTGGAAATTACTTCCAACCCACCCAAAGCACCTATGACACTAACTCCTTGGGGTGAACTCTATCTTCCTTTGGCAGGACTGCTCGATCCCGCAAAGGAAACAGCCCGACTTCAGAAAGAGATTGCGGCTACGGAAATGGCCCGAGCCCGTGAAGCCGCGAAACTAGCTGACCCAAAAATGACCGCCAAGGCACCTCCAGAAAAGCAAGAAGAGTGGCGAAAAATAGAGAAAGAGGCTGTTGAACGAATCGCCCGTCTTCACGAACAGCTAAAACTCTTCACAACATAATCAATAACTCGGTTTTTTCGGCTAGGCATAGCCGTCCTCAGTCTCTTTCCTAAAACCTTCATGGAAGCTGGCCACACAATCCCGATTCTTGGACAAGGATATGTCCGCTACATCGACCATCTGGGTACGGATCTTCGAATTGTAGAATCTGCCAGGATTTCTTACAAAAGCCCAAGTAAGGGGATTGAGCAGGACAAGAAGCTTCTCATCTACCTCTACAAAAATCGGCATACCAGCCCCTTTGAGCAGTGCTCGATTACCTACAACATTAAGATGCCGATTTTTATCATGCGGCAGTTTGTGAGGCATCGAACGTTTCGTCTCAACGAATGGAGTGGTCGATACTCTGAATTGGCGGACGAGTTTTACCTTCCCACCCAGTGGCGTGCCGCCGACGCCAAGAACAAACAAGGTAGCCAAGTCTCCTCGGCTTTGGATCACGCTGCTCTAACCAAAGAGGTTCAAGCCACCCATCAAGCTGCCTATGCCAGCTACCAAAGCCTCTTGCAAAAAGGGGTTGCCCGAGAATTAGCCCGAATGGTCCTGCCGGTAAGTATTTTTACTGAGGTTTATGTGAACTGCGACCTACACAACTTGATTCACTTTCTCCAGCTCAGGGAAGATGACCACGCGCAGCAAGAAATCCGGGAAATGGCAGCTGCGATGCGGGTTGTGGCCGAAGCCCTATTCCCATGGACTTTTGAAGCTTTCCATAAATATCGTTTAGGAGTGACGGATCGCCCCTCTCCTGCATAGTGAAAACCTATGGCAAAAAAACCTCCGACACAAAAAAACACACCGAAAAATAAACTCTGTATTCTCCCTCTGCTGGCTGCTGGCGCAGTAGGGTTTCTAGGCGCTGTTTTTATCCTCAAGATCTGCCCCAAAATGAGCAGTTGTCCTATGTACTCCGAGGCCTGCCCAGTAACCTCAACCCTGAAGCAGATTGAGATAGCTCTCCAAAAGAACGACCTCACCTTAGCCCGCGCAAATGCAGAAAAGCTAAGCGAACAGTTGGAACGCACCATGCCGGATCTCGCCCAATTGGCGGATAGGATTGCGGAAAGCTCTTCTCTCAACCAAGCAAAAACACAGCTCAAGATTTTGGAGAAGAAGATGATGTCGGACGTTTCTGTTCCTTATAAAAAGTGATGCGATCCCTTTGCGTGGCTCTTCTTATGGGCCTAAGCCTTACACATGCTGAATCGGAAAAGATGATGAAGATAGGTTCCCCTCTGCCCCCTTTGACCGCCAAGGATCAGGATGGCAAGGAAGTGGATCTAGCGACGTACGGAAAAGAGGGCTACCTCCTCGTCTTTTTTTACCCCAAAGCAAATACTCCCGGTTGCACCGCGCAGGCCTGCAGTTTGCGTGATGGGAATGCTGAATTGACCCAACGGAACGTAAAGGTTTTAGGCGTCAGCGCTGACCAAGTTTCCGCCCAGAAGAGTTTCGTGACCGATCAGAAGCTCCCTTACCCCCTTCTGGCGGACGCCGATAATAAGATTATCCAGGCCTTTGGTGTAGGCGGACTGTTCGGCTTTGCGAAGCGGTCCGCTTTTCTTTTTCGGGACGGTAAACTGATCTGGCAGGATCCCAAGGGTTCCACTCAGGATCAGGCAAAAGTTGTTCTCGAATATCTGGATTCCCTCAAGACCAAGTGAAATCGTTCCGACAGGAACTTACGCTTCATACCCCCACCCGTCGGGCCTTTATCAACCTGACGCCTAAAATCGAAACTGCCCTGTCCGACTCGCGTATCCAGGAGGGACTCTGCCTCGTAAATGCGATGCACATCACCTCCTCTGTCTTTATCAATGACAATGAATCTGGTTTACATGCTGACTTTGAAACCTGGCTCGAACGGTTGGCACCAGAAAAGCCACACAGCCAGTACCACCACAATGGTTCGGAGGACAATGCGGATGCACACCTCAAGCGCACCATTATGGGGAGGGAAGTCGTTGTAGCCGTCACAAAGGGGAGGCTCGATTTTGGCCCATGGGAGCAGATTTTTTATGGGGAGTTTGACGGACGAAGAGTTAAGCGAGTCCTTGTTAAGATCATTGGCGAATAACCTAGGCTTTCCCACTTCCAACCTTATCAATCCGATTCTATAAAAAATGTATGGCTTCGATTTTCGGCAATCGCCTACAGATCTTCTCGGGAAACGCCAACCGTGAACTCGCCCAGAGGATTGCTGATTTCGTAAAAGTGCCCCTTGGGAAAGCCACAGTAACTTCGTTTCCTGATGGCGAGACGTTCGTGAAATTCGACGAGAATATCCGGGGAAACGACCTTTTTATCGTCCAACCCACCTGCCCACCTACCAACCAGAACTTGATGGAACTTCTGATCATGGTGGATGCCGCCCGCCGGGCGAGCGCCTTCCGAATCACTGCGGTCCTTCCTTTTTTTGGATACGCCCGACAAGACCGCAAAGATCAGCCTCGCGTTCCGATCACTGCCAAACTTGTAGCCAATCTTCTCGTTGCTGCTGGGGTGAATCGTGTTCTAGCGATGGATCTCCACGCACAGCAAATACAGGGATTCTTTGATATTCCGGTGGATCATCTTTTCTGTGCGCCGATTTTCTACAAATATATTGCGGAGAAGAAAATTCCAGATTTGGTGGTCGTCACTCCCGATATCGGTGGAATGAAAATGGCAGCAGCATACTCCCAAATGCTGAATTCAGGCCTAGCGATCGTTAGCAAGAAACGCCTCAATGCATCCGAGACTCAATCCACCCACCTGATAGGTGATGTGGAGGGAAAAAATATTTTGCTTGTCGATGATATCACGGAAACCGCTGGGACGATCTGCTCAGCTGTCGATATCCTTAGAAAACATAAGGCCAAGGATATCTACGTGGGGATTCCCCATGCGGTTCTTGGCACCACTGGTTTGGAGCGACTTAAAAAGCTCGGCCTGAAAGAGTTCATTACCACGAACACAACGCCACAAGAAAATTCCACCATCCCGACCAAGGTTCTTTGTGTTGCTCCCCTCTTGGGGCAGGCCATCCTCCGTATTCACGAAGGCGAATCAGTCTCGTCGCTATTTGAGATTCGTGCCGGTGTGAAGACGTAGAACCGTTTTACTGACCGAGCACGTAGGCGAACATCAACGGGGCGACGATTGTCGCGTCTGATTCGATAACGAAGCGCGGAGTATCCGATCCCAACTTCCCCCAAGTGATCTTTTCGTTCGGGACCGCTCCTGAATAGGAACCGTAGCTGGTAGTCGAGTCACTGATCTGACAGAAGTAAGCCCAAAGAGGCACCCCTGGCTTTTTCAGATCCTGATGCAGCATGGGGACAACACAAATTGGGAAATCCCCCGCGATTCCTCCCCCGATTTGAAAAAAGCCCAAAGGAGTTTTCTGGGTTTTCTGATACCAATCCGCAAACGAGATCATGTATTCAACTCCACTTTTCATAATTTGAGGAGAAGAGACCGTTTTCTGGACGCAAGCAGCTGCAAACATATTTCCCAAAGTAGAATCCTCCCATCCTGGAACAACCATGGGCAGATTCTTCTCCGCAGCCGCCATCATCCAAGAATCCTTTGGATCAATCTGGTAAAATTTCTTAAGCAAACCCCTCTGCAAAACCTCGAAGAAATACTCATGAGGAAAGCGTCGCTTACCCTCCTGATCGTCCCGTTTCCAGAGTTCCATGATCACACCTTCGATTCGGCGCATCGCTTCATGCTCTGGAATACAAGTGTCTGTAACTCGATTCAGATGATCCTTGAGAAGCTTCTGCTCATCTTTCGCAGTGAGATGCCGATACTCTGGAATCCTGCGATAATGATCGTGAGCAACCAAATTATAAACATCCTCCTCAAGGTTTGCACCCGTGCAGCTAATGGCATGAACCTTATCCTTTCGAATCATCTCGGCTAAGGACAACCCCAACTCCGCCGTGCTCATCGCACCGGCCAAAGTCACCAACATCCGGCCACCATCAGCGATATGCTTTCGATAAGCGAGAGAAGCATCTTTAACCACGGCGGCATTAAAATGCCGATAATGATGATCAATGAATTTCGAAACCGTTCCTTCAGCCATGCAGGTGTATTTACAGCCTCCCGTTGGAAACTTGACAAGACTATTCCGCAGTTTTTCTATTTTTTTTGTTACGAAGATGGGGATCAAAGAAATGATCCAATGCTAGAAACATCGACTTCGCGTGGCGGGCGAACAAGATGCTCAAAAAAGGCGCGGGCATCACACAAAAAAGAAAAAGATGAAGTGGCGGAATTTCTGTCGTTGTCCGTAAAATAAAATAGAGCGACATCCCACCAAGGCCAATCACTCCGTAGTTAACACCCCATATCGCCATGAGGAAATACCCGGGCTCACGATCGTAAGCGTACCCACACTGCGGACATCCATCCAACGGCGTAAACCAATCGTGAAGCGACCGCACCTTCTTCCACGGGAGAAACAATGGCTTCTCGCCACATGTAGGGCACTTAAGCCGTACAGAGCGCCAGAAGTAGATCCATCCTTTCTGTAATGTGCGCGGGGATTCAGCCAGATTCACTTGCGGTGATACGGATGTCCCGCCCTCCAACTCTCCAAGCGGTAGATCTGCTCCAGGAGAACTACACGGGCCAGGTCATGAGAAAGAGTTTGAGGGCCCAACGAACGCACCGAATCACAGCTCTTGCGAAAGTTCTCTGAAAAACCATCTGCGCCCCCAATCATCCATGCCAACCCCGTTCGCCCACCCCTCTCAAGCTTCTCCCACTCCTTTTTCCAATCTTCAGTGCTCAATCCAACCCCACATGGATCTAAACAGATCGACCAAAAACCTTTCCCCTTCTCCAACAATTTCTTTTCAACCGTTGGCCCATCTTCAAGGAAATGAGTCTCTATCTTCGCAAAACGACCAATCCTCTTGCAGAACTCATCACCTGCTTCTTTACCCCAGCCCGACGGGCGACCCACAGAACATACACTATGAATCATCCTAAGATTCTTTCCAGTTCATCAACACGATCAGAGAAAAGCCTTAAGGCATTTTCAACTGGTTCTGAGCTCTCCATATCGACTCCCGCTATGCGCAAAGTTTCAAGCGGTGGACGACTGCCTCCTGACCGTAAAAAGTGAATCACGCGATCCACTGCCCCTTTTTCACCTGACAAGACTTGGCTCGACAAGGAAATCGATGCAGAAAGCCCAATCGCATATTTGTAAACGTAGAAGGCACTGTAAAAGTGAGGAATTCGAAGGCACTCAAGCTCAAGAGGTGCCTCAATATGCAGAACCTCTCCTAAATAGCTTTCGAGGAGTTCACGGTACGCAATACGAAAGAAGTCGAGTGTTAAAGCAATTCCCTTCTCCTCCGCCTCGTGAATTCTCTGCTCAAACTCAGCAAACATGACCTGCCGATATAAGGTGCCGCGAATATCATCGATCTGACGGTTCAATATGTAGGCCCGCAACTGTTTATCCTTCTTTGCATCGCCCTCGAGAAACGCATGCGTCAGAAGCTCCTCATTAAAGGTCGAGGCAACCTCGGCCAAAAAGATTGGGTAGTGCGAATCCTGATAGGGCTGGGATCGATGACTCAACCACGAGTGCATCGAGTGACCCGCTTCATGCGCTAAGGTATAAACATCCGCTAAAACATCCTCCCGATAGTTCATTAGTATGTAAGGTGGGTTTCGATAACTTCCGCTTGAAAACGCACCGCTTCTTTTCCCCTTATTTTCATACCGATCTACCCAACGGTCCTTACCCAGACCTTTCGTCAAAACATCAACATACTCACCTCCCAAAGGTAGACATGCACGGGTTACCAACTCAGCCGCTTGCTCAAAGGTTGACTTTTTTTGAATTTTACCCACGAGGGGCACCTGCAGGTCCGCCGCACGAAGCTCATCTAAATGAAGAACCTTCTTGCGTAATCGATGGTACTTCTGAAGAGGGCCAAGATTTGCGCGCACCGAAGCCACAAGCTTGTCATAAACCGATTCTGGAACTCGATCCGGAAAAAGAGATTGAGCCCGGGCGCTCGGGTGCCTTCTTGCCTTTGCACGGAATACATCCCCTTTTACCGAGGCCGCTAGAGACGCCGATAAGGTCGATGCGTGTTGCTCAAACTCTGTATAATATTGAACCCAGGCTATACGTCTTATTTCCTTATCGCGTCTTTGGAGCAGAGACGCAAATGTCCCATGGCTCAATTCAATCTCAGACCCATCCTCATCCCTTAATTTCCCAAACCGAAAATCTACATTTGTAAGCTGGGAAAAGATCTCATCGGGCCCACCTAAAACGGGCCCGACAAGCGAAAGAATTCTCTCCTCGCCCTCTCCAAGGATATGAGCCCGATATCTCCTAATTCGCTCCAGCTTACCTACCCACTCCTTGAGGCTGGGATGCTGAAGTAGAGCCCCCCAATCCTCATCTAAAATCCTCATCAACTCAGGCAGAAACCAGGAACACTCTTCAGCGAGTTCTGTTTGAAGGTGATCAAGGCGAAGGGAACGATCTCGGGCAGCTCCATCCCCCTCATCCTCAGACACACGCAAACTCGCATATTGACCAACTTTCTCCATCCAAAGATCAATTTCTCTCTCGTCCTCAAGCGCCTTAGCCAAGGCATCCGCTTGGGATAATTGCCCCTTCCACCGCAGCATACGACCCCTGAAACCCTTGCACTCCGTAAAGGCTTTCTCCCAACTTGCTGCATCAGGAAAAAGTGGCGCGAGATCCCATGTGTCCCCTTTAGCTACCTCAGACCGGTGAGGTACTTTTCGTACAGGCGCAGGAGAACTTGATCCCATCATTCTAGTTTGCCCGACTCTTTTCCGCGCACCATCTTCTCCTCCGCTTGCCGTCTACGAATTTTTCCTCCAAGATTCATGAATGGCTGAGAGCACATATTTCGCACAAAGGGGAGCCTCCCGTGTCACTCCCCGAATCATGAAGAATCTTCTACACCGCCTTCCTCTTCTCAAAGCGGAATTCACCCAAATTCATGCCCCTAAGTTTCCTCATCTGGTCGACCAGCTTGAATTTCTCGCAGATGTGGTCGAGGACTTTGCCGAGGGTGCTTATCAAGATATTCCCTACACGGCCGCTGCAGCTTCTGCATTCGCAATTATCTACACCCATCGCCTGCTGGATATTATTCCAGACTTTGTGGCGCAAATTAGTTTTGAGGATGATTCCGCCGTAGTCAGAGCTGTCCTGATGCTGTACGAGAAAGATTTCGAGAAGTACGCGAACGTCCAACACCTAAATTGGAAAAAGATTACCCTGAAGCCCTAATCGGCCCCGGAGCATGAGCCCTGCCCGCTGGACCGACTCGCTGGAAGATGTTCTCGGTCGTTGGGCTGT
>JBBAWA010000063.1:0-6831 GCA_040397425.1 Methylacidiphilales bacterium
AGGTGAGTCGGGTTTAATCCGAAAGAGCCAACCCTGTCCGTAGGGTTCGCGATTAATGAGGCCGGGATCAGAGGTGAGAGTTTCATTGGATTCGAGGATTGTCCCTCCAACAGGTGCATAGATGTCTGAAGCCGCTTTTACGCTCTCCACAGTCGCGATCACCTCGCCTTGCTTTACAACTCGCCCTGATTTTGGAAGTTCGACAAACACAACGTCGCTGAGTGCGGATTGGGCGTGGTCTGTGATCCCCACGGTGCCTGAATCCTTTTCAATGCGCAGCCACTCGTGGCTTTTGGCGTAGAGAAGATCGTTGGGGGTGTTCATTTCTTGGGTAAGAATCTCCGGGGCGTGACCTTGGCGGGAATCCTTCGTCCGCGCACTTCAAATTCCAAATCTTGTCCACAAGATGGGGCAGGAGTTGCTACCAAAGCTAAAGCGATTCCGTGGCCGAGGGTAGGGGAAGGGACGCCACTGGTAATCACGCCAATCTGTTTGTCTCCTTGAAAGACAGGGTATCCGTGTCTCGGTGGAGGTTGTCCGGGTTGACCTTGAAGACCGATGCAGATTCTAGCAGAACCGCTCTTTTTTTGTTTTTCTAAAACAGGTCGACCAGGAAAGGGGCGGGCTCGGTTGAGATCTACGAATATTCCTAAGCCGGCTTCGATTGGAGAAATCTCTGGGGAAAGATCTTGTCCGTTCAGAGGAAGGCCGGCTTCGAGGCGAAGGCTGTCACGTGAGCCTAAACCACAGGGAAGAAGACCTAAGGGCTTGCCTCCTTCCACAAGGGCAGACCAGATCTTCAAGCCCGTCGGGATATCGGAAAAGATCTCGTAGCCATTTTCCCCAGTGTAACCAGTGGTCGCAATCAGAACATTCGTTCCAAAAAGGGTGAACTGGGCGATGTGATTTCTTGGGGGCAGTGGTGCGCCTTGAAGGATTCGAACAAGAATGTCAGACGCTTGAGGACCTTGAAGAGCCATTCCGGCTGCAGTTCCTGGGTATCCGGAAAAGCGGACTTGCGGGGTTTCGTGCTTTTTGAGGAGTTGTAAGATTTCGTTATGGCGGGAGGCGTTGACCACGAGAAAAAAATCATCAGGGCTTAAGCGGTAAACGAGGAGATCATCGATCACGCCGCCCTGATCATTTGTAATAAAGGAGTAGTGTCCTTCCCCATCTTTTAGCTTAGCCGGATCATTGGCTAAGAGGGATTCGAGACAGGAAAGGGTGTTTTTGCCTTGGGCGCGGATTTGGCCCATATGGGAAATGTCGAAAAGGCCCGCAGCCTGACGTGTGGCTTTATGTTCAGCAAGTAAACCGCTGTATTCCACCGGAAGATTCCAACCTGCAAAGGGGATCATGCGAGCGCCCAAGGCCTGATGGCACGAGGCGAGTGGGCTTTCAGAAATCAAAACAGACATCGTTTCGGAAGGTAAGTCGCGGAGGGCAGGAGTCAACGTTCTCGCGAAAAGTTACGAAACACGCTAGGGGTAGTCATGGTCAAAGCCCCTGTTCGACTCCTCGATCTGATGCGTCAGACGGAAGATCCGCATGTGATCAACTTAGCCGCAGGGATTCCCTCATCGGATTTTCTGCCTTTGGATGCCTTAAAATCAGCTATGGAAGGCGAGTTAGCCTCTCGGGCTAGGGAAATGTTTAGTTACCATCGTCCAGAAGGGGCAGGGCTGCTTCGGGATGCGATTCGGGAGTACCTCGCAGTCCGTGGGGTCCGTGTTACATCCGATCAGGTTTTAGTCACAACTGGTTGTTCAGGGGCCCTAGCCTCCATGATGGGAACGGTACTTAAAAAAGGGGATACGGTAGTTTGCGAGGGACCTGCTTACTATGGTCAATTGGAGTTGTTGCGGGCAATTGGTGTTAAGTTTCGCATGGTGGCAACTGCGGTAGGCCAGGAGCCTGATCCAGCTAAATGGGAAAAAGCATTGAAGGCCAAACCGAAGCCGAAATTGCTCTTGGTGACCTCTACGCTTTCGAATCCTAGTGGGGCCACTTTGCGTGAAGAGTGGAGGCCAAGGTTAGTTGAGATCTGTAAAAAGGCGGGAGTTCCGATACTGGAGGATGATATTTATGGGGATTTACTAGGTCGTGGCCGACCCAAACCACTGCGTGCATACGATGACGGCAGCACGGTTCTTTATGTAACGAGTTTCTCGAAGACGGTAGCACCTGGATTAAGAATTGGGTTTGCCCTGCCTGGGAAGTGGATGGATGAGGCTGCAGATCGTCAGTGTCGTCAAACGATTCACGGAGGTGTTCCACCCGAGTACGTCACGGCCGCTTTTTTGAGATCTGGGAGGATGGAGTCGCATCTTGAGATGTTGCGGTCGGTCTATGCCAAGAGGAGGGAGTTAGCCTTGGGGATCTTGCTGAGAGAACTGCCTGAGGGTGTTCATGCGGAGGATCCGAAGGGTGGGTACATGCTATGGGTTCGAGGGGGAAGCGCTAAGGTAATGAATGATGTGGCCAAGCAGTGTCTTGGACAGGGGGTGGCTGTTGTGGGTGGCGGAATCTTTTTTGCCAATCCGCCTAAAGAAGCCTGTTTCCGTTTGAACTGTGCACGAGCAACCCCTGAAGACCTCGCAAAGGGCGTCGGAATCTTTTGTAGTGTGCTTAACGTTGAGCTTGCGCGAATTGGTGCACGTAAAAGCCGGACCTGAGTTTTGGTTCAAACCAGGTGCTTTTTGGGGGCATAATTTGATCGGCATCGGCCACAGCCAAGATTTGGGATAAGGAAACGGCCGGAAGACTGAAGGCGGCGGCGGCTTGGCCTGAGTTGACCCTATCCTCCAAGCTCTTGGTTCCATGGATTCCGCCCACGAAATCCAAGCGGGAATCGGTCCTCGGATCTTTCACCTGCAAGACCGGACCGAGCAGGCGATCCTGAAGGGCGGAGGCGTCCAGTCGGGCTACGGGATCGGATTTCGCATCCGCTTTCCAAGCCAGCTGGTACCATTTGCCCTGTAAAAAAAGCCCGATTTTTCCTGTTTCATCTGGTGGGGCGAATGGCGAAGGGGTGACTTGGAAAACCTTTTTTGCCTCTTCGAGGAATGCGGCGGGAGTAAAGGGATCCAGCTTCAACACGAGTCGGTGATAGGGAAGAACCCGAAGCTCGGAGGCGGGAAAATAGACGGTGAGAATCCCGAGTGGTCCGGGTTTTTCCTTCGCCAAACGAGCTGCTGCCGCCGCACGATGATGTCCGTCGGCAATGTAGGAGCGGGAGACCTGAGTGAAGAGGCGGACGATTTCGGCAGCATCCGGGCAGCGCCAGACGGTGTGTTTGACTCCTCGTTCATCGGTGACCTCCGCCAGCGGTTTTACGGTCAATTCAATTTCGTCTATCTGCGCGGTCAGTTCAGGCAGGTCGGGATAGGCGGCGAGCACCGGCCCTGTGAGTGCGCCAAGGTGGCGGATCAGGGTGACGCGGTCGTCTTCCTTGTCAGGTCGGGTGAACTCGTGTTTTCGTAATTGCCCGGAAGCGTAGTCGCCAAAATCGGCCAGAGCGGCAAAACCTCGTTGACGGTGTTTTCCCTCGATCATTCGCACGAGATAGATGGAGGGCTTTGCTTCTCTCAGCAAAGATCCGTTCTCGATCAGGCGGGAAAAATTCTGGGCTGCCTTTTTATATACTTCAGGGGCGTTGAATTTAACAGTGTCGGGAAATTCAAGGTCAGCTCGGTCTACCCGAAGTAGAGTGTTGGGGTGATCTTTGGCGAGGGCACGGCACTCATCGCGGGAAACGATGTCGTAGGGAACGCAGGTTATCTCAATTGCACTCTTGGGGTCGACCGTGAGTGCGGGAATGGGATGAACTTTAACCATTAAGGCTACTAAAGTAGCGGTTGGAAGGGGTCTTTGTCTAATCGGATAGAGTGGTATGGGGGTTGTATCTTACGAGCAAAGGTGGTTATTTATTTAATTATGGGTTCATCTGTATTGCACTGGGTTGGTAAGTTTTTCGCGATTCTTACACTGGTTTCTTTTTTTCTTCCTTGGGTACGTCTTCAGCCATCGGCTCTTAAAAAAAATACCCTCGAATTGGTTCGGAATACGGCTGAGGGTGATTCAAACTTTTTAAGGAGTATGATCTGGATGAGAAGGGGGGAGTGGTCGGAAATGTGGGCGGATCCTGCGGATGGTTTTTCAGGGTTTCAGTTGGCTTTCGGGGCTGCTTCGGGAACACAACGAGCCAAAGTACAAAGTGAACTTGCATCCGTAGCTTTGGAACAAAAAGGGAATCGACCTCTCCTGGGATGGCTTCTTTTGATCCCTGTGTTAACGGGGCTGGTTTGGGCCTGCTTGAGTTTGCCACGTCCTCCAGCCATTGGCTTGGCTGTGCCTGCGGCGGGTTTGACGGGTTTGTATATCCTGTTGAGGTGGAAGATGGCTGACGCGTATTCAGACCGGTTAATTGCCCAACTTCAGCTCAGCGTGGGCTGGTGGGGAACGCTTTATGGAATGCTTGGACTAGCAGTCGTGTGTGTCGTGATGTTAACCCGAATACGAGGAAGCTTGGAGGATTCGCGAATTACGATGTTTTAGTGCTATTGGTGTCTTTTTTGTCTGAGTCTTTGACGGCATTTTTTACTTCTTTTTCAAAATCATCCTTTGCACGCGAAAATTCTCCCAAGCTACGGCCTATGGAACGGGCTAGTTCAGGAAGTTTTTTCGCTCCAAACAGCAGAATGATGACAAGAACGATCCAGAACCATTCGGAGCCTTGGGGCAGGCCGAGTGCGAGGGGCAAGGGGATGAACATATAATTTGTATCTTAAGTTGAAACTGACGTCTGGCAAGAAGGGGTTGAGGGATTTAAGTGTCTATGGAATTAGAGATCTAATGCTTTGCGGGCTGCATCCAAGGTGGGAGGGATGGGTTTGGGTGCGTGTGGGAAGAGGGAAAGGACGGTATCGGGATCTTTCAATCCGTGGCCAGTAAGGGTCATCGTGACCAGACTGCCTTTTGGTATCCAACCCGCCGTGACTGCTTTACGCAAACCTGCGACGGGAGCGGCGCAAGCGGGTTCAACAAAAATACCCTCAGTCTGAGCGAGTAGTTGATAGGCACTGAGAATTTCCTGGTCTGAAACTTTGTCGATCCGGCCATTGGATTCCTTCGCTGCAGCCAAGGCTCCTTGTCCGCTGGCGGGGTTTCCAATTCGAATGGCGGTGGCGATGGTTTGCGGGTCTTTGACGATATGGCCATCCACCAGCGGAGCGGCGCCTGAAGCTTGCCAACCAAACATTCGTGGGCGCGGGCCTTTGGGGATCGCTTCGCAAAAGCCTTTCCAGTAGGCCGTGATGTTGCCTGCATTTCCTACGGGCAAAAAATGGAAGTCCGGCGTCTTGCCCAACGTTTCCAGAATTTCAAATGAGGCAGTCTTTTGTCCCTCAATTCGGACAGCGTTGATAGAGTTTACAACTTCGACTTCCTTGAGGTTCGACATTTGACGGATCAAGTTGAGGGCATCGTCAAAGTTCCCTGATATCGGAAGAAGTTTAGCGCCATGAATTAAAGCCTGAGTCAGCTTGCCTAGCGCAATTTTTCCCGAGGGGATAATGACAGCAGATGCAATGCCCGCCCGCGCGGCGTAAGCGGAGGCCGAAGCTGAGGTGTTGCCCGTGCTGGCGCAGATAACCAACTTGGCGCCTTTGGCCACCGCATGAGTCACGGCCATTGTCATGCCGCGGTCTTTAAAAGAGGCTGTTGGATTCAGGCCTTCATATTTTAATCTTAAGTCGAAATCTCCGCCGATGGCCGCGGTTAGTCGAGGTGCAGGAAGAAGGGGAGTATTGCCTTCGAAAAGGGTAATGGCTTTGGCGTTGGCAGGAAGTGGAAGGCGATCCTGAAACGCGTGGATAATGCCGTTCCAGCTCATAGCAGGTCTTCCACGCGCAAGATTGTGGCCGGTGCGCGCGTATTCGGAAGTTTACATATCGAAGCGACGGCACGTTGAAGGGAGGACAAGGGGGCGAGTTCGAGAAGAAACACCAGCGGAACCGACCCCGCACCTCGACCTTCGGGTTGGAGGACGGAGGAGATTCCAATTTTTTCAGATCCGAATATTCCTGCGACTTGAGCCAAGACTCCGGGGCGATCCTCGACCTCGATTCGAACGTAGAATCTTCCGACTGAGGAGGTTTTATCAATCAGGGTCATCTTACTGCTGGGTTTTGGTAAAGCAGGTCCGGGGGCTTTATCGCAAAGGTTTTTAGCGGCTTCAGCTAAGTCGGCCAGAAGGGCACTGGAGGTGGCATCGGGACCTGCACCCCGGCCAGTAAACTGCACGGGTCCAGAAAGATTTCCTATCAGGCCGACCGCATTAAACGCACCATGAACAGAAGCCATAGGATGGCGGGATGGAAGAAGAGTCGGTGCAACACGAACTTCAATCTGTTCGCTACCCACGGGTTTGATCATCGCCAGTAGTTTGATCACATAGCCGAGCTGATGAGCAAAAGAGACATCCTGCGCTGAGATTTGGCGAATTCCTTCGACTGGGATTTCTGAAAAATTAGGCAGGAATCCGTATGCGAGAAGGCAAAGAATAGCGGCTTTGTGAGCGGCATCGATTCCATCCACGTCCAGGCGATCATCTGCTTCTGCGTATCCAAGATCTTTGGCTTGCTGAAGAGCGGTCGAGAAATCTGAACCCGCTTCGGCCATACGAGTCAGGATGTAGTTGGATGTGCCGTTGATAATTCCGTGAAGGCCGAGGAGTTGGTTGGCGACGAGTCCTTCACGAAGGGCTTTGAGGACAGGGATTCCGCCTGCGACGCTGGCTTCGAAATAGATCGGGCTGCCTGATTTTTGAGC
>JBBAWA010000063.1:6931-9267 GCA_040397425.1 Methylacidiphilales bacterium
GCTTTGGGAAGGTTGCGGATCAACCCGGATCCAACCGTTCCACATCCAACTAAGCCGATCCCAATCTTGTTCATTTGAACATTTGAGCCTGCTTAGGGGGTGTATCGCAAGATCAACCCCATTGGTTTTGAAAATAAATAAGAAGGAAACGTGGATCTGAAGATTGAGGAGGTGAGGCATGTGTGGTTAGGATATCGAATGGTACGTGCTGGCATCGTGGGTCTTCCAAATGTGGGAAAGAGTACTCTCTTTAACGCGGTGACACGTACTCGCAAGGCACAGGCCGCCAATTACCCTTTCTGCACGATTGAGCCGAATGTGGGAATGGTCACGGTACCCGACTCCCGTTTGGACTGGTTGGCCAAGATGTCTGGAAGCGAAAAGATCCTGCCTGCCTCCATCGAACTGGTGGACATTGCGGGACTGGTCAAGGGAGCGAGTCAGGGGGAGGGCTTGGGGAATCAGTTTCTGACTCACATCCGGGAGGTGGATGCGATTATTCAAGTGGTCCGGTGTTTTGAAGATGCAGACATTCATCATGTGGCTGGAACGGTGGATCCCCTGCGTGATATTGAGACGATTATGACCGAGCTGGTTTTGGCTGATTTGGGAACGGTCACAAAGCGCTTGGATAAGCCCGGAAAAGCGGCGAAGCAGGGGGATGCGCAGGCGAAGGCGGAGTTGGCTCTTTTAGCCAGACTGAAGCCCCACTTGGATTCGGGTAAGCCAGCCCTGACCTTGGAGATGACTGATGATGAGAAAAAGGTCGTGCGAAGCTTTTTCCTTTTAACCACAAAGCCCACACTCTTTGCGTGTAATGTGAAGGAGGATGAGTTGGGGGCTTTAACCCAAGGGGAGAGGGGCGGAAAAACGGGGGGGCAGGTAAAAAATGTGGAGGAGTATTGCCGGACTCACTTATCCAGCAAGGCGGTCATTGTGAGCGCACAAATCGAGTCTGAGTTGGTGGATCTACCGGAGGCAGAAGGAAAGGAGTACCTCGCGGGACTCGGAGTCAAAGAGTCTGGTGTGGGATCCTTGATTCGTGCCGCGTATGAGTTGCTTGGGTTACGAACTTATTTGACGACAGGTCCAAAGGAGACTCGTGCGTGGACGATTCATGCGGGGGATCGGGCTCCTCAAGCGGCAGGAGTAATTCATACCGATTTTGAGCGGGGGTTTATTGCGGCTGAAACGGTGGCTTATGTGGATCTGCAAAGCGCGGGGACGATGGCTAAAGTGAAAGAGGCAGGAAAGCTTCGGGTGGAAGGAAAGGAGTATGTCGTTCAGGATGGGGATGTGATGGATTTTCGATTTAATGTGTAGATAGTTTTTCATGAAAAGTAATGTCCATGTGGTCCGGCATCCGTTGGTTCAGCACAAGCTCACGCTCATGCGGAAAAAGGCAACGAGCGTGACGGAGTTCCGCGAGTTAGTGGGCGAAATAGCGATGTTGATGGCGTATGAGGTGACGAAGGATCTGCCTTTGACCAAGAAGAAGATTCACACACCGATGGAAAGAATGATGTCTCCGGTACTTCAAGGTGAGAAAATGGTTTTGGTTCCTATTCTTCGGGCGGGGATGGGGTTGTTAGACGGGATGCTCAGGATTTTTCCCTCCGCCCGGGTCGCGCACATCGGCATTTACCGAGATCATAAGACGTTGGAGCCGGTGGAGTACTATTTTAAAGCCTCTAAGACCTTGCGGGGGCGGGATTTGATTTTGTTGGATCCGATGTTGGCTACGGGGAATTCGGCCATTGCGGCTACGGATCGCTTGAAAGGGGCTCATCCCCGTTCGATCCGTTTTATGTGTTTGGTATCAGCTCCTGAGGGGGTTCGTGCATTCCAGAAAGCGCACCCTGATGTTCCAATTTATACAGCGGCGATTGACCGAAAACTGAATGCACATGGATATATTTTGCCGGGTTTGGGGGATGCTGGGGACAGAATATTTGGGACGATTTAATTTCCGCTGTTTGAGACTCTGAGGAGGATTACTCCCGCAATCACAAGAAGGAGACCCACAATCTTTCCCCAAGGGAAGCTCTCACCAAAGAAGAGGATCCCAATGACCGCTATGAGTGCCGTTCCCGCTGCGGCCCAGATTGCATAGACCGTTCCAATTTCGAGGCTTTTCAAGGAAATCGACATCAGGGCGAAAGCGGAAAGGTAAAAGAGAATCACTCCTACGATGGGTAGAGGTCGGCTCATCCCTTGAGATAGTTTCAAGCAAACCGTTCCGCAAACTTCTAGGGCGATTGACAAACACAGGATTAACCAAGGGTTCATTCTTGAATCGTAGGACAGTGAAAATCCGAGGCAATCTGGTTTACTCG
>JBBAWA010000064.1:0-9075 GCA_040397425.1 Methylacidiphilales bacterium
GGCCAGTTGCTAAATCCCAAATGGATTCGGTGGCGGATGAGTATAACTCGTGGTATGGCCCGCCCACGACGGAAAGCGAATCGAAGGATCTGATGAGGATTTTATCTGGGGATATGACAGTGCAGAAAGATGGGCAAACTATGAATCCGAAGGGGGTACGCTTTTTGGAGGGTGCTAAGACTGACGGCACCTTTCAGGATCCTTGGGGAAATCAGTACTGCGTGAAGATGGATACGAACGAGTCGGGTGGTTTGGAGTATTACGGTACCTCGGGAACCCAAGAAAATATTCGGGTTACGGTCATTGCGGTTTCGCTCGGCAAAAACAAATCCCAAGAGGATCCCGACCAAAGAGTCCCAACAACGTGCGATGACGTGTTTAGCTGGCGTTAGGCTTAGTTTTTGTTCCTAGATATAAGATATTTTCAATTAGTCGCTTAACGTTAGGAGGATCTGCAGACTTTTATGGAACAGTTTAATAAAAGTCTCTCTTGCTGAAATTGCTATCGTAGGCGATATTACTGGGTGATGTATTGGAAGCATTTGCAACGCTTTGGCCTATTTACTATCCCTAGCTTCGGCCTGATTTTATCGTCTGGGATCTTCTCTAATTCGCATGCCCAAACGGTGACCACCAACGCCTATGATAATGCGAGCAATTACCCGTCGAATACTTGGACGAACGGGGCGAATGGGGGAAGGGGATTTCAACCTTGGTTTTTGACATCGGGGAACGGGACGGCTGGATATGGGGGAAATTTTGTCGGCAATCCCAGTGCCGCGGGAATCACCGGCATGAGCAGTAACTCGTTTGGTCAATTCGCCAATCCTTCAGGGGCGGGAGCATACGCCAACGCCGAGCGGGTATTTTCCAATGCCCTGGCGGTTGGGCAGACCCTCAGTTTTCAATGGGGGATCAATTTTGATTCTGGAAATGGAGCGTTTGCCTCCAAAGGAGTGGTTTTCTCGGCAGGGGTGAATGAAATTACAGGTCTGAATCTACGAAATGCGGGGAGTTCGGTTATCACCATCGGTGACGCCGATGTGGGTTTTGGGTATGGGACAAATGTCATGACGTGGTCATTCACGCGCACGGGAGATAAATTGTACAAGGTGGTTGCGAATGGTCGGGACGGGAATGGCATTTATTCCAACAACATCACGGTTTCCAACGGAGCAATGGATAAAATCAAGTTTTATGCTTACAACATTCAAGCCGGTGACGCTGCACAGCCTTACTTTAATGATTTGACCATCATCACTACGGATGCAGACAGCGTTGCCCCGTCAATTGCCCTTGCCCAAGGGGTCGAGCGAGTCACTTGGGTGGACAAGAGGAGCGCATTTAGCCTTTCCACCAGCGACGTCACCGCCGATGACGATAGCGGAACCGCGAATGTTACTTTTGATCCTCTGACGGTTGACACGAGCGTGGATGGCCTCACGAAGGTGACTTACACGGCTACGGATCCCACGGGCAATTGGAACAGTGTAGTTCGCGTTGTTGCCGTGGGGGATGCCTCGCCTGGATGGCGCAAGTTGCACTCCCCCAAGTCTGCCACTGCCTCAGCGATTAATTCTCCCAAGGTTTATGGCCGCATCTACATCGACGGCGCCACCCCTGGGCCTGGTCAAGCACCCAATATCACAGCCGAATTGGGGGTGAACACGGTCGATTCAGATCCTTCAGGCTGGACGGGAACCGGAGTCTGGAGAACTGCCACTTACAATGCAGGATTTACGGGTGGGGATGATGAGTATGAGTCGACTATTAATGGCGCTGAGTTAACCACGGGAACCTACTATTACGTTTATCGTTTCAAAATTGGCAGTGGGGCTTGGCAGTATGCGGGAATCAATGCCGCTGAGACCGATGGGGGGCCATGGAATGGCACCACCTCCCTCAACGGGACTTTAAGCGTAGTACCTGTGCGGGATGTGACCTTTGCGGTGGATATGGGAGTGCAGGCCTTCCGCGGGGCTTTTACCCCGGGAACCGATTCCGTCTACTTGATGGGTGAAGTTTCCAATTGGACCACGGGCGTGGTCATGACCCGAGAGGGTGAGACAAGCATCTACAAGGCAACCCTCAATCTTGGGGGTGCGGAAAACGCCACCCTGAATTACAAATTCAAGTCGAGCAACACGGCGGTGGGCAATGTCGGCTTTGAGGGAGACATGGACGCGGGGATTTCCGGCGATACACCTCGGGTGCTAAGGCTAGGCGCCGCGAATGTGCCACAGCCCCTCACTACGTCCACTTTCAACAACCAGTCCGAGGCAAGAAAGATCACCGTCCGGGTCGACATGTCGATCCAGCAGCAGGCTGGGAGTTTTAATCCCAGCACGGGAACGGTCAAAGTGGGTGGCAATTTTAACGATTGGACGGCAGCGTCGCTGGTGGCCCAAGCTAATGGCATCTACGCTGGGGAGTTCCTTGTGGACGGCCCGCTCAGTGCGGTGGAGTACAGGTTCATCAACGGCGATACCTACGAGTCCATTAACAACCGAACGATCACAACAGACCTGCCCAATTTGGCAGCCAGCACGTTGGATCCCGTCTACTTCAACAACCACGATGTCGCGGTAGCGGACAGCACGTTTGCGGGTGCCTACCCAGGAAAGAGCATGACAGATGTCGCACCGAACGGACTGACTTATCTGGCCAACTATGCGTTTGGTGGGGACTCTAACACGCAACCGATCCTGCCTGTGCAGGATATGAGCGACCCGGATAAATTGCAGCTAATTGTTGTTTATCGCACGGATGACCCCACTCTGCCTTTGAGTGGCCTGCGTGGGGAGGCTACCACCGACCTTTCGGGCGCATGGGACTTGCCGGACGTGGGAGTGACCAATGGTGATAGAACTGGCCTGCCAGATAATCTGACCCGCAAGGTCATTAGCGTGGATCGAGGATCGGATCCTAAGAAGTTCCTCCGAGCAACAGTAACTAAGTAAGACGTTAGCTTAACGTGAATTAAAAAAGGGGCTGGGGGCAAAAGCTTCCAGCCCTTTTGTTTATGGAATGGTAGGGACGAATACCCTTATTCGTTCATGTGCAAGGTTGTTCGTTGATACGTAGGCATGGACGCGTAAGGATACGCGTCCCTACCGGCGATGGGCTCTTGGTTGTGCATATTTGGGAGAGGCGGGCTAGGCACAGCCCGCCCTACTGGTGAATTAAGAATCAAACACCCCGTTGAGGGCACAACTTTTTCACTTCGCACTGAGCGCAATCAGGCTTGCGGGCGTTGCACCGCTTTCTGCCGTGAGCAATCAGAAGATGGGAGACCAGTGTCCAATCCTCCTTCGGAATGAGTCGCACGAGTGCGCTCTCCACTTTCACCGGGTCGAGATGCCGCGTCAGCCCCATCCTGCGTGAAAGGCGACCCACATGGGTATCCACCACAACTCCCTCCGCCAGTCCAAAAGCGTTCCCTAAAACTACATTTGCAGTTTTCCGACCAACCCCTGCCAGTTTGTGGAGTTCCTCCATCGTTCTTGGCACCCTTCCTTGATGGTCTGCCACAAGAGAGGCGGCACAGGAGCGAAGGGATCGGGCTTTTGCACGATAGAATCCTGTGGAGTGGATCATCTTCTCTAACTCTTTCTGTGAAATCGAAGCCAAGGATGCTGCATCTGGACAGCGCGCAAAGAGTGCAGGGGTGACCTGATTCACCCGCTCATCGGTACACTGGGCAGAGAGAATTGTAGCAATGAGAAGTTCAAGCGGAGTTGTGAAATGCAGAGCGCAATGGGCGTCAGGATAGGTCCGCTTCAGGATGGAGAGGATTTGAGCGGTCCGGCGACGCAGAGCCGGGGAAGGGGTCACGGGGCGGGCGTGGCCGAGGCGGCAGGAAGAGATTGGAGAAGCTCACTAGCCTCAGACGTGACGGAGGATGTGGGATACTTGGAAAGAAGAGAGGTCACAATTTTTCGGGCCTCGTCGTTCTTTTGCTGGGCACGCCGAATCTTAGCCGCCCGAAGGAGACCCTTTCCCGACAGTTCGGGCAGGTTGTCGTAGTAGAGGTCGATCTTCTGGTAGTAGGAGACAGCGAGATCCAGAGGATCGAGAGGAGGTTTGCCCACGCCCTGTTCCAGCTGAGGAGAGGAGAGTTTTTTAGCCGCAAGACCTTCCAGGGCTTGGCCAAAGGCGAGCATCGACTTGGCCTTCATTTCGTTTGTGGCCGTGCCGCTTTCAATAATACCAATCCAGAGTTCGAATGCGGCAGGATCTTTCTTGGTGCCGTCATACTTCCCAGCCTCGGCTAAGGCTTGGGCCCGCAGGTAGTTGGCCTCCTGAACTTTGTCGGACCAGGGGTAGTCACGGGTAAGTTCGGCAAAGTACTTTTCCGCTTCGGCTTTCCGGTTGGCTTGGAAATCGATCTGACCCAAGCCGAACAGAGCGGCGGCTTGGGCATGTTGGCGCGGATCCTTGGTGCCGACCTTGGCGGGGAACTCCTTGCGAATTCGTTCAAAGACGGGGCGCGCCTCCTCTCCTTGACCTGCGGCAAGGAGGGCATTGGCGAAGCGCTGGAGATCTCTCCAGTCCAGCGAGACCTTGGTTTCGAGGGACTGCTTGTACGCGTCCTGATAGAGACGGAGAGCGAGGGTAGTTTGGCCTGCCTCAAAAGGAACGCTGGCTTGGGCGAAGAGAATTTGTGCCACAAGTCCAGGTTGGGAGCTGGCCTCCCCGGCTAGATCGCGAAAGGGTTGAAGACACTCCTCCACGGGGGCTTCGCCAGATTGAAATCGGTAGAGGGAAAGAGAGACCAGTTTTGAGAGAACGGGAGAGACCTTGGCGGAGGAGATTCCAAGAATCGATTGGCGAAGGAAATCGATGGAGCGTTGAATGGACTCTTTCCACTTCTTTTTTGCGTCGTCGGCAAGCGAGGCGTAATTTCCCAAGGCTTTTGCGGAGGCTAATTCGAGGTCGGAGGATTTTTCCAAGGCAGAGTACGCGAGATCGGAGATGGCAACGGGCGGTGGGGAGACCTTGGGGTCGGGAAAGAGCTCCTTAAAGAGCTCGAAGGCGCGGCGATAAGCTTGAATGGCTTGGCTTTCGTCCTTCTCCTCGGCAAAGGATGCCCCGCGAGCGAGGTACGCACCAATGTTGCGAGGGTCTTTTGGGTAGGCCCGGAATTGATCCTCCTGTGCGGCCAGCATCAGATCTTTTTTCTTATCCTTGGCGTAGAAGCGCCAGATGCGTTCGTAGGCGTCCAATCCAGCAGGGGCTCCTGTTAGTTGGGTCGCGGTGGTTTTCCAAGCCGCCAAGGCTTCTTCGGATTTTTTGTCCTCCAGAAGAGTATCGCCACGGGTGAGGAGAGCGCTGCCCAGATTGCTGGATTTCGGATAGTCGGCGGCGAACTTGGCGAATGCGGCGGCTGCCTCGGGAAGTTTTTTTGAGGCCCGTAAGGCATAGGCGAGGCGCAGGGAGGCGTCCTCCTTAATGGAGGGGGTCGTGGCACTCGTGGAGAGCTGGGTGAACTGTGTGACGCCCTCGGGGAACTTCTTTTCGCTGATGAGTGCACTGGCATACGCGAGTTGGGTCTGCTCTTTGCTCTCATCTGAAACTTTGATTTTCCCTGCTTTCACATCCGACAAGAAAGATTCGTAGTATTTGATGGCCTCGGCCCCTTGCCCGTTTTTCTGGTATGCGGAGGCGATGAAGCGCGGAATTTCGTCTGCATAGCGAGGATCGACTCCTTTTTCCTGGGCGGCTTTGAGGCGCTTGATGGAGTCCTCATATTTGCCGTCTTCCAGCAGGGCGAAGCCGACCAGGTAGTCGACCAAGCCCGCGACTCCTTTCTGATCGGGATATTTTTTCTGATATTCGGCAACGAGCCGGTCGGCATCCGAGGTACGGCCTTGGAGTGCGTAGGTTAGGATGATCTGCTGTTCGGCAGTGGGAATCAGATCGGCGGCGCCGAATCGGGCCACTTGGCGGAAGACGATACGGCCTTCATCGTACCCGCGCGTTTGTAGGTAGGCTTGTCCAAGTTGTAAGAGGGCTTGGCCTGAAAGGTCGGGTCTATTGCGAACCTCTTCGATCTTTTGTTGGGCTTTTTGAACGCGGCGGAGTTTTTCGGGTGAAGGAGTTCCTTGTCCCGAGATTTGAGCCCGCAGGGGAGCGAGTTTGGCTTCGAGCAGGGAGATGAGTTCCTCTTTGCCTGGGATGGCGCGGAGTCGGGCAATGCCCTCGGGCATGCGACCCGCGGCTAGGTCGAGGCTGGCGAGTTGAAGATTGGCTTCGAGTGCGAGGGCAGGGTTGGAGCCGTTGGCGATGCGGGCATAAATTTGGCCTGCGCGTGCCAAGGCTGCTTCTCCATCCGCTTTTTTAAAATCGGCCAGGAGTTGGCGGGCGCGCTGGGCCTCGGCATACCCTTGGAGGTAGTCAATATCCTCCGATAACTCCTTTTCCTTATCGGCGATGCGTGCGGCATCCAGGTCTTGGCTCGCTTCGGCAAAAGCTCCTTCTTGGATATGGATCCGAGCCTGGAGAAGGCGAATTTCTGCCAAGGATTTGGACTCTGGAAATTTCTTTGGAAAAGCGGCGATCAGGGTGAGAGCTTCAGAGAGGTTCTTTTTTCGCTCGGCCGATTTCTCTGGTGAGGCGTTGCCTTGGGCCACAAGGGATTGAAGGATGAAGTAGGAAGCCTCTTCGAGAACATCTTTTTCATTCGAGAGGGTTTGGAGTTTGCCGTAGGAGGCGATGGCGGGGGTCCACTGGCTCAGATTGTATTGGGAGCGGGCGAGAAGAAGATAGGCGCTGGGCAGGTTTGGAGATTGGGCAAAATTCTGGATGAAGGCTTGGGCTAATTTGGCGGCATCCTCAAATCGGGAGTTATCATACGCTTCGACAATTTTTTTTGTAGCATCGGCAGCGTCTTCGGCGTGCAGGGGGAGAGCGGGAAGTAGCAGGAGAAGGGGTAAGGTGAGAAGAGTGGGGCGAATTCGATCGTTCATTCTATGAGGAGAATAAAGGAGAGGGGGGGTGGGGGGCGAGGGGAACATGCGTGGGTTGTGAGTTTTTTCCCTTGCTCCAAGGGGGTGCCTTGGGGATGATTCTTTTATCGATGATTTGTACTTCGCTGATCCAATCCTTGCGGACTGTTTGACCGCTGGTTCCTAATGTTTTCCTACTTTTTCCTTTGAAGTCGCGGATGGTTCAGCGTCCGGTCGTAGGTATGGGCTCCTAATGCAAGAGTTACGGGCGAACCACAGAATCCGTGCCCGCGAGGTGTTCCTGGTGGATGCAGCGGGTCAAAAGCGGGGCGTCATGAATTTCAACGATGCGATGAATGCCGCTAGGGCGGCAGGGCTGGATCTGGTGGAGGTGAGTGGGGCCAGTAATCCGCCTGTGTGTAAGATTCTGGATTTCGGAAAGTACAGGTACGAGATGGATAAGCGGGAGAGGGAGTCGAAACGGCACAATCTGGCCGCCAAGGTGAAGGAAATGAAGTTTCACGTGAACATCGATCCGCACGATTACGCGACCAAACTGCGGCAGACGGAGAATTTTCTTTGGAAAGGGATGAAGGTGAAGGTGGTCATGGCCTTCCGGGGGCGGGAAATGCAGCATCAGGACCTGGGGCAGGCGTTGGTGGTGACGATCCGGGACGATTTGAAGCTTGTGGCGGTGGCGGATGCCAACCCGAAATTGATTGGCAGAAACATCACGATGATGTTAAATCCTCTTCCCGCTAAGAAGCGGGTGCGGCGCTGGACAACCGAGAAAGCCGAGGGGGCTTACGAGGAAGAGGACAGCGAAACGGAGGATACAGAGACGGCTCAAGCCTCCCCCGTGGAAACCCCCAGTTCGACCCCCTCCGAAGGTTCCCATGCCTAAACCGATCTCACGCAGAAAGACAAAGAAGTCCGCCGCCAAGCGCTTTAAAGTGACAGGCAGCGGCAAGATTCTTTTCGGTAAGCCGGGTCGCCGTCATTTGGCTTCCAGCAAAAACCGGAAACGGATGCGTCGTTTGGGCAAGATTGCCGTGTTGGATAAGACCGACATGGCTCGTATTTTGGAAAACCTGCCTTTCCGATAGGAGTTCACCATGCCCCGCGCCACCAATGCACCCGCCTCTCGTGAACGTCGTAAACGCGTAGTCGCCAGCGCGGCTGGATATCGCGGACGGAGGAGTAAACTTTTCCGGTACGCCAAAGACGCCACGATGAAGGCGAAGTACTGGTCGTACCGTGACCGGAAGACCAAGAAACGTAATTTCAGACATTTGTGGATTGCTCGGTTAAGTGCGGCCTGCAAGGCGCAGGGTATGAACTACAGCTCCTTTGCAGGAGCTTTGCGCAAGGCCGGCGTGGAGCTGGACCGAAAAGTTTTGGCCGATTTGGCGATTCATGAGCCAGCCGCTTTTGCAGCGGTGATCCAAGCCGCCCGCGGCTAAGACACGGGACCCTCCGTGTCCCATTCCTCTTCCCCAAATTTCCAGGGGATTCTTACCCAAGCATTGGCGGAGCTCTCTGCCGCCAAGGACTCCTCCTCGTTGCAGGCGTGGCGGACACGTTATTTGGGAAGGCAGGGGGAAGCGCAGAAATTGTTGGATGGATTAAAGAGCGTGCCTGCAGCTGAACGACCTGCAGCGGGGAAGGCAGCGAATGATTTTCGTAAAGCATTGGAGGAGGCATGGGCCTCGAAAGGCGGGGGAGAATCAGTGGAGACAGCCGCGACTCCTGGAGTGGATCCCACCCTTCCGGGTCGGCCGTATCCTTCGGGTGCGGTGCATGTGGTAACGCAGACCTTGGATCGGATCACCGATATTTTTCACCGGCTGGGTTTTGCTTTGGCCGACGGGCCTGAGATTGAGACGGAGCATCACAACTTCGATGCACTCAACACTCAGCCGGATCATCCCGCTCGGGATGAGGCGGATACGTTTTATTTGGATCTGCCTCCTGGGCCGCATGGGCGGTGGTTGTTGCGGACGCAGACTTCGCCTGTGCAGATTCGTGTTTTGGAAAACAGAAAACCACCCATCAAGATCATCGCTCCTGGTCGTTGTTATCGGCGGGATGAGGTGGATGCGACCCACGGGATTTTCTTTCATCAGGT
>JBBAWA010000065.1:0-8901 GCA_040397425.1 Methylacidiphilales bacterium
CAGTTCAAAGATCGAATTGTTTTTGTCGAGAATTACGACTTCAACGTCGCTCGCCACCTGTACCATGGTTGCGATGTATGGCTCAATAATCCCACGCGTCCGCTGGAGGCGAGTGGAACGAGCGGAGAGAAAGTGATCACCAACGGATGTCTGAACTTCAGCGTGCGAGACGGGTGGTGGGATGAAGCGTTCGATGGGACGAACGGATGGGCCATTGGAGATGACGCCTTCCGTTTAGAGCCTGAGGTCCAGGATGAGTTTGACTCTTTTTCGATGTACGAAATTCTCAAACATGAGATTGCCCCCCTTTATTACGATCAAGATGCCGAAGGAGTGCCCAAGCGATGGATCGATAGAGTTCGCCGAAGTCTGGTCACGATTGGTCCTGTTTATAATACATCCAGAATGGTTGCTGATTATGCGACCGACTTTTATCGGCGTGCGGCCGAGAAAGGCCGTATGTTTGCGGATAGTGGTTGGAGCAAGTCACGGGAGTTAGCCTTGTGGAAGGATAAAGTACGGATTGCCTGGCCTAAAGTGCGTGCGAATGGTGTTACATGGAATGGACCGACGCGGACAACGGTTAATGTAGGGGATACTGTTCCAGTTTCGGCACAGATTTTTCTTGGTGATTTAAAAAGCGAAGAGGTAGCTGTGGAGGCTTACTTAAAAGCGATTGAGCCAGGTGGGGTGTCCAAGGTTGTTAGACTCGAGCCTGAGGGTGCGACAAAGGATGGGTGGCAGAAGTATGTGGGCAGGGTATCCGTTGAGGACTCGGGTAATTTTAAATTCAATGTTCGGGTGCGTCCGTCGCACCCCTCCTTGACGCAGGCACATGAGCTTAGGCTCATTACTTGGGCTGAGTAGATAAAGTCCTCTCTATAAGTAGATTATCGGTTTAAGGGTTTCGGTTTGAAACCTCGATTTCTGACGGGTAGTATTTGCGGAATGTCAGCTCAATTTGAGACTCCCTCTGCAGTTCGATCTCCCAGCCCTGAACTGGTCGGGATGGATCCTGCGGATGTAAATTTAGGGAGTTTGCTTAAAACCATTGAGGCTTGTCGGGATTACTTGTTGGGATTGCAAAAGGAGGACGGTCACTGGGTTGGTGAGCTCTTTGTGGATACGACCGTGGCCTGTGATTATCACCTTTTGATGTATTTGCGGGGAAAGGTGGATCGAGCAAAAGAGGCTAAAATTGTTCGTCATATTCTACAGAGACAACTTCCCGATGGTGGCTGGCCTATATATCCCGGTGGGCCAAGCAATGTCACGGCAACTGTAAAATGTTACTTCAGCTTGAAGCTGGCAGGATTTACATCTGAGGAGCCCGAGATGAAAAGAGCACGTTCGACGGCGCTTCGGTTGGGAGGAATTCCAAGAACCAACACCTACTGCAAACTTTATCTGGCGATGTTGGGGCAGTACCCGTGGAAGTATTTACCCAATATTCCTCCCGAAATTCTCCTTCTGCCCAACTGGGCCCCATTCAATATGTTTGAGATGAGCTCGTGGACAAGGGCGATTGTGGTGACCCTGTCTGTCATTCGCAGTTTTCGTCCGACGACGCATCTCCCCCCAGAGAAACAACTTCATGAGCTATACCCGTACGGAGTGGAGGGCGGACCGTTCTTTCATCCTGTTGAAAGAAGATTCCTATCGATGAAAAACTTCTTTGTTCGAGTGAATGAACTGCTGGGCTTTTTTGAGGGGCTTTCGTGGAAGCCGTTTCGAAAGCACGCGTTGAAGGTTGCGGAGAAGTGGATTTTGGATCGAACGGGGCCTGAGTCAGAGGGCTTGGCGGCGATTTTTCCTTCGATGATGAACACAATTCTCGCGTTTCAGTGTTTGGGTTATTCGGATGACCATCCCAGAATGCGTAAAGCGGTTAAAGATCTTGAGGGATTGGAAGTGGATGACGTGGCGAACGGGGATTTCCGTGTTCAACCTTGTTTGAGCCCTGTCTGGGATACGGCAATTACGATGACCGCGTTAGGAGCAGCGGGTGTGAAGGCAGACGACCCAGTCATGCGCAAGGGAGCGGATTGGCTGTTGGCTAAAGAGGTTAAAATGAGGGGTGATTGGGTTGTGAAAAATCCAACGCGGGTTACGGGGGGTTGGGCTTTTGAGTATTTCAACGACTGGTATCCGGATGTGGATGACACGGCAAAAGTTCTTCTGGGGCTACGAATGGCTAGGGCGAGCGATCCTGCGGCCCAAAAAGGGGCAACGGAGAGGGGGCTGGCTTGGGCTAAAAGCTTCCAGTGCGACAACGGCGGATATGGTGCATTTGATAAAAACGTAAACAAGAAGTGGTTGGAAGATGTGCCTTTTGCCGATCACAACGCGATTTTAGATCCCCCTTGTGCAGATATCACGGGCCGAATGTTAGAAACGATGGGGAAGTGCGGCGTCCCAAAAAAAGATCACCAAGTGCAGCGTGCGATTCGGTTTCTAAAAGAGACTCAGGAGGAGGATGGCTCGTGGTATGGGCGTTGGGGGGTGAACTATATTTATGGAACTTGGCAGGTTTTGCGGGGTTTGCATGGAATTGGATACGATATGAATGAGCACTGGGTCATTCGGGGTCGGGATTGGTTGGAGTGCACACAGAATCCAGATGGTGGGTGGGGCGAGAGCTGCGGTTCGTACGATGATCCTCGTTTTAAGGGAAGAGGCATTAGCACTGCCTCTCAAACGGGTTGGGGTCTGATGGGTTTACTTGCGTGTGGGGATATCCAACGGCCGAGTGTACGGCGTGCAGTCCGATATCTGATCGAGACACAGCAATCCGACGGCAGTTGGGAGGAGAAGTTGATTACGGGGACAGGCTTTCCCTGTGTCTTTTATCTAAGGTACGACATGTATCGTATTAATTGGCCTCTTTTGGCTTTGGGCGAATACCAACAGATCGTTCAGACGACTGGGGCTCACTAAGTTTCTAAAAGAATTCGGGCGGATCGAAATATGGGGCAGATCAATCAGGGGGGTGCGATTGGAATTCTTTTTCCCATGGAGTTTGAGGCGGAGCCTACTTGGAAAAGATTGGCTGGGAGAAGTCGGGTCGAGAGTGGATTTGAAACAATTCGGGGGAGTTGGAATGGTGTAACGGTTCTGTCGGCCAGGATTGGAATGGGTCATCCAGGTCAGGAGATCAAAGTGGACAATTGGTTAAAGAATCATCCATGTAGCGCCATCATTTTGGCGGGATTGGCTGGGGCTTTGGATCCAGCTTGGGACGAGGGTGATCTGACCTCTTTCAAGTCGGAGGCATGGGATGAGTTTCATCGATGGAGCGAAGGCCAATCCAAGGTGAGACCTGGAAAGTGGCATACTGCGCATGAGATTATTGCGACGGGCGAGGAGAAGATTGCCTTAGGAAAGCGAACGGGGTGTGGGATCGTTGAGATGGAGTGGGATTATGTGGCGAAGGCTTGTCATAAGCATGCAATTCCATTGGTGGGGCTTCGGGCGGTGAGTGATCATGCGGACAAGCTCTTGCCTGCGGATCTATTTCTTTTGGGTTGTGATGCAGTGACAGGGAAAAGCACTCCCATCAAGATCGCGATGCATCTAATGATCCGGCCATGGCGATTGTGGGAGCTTATTCCCGCGGTGGGTGGATGTATTCACGCGCGTAACGTGATGTCGAAAGCGTTGAGTGAGTTTTTAGATTGGAGGGGCGGAGTTTCTAATTCTTGATCTTGGATTGGGCCCGCGCGAACGGATAATTGCAATGACGGTAATCCATGATTCAATAATTCAAATAATTTACAACTAGGACCCTAAAGGATTTGGGTGCACACGGGGCTTTAGCCAATGGCTTCGGCGGCTTGGAAGCCGGAAACGACTGCTCCTTCGATTGTCGCGGGCAGACCTGTTTCAGTCCAATCACCAGCTAGAAAAAGATTTTCTGCTGAAGTGATAGGTCCAGGACGGGAGAGGGGTTTTCCTGGTTCCCCAGTAAATGTGGCATCACGGGATTTATAGACGACGTGATGTGTTACTTTCGCATCTCGGCTCTCGGGAATGAGGCGTTGGATTTCGGACAGTATGAGATCGACCAAATACTTACCCGTCTGGTCAATCAGGTCTGTTACCGCACTGATGACAGCCGCGTAAAGGTAGCCCGAGGCTCCTTTGGGTAGAGTGCTTGTTCGGTCGAACACCCAGTGGAGAGGGGAATCGAGAAATCCAGTAATGAGATCCTTTGTCAAAGGTTGATCGGTCCAAAGGTGAACTCCTAATATCGGGCCTGGCCGAAGCTCCCGAGCGAGCAGGGCGGAACGATCCCCCTCAGGTAAAAGCTTTGCAGCAGCGGTCCAGGGAACAGAGAGAACAAACTGATCGAAGGATGTGGATTTGCCCTGTTTGAGATTGATGGAGACAACTCGGCGTCTGTTTCCGTCGTACTGCAAAGATTCTACAGGGTAAGCCAAGTGTAGCTTTCCCTCTGTGCTGTCTAGAAAAAGACCCAGCTCTGGTTGGAGGAGATTGGATAGCCCATCGCGGTCGAAATAGATGGCGGCGTCTGAGGCGGATCCAAAAAGAGCGCGCCGTGTCACTTCCCAAAAAAGACATGCATCAGCGGTTTGAATAGGAACGTTCAAAGCCGCCAGACAGAAGGGTTCCCAAAGAGCACGGATTGATCCTGGTGTTTGTCCCAATCTTTCCAGCCAAGGCTGGGTCGCCTCTCCTTGTTTTGGGGGTAAACTTTTTGCGCGTAGCGGAAATAGAATGATCGCCCATCGATCCAGCGCCCGCAATTCTTTGAATCCCATCAGACCAGCGAGAAGATGGAAAGGGGGTGGAAGCTTTGATGACCGAAGAATGGTGCGGCCACATTGGGGACTTGCAAAAGCTAGATCAAGCCGATCGTGCTTCACTAGTCGATCACTGTTTCCGAGGGCTTCAATGAACTCAAGGGCACGATGGTAGCAACCCATAAGAATGTGTTGTCCGTTGTCCAAAGTGGTGCCTGTCCTCGCTTCCCGGTAGCTGTGGGCGCGACCTCCCAACTGTGGTTTTCCTTCAAACAACTCTACACTGTGTCCCTCTCTTGTTAGAACAAAAGCTGCCGCACAGCCTGCAAAGCCTCCTCCGATGACAGCAATGCGACTTGGGGTTCTGCGTTTTCTGTGGGGAATCTTTAATTGGGCGCGTCCCCGTCGAAGGGCTTTGAGTTTTTCCCAGCGTGTGAGCTTGATGGGGCCGGATAGAACCTCGTAGTTACGGCGATGAATCTTTTCAAGAAGATCGCGATAGACCCCTGTCATCAAGAGAGCAGCGGAGAGATGTGGGCGATCGGTCTCGGGGATCAGGCGGTCCGCTTTCTCGAAATAGTGGCGGGCACGAAAGTATTGAAGTCGGAGAAGACGTGCCATTCCTGGGGTAGGGTGGGGACGTCGAAAGTCATCTTCCGTAACTCCAAGCGCGAGGCACTCGTCTTGGGGGAGGTAGATACGACCAAACTTTTGTAGGTCGTAAGAAACATCGCGCAAAATATTTGTTAATTGGAATGCAAGACCAAGAGCAACGGCATAGTCCGCAGCGGCGCGTGTCTGGCAGTTGAAAATATTGATAGAAACGAGGCCGACGGCGGAAGCTACGCCGTAACAGTATTTACGTAGATCCTCAAACGTTGGGTAACGGTTTCGAGTTAAATCCATTTCGACACCACTCAGAATTTCAAAAAGGGGTTCGGGTGGAATCAGGTATTGACGCACCACGGGCGCGAGTTCTTTGGCTAGGGGTTGGGTTGGATTCCCCTTGTAGATGGCCTGGATATCTTCCCGCCAAGCTTGCAGTCGTGCTTGGCGTTCGGCCTGAGGAGCCGTGGTTTCGTCTACGATATCGTCGACTGTGCGACAAAATGCGTAGAAGGTGGACATGGCCTGCCTTTGTTCCTTGGGCAGACAGATAAAAGACAGGGCAAGGTTGGATCCACTCTTACGAGTAATCCGTTCTCCTGTTCCTCCAGATGCTGGGGTTGTGCTCATCCTCCGAAGAAGGATTGGATACCGAGGCATAGGAAGTCCAGTTTTGAAACTTTCGGCCTCTTTGTAAGGGTGTTGTAGGATTGGGCTTCAATCTTTTTCAGAATCTCTGTTCCTCCTAGCCATGTAAGGCGAATCTCCCACGAGAGGGGGCGAGGTAAATGGCGTGAAAGGGATTCGCCCTGACGAAAGAGCGCCCATGTTCTTTCGCACTGATATCGCAAACAGTTACAAAAATTTGGAGTCGCGCGACCTTCGAAAAGTTCCTTTTCTGTAACTCCTAATCTACGGAGATCAAACTGAGGGAGATAGATGCGGTCTTTACCGAGATCTACGGAGATATCTTGCCAAAAGTTTGCAAGCTGAAGCCCCGTGCAAATGTTGTCGGAGAGTTGGGCAAGCTCAGCGCTTCGTTCTCCGTGGATAAGGAGAACAAGTCGGCCGATGGGATTGGCACTACGACGACAGTAGTCGAGGACGGAGGGGAAGTCTTCGTAACGGCGTTGGATTATGTCCTGTTCAAAGGCGCTTAAGAGATCGAGGAATAGGTAGTCGGGAAGATCCAGTTCGGCCTTGGTTTTTTGGAGAGGCTCGAAGATCCACGCATAGGATCGGTCGTACTGCTTGCCATCGATGGCATTTTGCCAGGCTTGGCGGTAGTTACGGAAAACGGCAAGGCGTTCGGCTTCAGAAGGGGCTTGCCCTTTTGAGTGGGCTCGGGGGTCTGCGTAGCCCTCATCGGCAAGATCGTCGGCCACCCGTGCAAATGCGTAGACGGCATGGACGTGAGGGCGAAGTTTCTTAGGAACCAGGCGCCCGACGGGAAAGTTTTCGTAGTGCTCGCGGGCGAGTTTGGAGCAGGCCTCGTAGGGGTTGGTCGGCACAGGGGCGGGTGAATCGAGTATTGAGGGTGAGGACTGCATTTGATCAATTTTACAGATATTTAAGTGCGGTGCGAGCGGACAAGTAGAGGCAATTTTTTCGCATTTTTGCTGAACAACTTGTAGGAAAATTCTGGTCGACAAGGGCTTGGCAAGGCCACGATTGGTTATGCGTTATCTCTCTGGAATTCAGCCCACCGGGCGGCTTCATCTGGGGAACTATTTCGGAATGATACGCCCTGCTGTTGAGCTACAGGCCAAAGGGGAGGCCTACTACTTCTTGGCCGACTACCATGCCTTAACAGGTGCTAGTGAGCCGGGTCAGTTGGAGGAGTTGGTGAGGGAAACCTTTCTTGATCTTTTGGCTTGTGGAGTGGACCCGGACAAAGCGGTTGTTTTTAGGCAAAGTGCAGTTCCTGAGGTCCACGAGTTGGCTTGGTATCTTTCCACCGTCACACCCATGGGGTTGCTGGAGAGATGTCATAGCTATAAGGACAAGGTGGCTAAGGGGATTGCCGCCTCTCATGGGCTCTTTGCATATCCGGTACTAATGGCGGCGGATATTCTGCTGTATGACGCCGACCGCGTGCCTGTCGGGCAGGATCAGAAACAGCATTTGGAAGTAGCGAGAGATATTGCAGGAAAGTTTAATGATAAGTACGGGCAGGTTTTTAAGTTGCCGGAGTCGATCATTCGGGAAGATGCTGGTGTTGTTCCTGGGGTGGACGGTCAGAAGATGAGCAAATCCTACGGAAATACACTCGAGATTTTTGCACCAGAAAAGGATCTACGGAAAAAAATCATGGCTATCAAAACAGATTCCACCCCCGTGGAGGCACCTAAAGCACTGGAAGGTAGTACACTCTGGGGTTTGGTGCGATTGATGGGGACGGATGCCGAGCGTTCAGAGTATCGCGCAAAGATGGAAAAAGGCGGCACAGGATACGGGGATTTAAAAAAGGGCCTAGCCGATTTGGTTTTACGGGAGTTTGACGGAATGCGAAAAAAGAGGGAGGAATTGGCTTCCAATTCGCCCCGTGTGGAGCAGTGGATGAAGGACGGTGCAGCCAAGGCTCGGAAAACGGCAGAGCAAGTTTTGGCTCGTGTTCGAGCTGCTGTGGGAACGCAAAAATGATTCCGATGCTGGAGACGCCCGGGAGTGAGGCTCTGCGTGTCGAGTTATCCGCCTTTACGGGGCCACTGGATCTACTCCTGCACCTGATTAAAGAGCAGGAGATGGATATTTATGAGATTCGTTTGGAGAAGTTGACTGAGCAGTATCTGGCGCGTCTGGACAAGATGCGGGAGGAAAATCTGGCGATCGCGGGTGAGTTTCTGGTGATGGCGGCAACTCTGATTTATCTAAAAAGCCGCACACTGTTGCCTGTACAGGATCGACCCCCTGAAGAGGTTGAGGATGAGGATCCGAAGTGGGAGTTGATCCGTCAGCTGATCGAGTACCGTAAGTTTAAGGAGGCTGCGGGGCAGTTGGGGGATCGGGAAGCATTACACTCCCGAATCTTTGGAAGAATTCCTGAGCGGGTGGTCGTGAATCAGGCGATGCAGGGACCGGGCCAAGTCTCGATGTTTGATCTGGTCTGGGCGTTTCAGAAAGTCCTGCGTTCGTTGGAGGATCGATCCAAGGTGGGTCGTTTTGAGGACGAACAGTTCACCGTAGGCCAGAAGATCGAATTTATCTTGGATCGTGTACCGGTTGGAGAGGAGGTTCTATTTGAGGATCTGTTTAGGAGCATGTCTTCCCGAGGGGAGGTGGTGGTTACCTTTTTGGCCATGTTAGAGTTGATTCGGCTTCGTCAACTTGCGGCTGTACAAGAGGGGCCCTTGAAGCCGATCCGAATTCGAAGAACCCCAGAGGGTGTTTTAGGGGTTCCAGCCGAAAGCCTTCCCGCAGTGGAAGGAACTGGTCAACCGAGTGGAGATTCCGCAGTTTAACGGATACGAACTATGGAATGGGCACGAGTACTGGAAGCACTCTTATTTGCGGCAACGGAGCCGATGGAGCC
>JBBAWA010000066.1:0-8647 GCA_040397425.1 Methylacidiphilales bacterium
TCTTTCCGCCAGAACGATTCGAAGCGTGATGTTGGGGGTTCTGGGTACGGCGGCCCTGCAGGCGGCTTTGATGTGCATTGGCTTTTCGTTGGCAGGGGTCCCGCAGGTGGTGCTGCTGGGCTTTGCAGGATTCTTTTTTGCCAGCCTTCAATTGTCCTGCGGAATCGTATGGATTCCTGTTGTGATCTGGCTTTTTATGGAGGGCAGAACTGGCTGGGCTATCTTTAACTTGGTTTGGGGTGTTGGGGTAGTGGGTCTTGTGGATAATTTCACAAAACCGTACCTCATTAGTCGTGGAAGCAACTTACCATTTGGAATTATCTTCTTGGGGGTAATCGGGGGATTTCTGGCTTATGGTTTTCTAGGCATCTTTTTTGGAGCGACGCTCATGGCCGTAGCTTTTCGATTGTTCAAAGAGTGGTTGGCGGGAGAAGAAGGGTAGTTTTGAGTGATGTTGTGACTGTGACTGGCGGTGCTTCCTTTACGACCCCAACCGTTGGGTCCGGCAATCTGTGACGGTGGCTCTGGCATTGGTGTGAGGGAATGCATGGAACTACTCGGTCGTTCGGCATGCCAGCTAACTTGCTTACCTATCGAGTTCCTTGACGGAGCTTGACCTTGCGGAGGATCAATTCCTTGTTTTTCTGGCTTATATTTTAGAACAATTAAACACTATCAGTATTTTATAAGTATTTATCTATAAATAGTTAATAACGCCTTTTTTAGTTGTCGAAAGAGCTCCTCTCACTACCTTCATCGGATGGCAGCCAAGGAAAAAAACGTCGTAACAGGAACGTACGACGCATCAAAGATTGATAAGCTGGAGGGGTTGGAGGCGGTTCGTAAGCGGCCTGGGATGTATATCGGGGATCCTGACGAACGTGGATTGCATCACTGTGTTTTCGAAGTTCTAGACAACTCGGTCGACGAACATTTAGCGGGTCACTGCGAACATATCGAAGTCACGATTCACGTCGACGGATCGATCAGCATTTCGGATGACGGCCGCGGTATCCCGGTCGACATGCATCCGAAGTTCAAGATGCCTGCGGTCGAGTTGGTTCTCACGAATCTGCATGCGGGAGGAAAGTTTGATCAGGGTGCCTATAAGTATTCCGGAGGATTGCACGGGGTCGGTGCGAAGTGCGTCAATGCACTATCCGAGTGGTTTGAGGTCGAGATCTCCCGTGACGGGAAGCTCTATCACATGGAGTTTGAGCAGGGGAAGACCACCTCGAAGCTCAGTGTCACCGGGAAATCAAAGAAGACAGGCACAAAGATCACCTTCAAGCCCGACCCGATCATTTTCACTGATACGACCAAGTTTAAGTTCGACCTGCTGGCCAAGAGAATGCGGGAGCTGGCGTTTCTTAATCCCGGTTTATCGATAACCCTGACCGATGAGGGGAAGAACGGAAAAACAGAGACCTTTCTCTATAAGGATGGGATTGAGGAGTTTGTGAAGCAGATGGTGAAAGCGAAATCCCCAATCCATCCCAAGCCGATTGTTTTGGAGAGGAAGAAGGATGAGGTGTTTGTGGATTGCGTGATCCAGTACCACGACGGATATGACGAAACCCTGCTTCCTTTTGCTAACTCAATTCCCAATCCAGACGGGGGAACTCACGTTTCAGGATTCCGTTCGGCCCTGACCCGCGCGATCAATCAGTACGCTTCGGGAAAGAATCTGGCGAAGGACAAGGATCCCAAAATTACGGGTGAGGATGTGCGGGAAGGGTTAATCTGCGTGTTGAGCATTAAGTTGCCGAATCCCCGTTTTAATGCTCAGACAAAAGTGAAGTTGGTGAATGCCGAGATCGAAGGGATCGTCGGAAGTTGTGTTTATGAGGGGCTCCTTGCCTTCCTGGAAGAGACTCCTGGAGTTGGGAAAAAGATTTTTGAGAAGGCTCTCACGGCAGCCCGGGCTCGTGAAGCGGCCCGTAAGGCAAAAGAGACGATTCGCAAAGGAGCGTTCAGCGGGGGCGGATTGCCTGGCAAATTGGCGGACTGTTCGGAGCGAGATCCTTCTCAGTGCGAGCTCTATATTGTTGAGGGAGACTCGGCAGGTGGCTCTGCCAAGCAGGGGCGTGATCGGCGAACCCAGGCGATTCTTCCTATTCGTGGAAAATTGATCAATGTTGAGAAGGCCTCGATTGATCGAGTGCTAAACAACAATGAAATTCGGACGATCATCACGGCCGTGGGTACTGGGATTGGGACGTCGGGGGATAAGGATAAGGAATCTGAGGGAAGCGGCGGTTTTGACCTGAGCCGTCTGCGTTATCATAAGATTATCTTGATGACCGATGCGGACGTAGACGGATCCCACATCCGCACGCTTCTCCTAACCTTCTTCTTTCGAAAGATGCCTGAGTTGGTCGCGTTGGGACATATTTACGTGGCGCAACCTCCTTTATTCCTGATCAAACGGAAAAAGCGGGAGGAGTACGTGGATGACAACGAGACGTTGGACAAGATTTTGATCGAGCTTGGAACGGAGGAGGTTTCGTTGGTACGTCTCTCCGACAAGAAGACTTACAACAAAACTCAGCTAATGGATGTGTTGGTCTCCTTGCAAGAGTTGGAAAAACTGTCCCGAGCTGTCACTCGCAGGGGAGCCAAGTTTGAAGATTATCTGGAAGCTCGTAACGCGAAGACAGGCGACCTGCCCAAATATATTGCGAAGTTGAGAAAACAGACTGAGGAGACATTCGAGTTTTTGATGGATGACAAGGAGGTGGCTAAATTCCGCGATAAGATGGGGATCGAGGATGAGGGGGATGAGGATGAGAAAGAGGAGAAAGGCGGAAAGGGAAAGGATTCGAAAGAGAAAGATGATAAGGCCAAGGAAGAGGATAAGAGTCGCCCGAAAGCTAGGATTTATGAAATCTATGAGGCGAGTAGCATCTCTAAGGTTCTCCAAGGCTTGGGCAAAAAGGGAATGGCGATGGATCACTACTCGGCGCAAGACAAACCCCTGTTTGAACTGATTGAGGGGGATGCCGACAAGCCTACAAAGACTCCGATCTTCTCGATCGCTGAAATTCTTACCGGCGTAAAGGGCGTCGGAAAACGGGGGGTTCAGATCACTCGGTTCAAGGGTTTGGGGGAAATGGATGCAAAAGAGCTTTTCTCGACCACGATGGATCCCGAAAAGCGGCAGTTACTGAAGGTGGATCTGGTGGATGCGGCAAAGGCAGACGAGATCTTTACGACTTTGATGGGAGACGAAGTCGAACCGCGACGTATCTTCATTGAGGAAAATGCCCTCAACGTCCGCAACTTGGACATATAGGGGCGAGGCTACCGATTATGGCAATTTCCAAAGAAAAGATTGTTCCGATCAATGTTGCCGATGAGATGCAGAAGTCGTTTCTCGACTACTCGATGTCCGTCATTATCTCGCGGGCGTTGCCCGATGCGCGGGACGGACTGAAGCCCTCGCAGCGCCGCATTTTGTACGCGATGGACGGGTTGGGTGTTCAGCCAAATCGCAAGCCCGTGAAGTGTGCGAAGATCGTCGGTGAGACGATGGGTAATTTCCATCCTCACGGTGATATGGCGATCTATCCGACTTTGGTGGGGATGGGACAGTGGTGGGGTACTCGACATCTCTTGATTGAGGGGAGAGGTAACTTCGGTTCCATCGACGGAGATCCACCTGCGTCGATGCGGTATACAGAGGCGCGACTTCACCATTTAGGTGCGGCACTGATGAACGATATGGATCGGGACACTGTGGATTTTGTCCCGACGTACGACGAACGTTTGACCGAACCCGTTGTTCTTCCTGCATCCTTTCCAAATCTTATTGTTAACGGTGGAACGGGAATCGCGGTGGGAATGGCGACGAATATTCCGCCTCACAATCTGGGTGAAACGATTGATGCGATTGTTGCGTTGATTGAGGACCCGAAGCTAACGGCCGAGCAGATCTTGAAGATCATGCCTGGACCGGATTTTCCGACCGGTGCGTTGATTTGCGGTAAGGAGTCGATCGCGTCGTACTACAAGACTGGGCGTGGATCACTCAAGCTTCGAGGCAAGGTCTCGGTTGAGGATGGTCGATCGGGTAAGCAGCAGTTGGTGATTACGGAAGTTCCCTACAATGTGAACCCGGAGGAGTTGATCAAGCGGGTGGCCGAATTGGTAGAGGAGAAAAAGCTAGAGGGTATCAGTGATGCGAGAAATGAGTCGGATGAGTCGATCCGTATTGTCCTCGAGTTAAAGAGGGACGTGATCGCCAAGGTGGTGATCAATAATTTGTACAAGCACACGGCGTTGGAGAGCAGTTTCGGGGTGATCATGTTGGCGCTGGATGGGCGTCGTCCGAAGTTAATGCCGATGCGGGATATGTTGTTCTGCTATCTGGAACATCGCCGTGAGGTGGTGATTCGTCGGACCAAGTTCGATCTCAAGGTGGCGGAGGACCGGGCTCACATTCTCGAGGGGTATAAGAAGGCACTCGATCATTTGGATGACTTCGTAAAGATCATCCGGGCTTCCAAAGATCGTGCCACCGCGAAGGAGAAGTTGATCGCAAAATACAAACTGAGCGACCGGCAGGCGGATGCGATTCTTGAGCTACGACTTTATCAGCTGACCGGACTAGAGCGGGACAAGATCGAAGAAGAGTATCTGGCGGTGATTCAGAAGATCGAAGAGCTGCGGAGCATTCTGGCGAGCGAGAAGAAAGTGTATTCGATCATCAAAAAAGAGCTTCTAGAGATTAAGGAAAAGTACGCTGACAAGCGCCGCACCCAGATTGTTAAAGACGAAGGTGAGATTGATGTTCAAGACTTGATAGCAAAGGAGAGCACCCTCATCACCCTGTCCCATGCGGGTTATATCAAACGGACCTCGGCGGATAGTTATCGGGCGCAGAAGAGGGGTGGCAAAGGCGTGATTGGGATGAAGTCGAAGGAGGAGAAGGGGGATGATGAAGAGACCGATTTCGTGGAGCATCTCTTTTCTGCATCCACACACGATTACCTCATGTTCTTTACGAGCACGGGTCGCGTATACGTGGAGAAGGTCTACGAGATTCCTGAGATGGGTCGGACGGCTCGAGGGAAGTCGATTGCCAACGTACTGGCTCTGCAGCCTGGGGAGAAGATAGCGGCGCTGATCTGCGTACAGGAGTTTACGGACAAGCAACACCTGGTCATGGCAACCTCTTCAGGGATCGTTAAGAAAACCAACCTTTCGGATTATTCCAATTTCAGAAAGGGAGGAATTATTGGAATCAAGATTGAATCTGGGGATCATCTAATTGCTTGCGCTTTGACAAATGGAAAGCAGGAGGTTGTTTTGGTTACTTCCGAGGGAATGAGCCTGCGATTCCATGAAGATCAGTTACGGGATCAGGGGCGTGCAACGGTTGGGGTTTTTGGAATTCGACCTGAGAAGAAGGATAAGGTGGTAGGGGCTGCCGTTGTCGACCCGAAAGCCACCTTGCTTGTCGTGGGAGAGAATGGAGTTGGAAAGAGGACTTCCTTTGAGGATTACCGCAGTCAGACACGGGGTGGCAAAGGCATCATTACGATGAAGACAACTGATAAGACGGGGTTAGTGGCAGGAGCTATTTCCGTAAAGGATGCGGATGAGATCATGATGATCACAGAGAAAGGCCAGATGGTTAGGACAAAGGTGAAAGATATTCGTGAGTCCGGAAGAAACACACAAGGGGTTTACCTGGTGCGTTTGCAGAAGGGGGATCGGCTTCAGGGTGTCGCGAGGGTGGTTGATACGGAGGAGGACGAACAGCTCGAGTTAGGCACGTGAGAAGTTTTGTTGGGCTGTTACTTGGTCTCTGGATCTCTGCTGGTTTAGGTTTCGGTGAGCCGCAGACTCCGATCGAACGCATTGGTTTTGGCTCCTGCTACAAACCAGAAAAGAAGACCGAGCTCTGGAGTGCGGTGAAGCAGTTTGATCCGCAGCTTTGGCTTTGGCTAGGGGACAACTTTTACAATGATTTTGTGGATGGAAAGTATATCGCTTTCAATAATGACCCGCAGGCTTTTGTAAAAGGCTACGCAAAGTTGAAGAGCAGTCAGGGGATGGAGGCTCTTCTAGGTCTGATGCCCGATCGGGTGATGGCCACTTGGGATGATCACGACTATGGGAAAAATGATGCAGGGAAAGAGTACGCCAGGAAAGAGGAGGCCCGAAAAGCATTTGTAAAATTCTGGGGTAGCGCGGATCAAGCCGAGGGCGTTTATTCTTCGAAAGATTGGGGTCCCGCGGGAAAGCGTGTTCGGGTCATCATGCTCGATCTGCGTTCTCAACGTGATCCCTTGCCAAAAAAGGGGCAGGGGCCGTCGGACGGGGATATGTTGGGGGAAGAGCAGTGGCTTTGGCTTAAGAAGGAGTTATCCAAGCCAGGGGCGGATCTTGTCGTGATCGGTTCGAGTATTCAGTTCGTTGCTGAGAAACACCGCTTTGAGAAGTGGGCCAACTTCCCAAAATGTAAGGGTAGGATCCTCAAGTTGATCGGGGAACTTGGCGTGAAAGGGGTTCTTTTTGTCAGTGGAGATCGTCACAACGGAGAGATATCCTGCCAAAAGGGAACTGAGGCCGGTTATCCAATCTACGACTTCACTTCGAGTGGATTGACGGAGGTTTCTTCTATTACTGAAGAGGAAAATCCAAGTCGTGTTGGTCATCTGGTCAACGGGCAAAACTTCGGGGCATTCCGTATCGACTGGTCTATTGCCGATCCCTTGATTATCGGTGAGATTCGTCGAGCGGACGGAACTGTGGCGGAGACTGTTTCTATCCCGTTGTCCCAACTTGCCCCGCCCAAGCGGTAATCTAACTTCCATTATGGCCATTGTTGTTCCTCGTCCAGATTTGAACTTGTGGGAGAAGCTCTACTTGCCCTCGATCGTAGGGGGAATGCTGATCACTTTACGGCATATGCTGGAGACCATTGTGGGTAGGATTTTCCCGAAAAAAGCCAAAGGCCCGCGTTCCCTGATGGATATGAGCGCGACGGGATTGCTCACGATGCAGTATCCAGAGGAAAAGTGGCCGATGCCGGATGGATATCGTGGGGCTCCTGTTCTGGTGAAGGACCAGTTTGGAAGGGAGAAGTGCGTTTCCTGTCAGCTTTGTGAATTTGTCTGTCCCCCGCGGGCGATTCGGATCACTCCAGGCTTTATTCCGGGTTCGGATGTCAACGCCAACGTGGAGAAAAAACCGCGGGAATTTGATATCGATATGTTGCGTTGCATTTACTGCGGAATGTGTGAGGAGGTTTGTCCTGAGGAGGCTATCTACCTCCGCAAGGAGCAACCGATTTTTGTTGGGACCAGTCGGGCGGGAATGGTGAGGCATAAAGAGGAGCTTTATGCGCTGGGTGGTGTGATGGATCGTCCGATTCGGAAGTGGCACGGCAAGTAGACTCAAGGATCTTTCCCGGATGGAACCTCTCTTCTTTTGGATCTTGGCCGTAGGGCTAGTTGTTTCAGCATCCGCTCTTGTTGCATTCCGAAATCCCGTTACCAACGCGGTGTGTCTGGTTGTGGCTCTGGTGATTCAGGCGGCCCTCTTTATTACTCTTGAAGCCTTTTTTCTGGCTGCCGTGCAAGTGATTGTTTATGCGGGCGCAGTGATGGTTCTATTTCTTTTCGTGATCATGCTATTGGATGTGAAGGAGGAGGCGCGACGGACTCCACCTTGGGTGAAGATTGTGGGAGTGCTGGCGGTGGGTGGAGTTGCGATTTTGGGGCTGACTAAAATCGTTCCTCTATTTCCATTTACCCAGAAAACTTTGCACTGGGGGCAAGGGAAGGGGGGTGGTTCGGCAGCAGAATTAGGGAAACTGCTCTTCACCTCCTACAGCCCGCTTTTCCTGGCGACAGGGGTTTTACTCTTGGTGGCGACCGTGGGAGTTGTCGTTCTTTGCCGTAAGGATCCCGAATCATGATTTTCGGTGAGATTACCTTGGGCCACTACCTGGCCCTCAGTTCCTTGCTTTTCCTAATCGGACTCGCAGGGGTGATTTTGCGTCGGAGTTTGCTTATCATCATGATGTCGCTCGAACTTCTCCTAAACGCGGCCAATTTGGCTTTAGTGGCAGTTGGGAGATTTCAAGGACTACCCGATCCGCAAGTTGCAGTCTTTTTTGTGATCACGGTGGCTGCGGCCGAGGTTGCACTGGGTTTGGCTATCTTGGTGGCAATTTTTAGAATCAAAAAAACAACGGCTGCCGATCAGTTGGCCACCCTCCGCTTCTAATGATCGCATACCTTCCTTATCTCATTTTGCTTCTACCGCTTCTTGCGGCAGTTTCCATCCGGGTCTTCCTTCATCCGTTTCCCCGAATCTCTGTTGCCGTATCCACCTTCGCTTGTTTGGGAAGTTTTGTGGGGTCTTTAGGAATGCTTTTCAACGGCTCGGTATCAGGGGAGGTTGTCGCGCCTGTGCTTCCGTGGATTGAGTGGGCGGGTTTCAAGGCGAACTTTGGCCTCATGGGGGATCCCTTGGCACGGGGAATGGCTGTGCTCGTTTCTGGTGTCGCTTTCCTTGTCCACATCTACTCGATCGGATATCTGGAAAAGGATCCAAGCCGCAGTCGTTTTTTTGCGGAGTTGTCGCTCTTCGTGTTTTCGATGCTGGGGATTGTTTTGGCGGACAATTTGGT
>JBBAWA010000067.1:0-8610 GCA_040397425.1 Methylacidiphilales bacterium
CGCCAGCAACTTGGCGTCGATCAACGATGTGCTCAACAGCGGTGCAGTGAATGGAGACGCAGCGGATACAACGGCGGAAATACAGGCGATCGTGGATGCGTATACGAAGATCTTGGCGGCGGCGGATGGAACGGGAGGAAACGGGGTGCTGCCTGGAGCTGGTGATTATGCAGCAATCGGTGTGACTGGGGTGGATGCGGGAGCGGAAACATCGTTGCTGGGATCAGTGATCGATGGGAAGGCGAGCAGTGCGGCGGACACCGTGGCGGAGATGCAGGCTTTGGCCAATGCGGTGCAGGCGGTGATGGACGGGGCCAATGGAGCAACCGGCCTGCCGACCAAGGCGCAGTTGGAACTGCTGGGGATGACGGGGGTGACGGATGCCAACTTGGCGGCTATCCAGAAAGCGATCGCAGACACGATCAACGATGGATCGGCGGTGGATAGTCTGGCGAAACTTCAAGCGGTGGTGGATGATGGTGCCAGCAGCGGATTAAGTCGGATTCTTGCTTATGCCAACAGTGGTGGCACCACAACAGCGCCCACAGAATCTGATTACCAGCTTGCGGGGGTGAGCGGAGTGACGGCATCCAACTTGGCCGGCCTGAATGCTGTGATTCGAACGAAGACTGCCTCGCAGGTAGATACGGCGTCCGAGATTCAGGCTTTTGTCCTGGTTGCTATGCCTGATCTGATTGCCTTTCCGAGCAATGGCGCAGCGGCAACGCAGATCTCCATCTTAAAATCGACACTCACAGGCAATGACATGCTGGGGGGTGGGACGCTTTCCTTTGGATCCACCGTGGTTCCCACTAACGGCTACTTGGCCGCGGTGCGTGGGAATTATGTTCTGGTGACGAGAAGCAGCGGGTTAACGAGCGGTCCTATCTTTAGTTACACCACTACCGTAGGGGGTCAGAGCAGTACTGCGGTTGTATCTTTTAGTCCGGCGACCAATCCGGTTGTCGGTATTTCTTCCGGCGATGTGGCCATTCTGTCCATGCAGCAGGACGCCAATCTGCCCGGCATGTTTAAGATCATCTTTGCCGGAGTTCCGGGCGCAAACTACCAGGTCCAGAAGACGAGCGATTTGGTGAATTGGAGTAACGCGACGAGTGCGATTGCCAACAGCAACGGGTATTTCCAGTTCATTGACCCAGCTGCAACGAATAACAGGAGTTTTTACCGAAGTTATCGAATCCCAAATCCTTAAAATAGGATCGGGTGGGTGTTGGTTAAGGATGAGTTTTTTGTTCGCGTAACAACCTTCAGGCCAATTTTGAACTCAAGTGGCGGAAGGTAGGGATGAAACTGGGGGAGGTGGCTTTGCCATCAAGAGGCTCAGAGCGGCCGCGGAAGCTTGCACTTTCGGCGACGATAAACTTTTCGGTCCGAACATCTCCAAAAAGTTGAGCCTGATCACGGACTTCGATAGATTCCGTGGCGGAAATGTTTCCATGCATCTTGCCGTGAAGGATTACCTTATTGGCCTGAATATCGCCCTTGAGGATGGCATCCGCGCCGATCAGGAGGGTTCCACCCGAGATGATTTCACCCTCAAAGTGTCCGTTAAATTCAAGATTCCCGTCGAAGGCGAGGGAGCCTTTCAACTCAACCTGATCGGTGATGATGGCGCCGCCCCGATGATTGGACTGGGAGGAAGTGGATGAGGGCGCAGGGAAAGGCACGCCGGAATTACGTACTTGAGGGTCAGATTTAGTTCCAAACATTTTTAAATGTTAAAGCGTAAAAAAACGAATCATCAATACCCAATAGTCGGTATTTATTGAAATGCTTAAGTATCATAGGTATGGAATGTGTTGAGTATTTGTCTTGCAAAATGAGTATGATGAGTGCTACCCCAAAAGAGACAAAAGCTAGATTTAGAAAGCTTGGTCCCCATCGTTCGTCCAAAGGGATTTTAAGTTGGGACGATGAACCTTTCCGCGGGTTCTTTGAGAAGTCTCCCATTCCGATGATGATCGATGATATTCATCAAAGTCGTGGACCTAAAATCTGTCTTCAAATCAACGATTCATTCAAAAAGTTGTTTGGATACAGTCTGAAGGAAAGCAGAAATCTAAACGACTGGTTTCGTCGCGCCTTTCCCGACTTGCAGTATCGAAAAAAAACCATCCGCAAATGGGAGCAGGATATCCGTAGGGCCCGCCGAAACGGGGGAGTCATGCCGTTAGTCCAACACCGCGTGCGGACCAAAGATGGACGGGACGTGGAGGTGGAGCTTGGGGGAGTAATCCTGGGTGAGTATCTTCTGACCACATTTACTGATCTCACCAAACGGGTCAGGACTGAAAAGCAACTGGCCGAAAGCGAGTCCTTATTCCGGATGATCTTTGAGAAGATGCCTGCCCCCGCTGCTCACGTGGATTTCGGCTCCAAAGACTATGGGAAAAACCCGGTTCTTTTCACCAATCAGGCCGTTCACCAGTTGTTCGGCTACACCAAGAAAGAACTTCCGAATGTGGAGGCTTGGATGACAAGAGCCTATCCGGATCCTGTTTACCGGAAAACGATGCACGACAAGTTTTTTGGGCAGCTCGCCCGCCTAAAAAATGTGGGCGACATCCTGAAACCGATGGAGTTTGAGATGCGGTGCAAGGACGGAGGTGTAAAGCATATGCTTTGGACTGGCTTTAAGATGCCCCGCGGTTTTTTTGCGCTCTCCACGGATCTGACCGAGGTTCGTCAGGCCCAGGCGGATCTGCGGGTCGCGGAAGAAGACCGAAGAAAACTAGCCCGCCAAGAGGCGCAAAGGTTGCAGCAAAAGCTGCAAACCAGCGTGGTGGCTTCCGCAGTGGCCCACGAGGTCAATCAACCCCTCAGTGAGATCCTGATGAAGAGCCAGTTGGCTCTGCATCAGGCCGAATCGTACCCGCAGCTACCCGAAAGTCTGCGAGGCACGCTACGTAGCCTGGTGGAGGACTCAAGAAGGGTAGATAGGACAATTGAGCGGATGCGGGCCTTGTTGCGTAATGTTCCGACCCAACTTATATCCACAGATCTGAGGGAGTGTGTCGACAGTTCGATCCTTTATCTAAAACGTGTCATGTCCGAAGGTAAAATTCGGCTTCAATCCAATCTCCCGAAGAAACCAGTTCGCGTTCTTGGGGATAGCACTCAGATGCAACTGGCGGTAACGAACCTCCTGCGTAATGCAGCTGAAACAATTCAGGAGAGCGGATGCCAGAATCGGAAAATTTGTATTCAACTGGGCGCGAATCGAACGCATGCCGAGATCATAGTGGGTGACAGTGGTCCTGGACTTGCGCCTCATCTTCGTCAACAAATCTTCTCTGTGCTGACATCGAACCGACCCAAAGGGACGGGTCTGGGCTTGTATCTAGTGCGGACTACAGTGGTCAACCACGGCGGTGAGGTAGGAGTGGGAAATTCACCTTTGGGGGGTGCGGAATTCCGAATCCGCATTCCCTTGGAACTCCCAGGGCGCTTAACAAAGAATGGATCCTCATGAAACTGCGTTGTGTCCTTCTGGATGATCAAACGATGTTTTTGCAACTGCTCGTTGCTATGATCAGAAATGTTCCCGGACTGGAAGTGATTGGTAGCTTTGCGCGGGTCACTCCCGCTCTTGATTTCTGCCAGCGGAATGAAACCGACTTGCTGATCTTGGATCTGCAGTTGCCCGACGGGCTGGGGCTTTCGGTCCTTAAAACGGCAGTACGCAAGAATCGTAAAGTGAATTCCATCATTCTTTCCGGTCATGCCAGCGAGTTTGTTTGTCCGACAGACCTTCGTCCGAATCTCAGGGCGGTGGTGGATAAAACCCAAGCCTACGGAACTCTCCAAAAGGAGATCGCAGAGATTGTCCGACCCTTCGCTTCTTCTGTGGCTCATGCGAATCCTTGGGATCTTTTGACTGAGCGGGAGCGTCAGATTTATTCCATGGTCGGTCAAGGCAGGAAGAGCAAGGAGATTGCCGAGGATCTCCGAATTGCCGTGCGGACGGTGGAAACGCACCGCAAGGCCATTTGCCGAAAGCTCAAGGTCAGTGGTCCTGAATTGATCCGACAAGCAGCGATTAATCTGCAAACCAGCTTACCCTCCTAATACCCATCTGTTGGTATAGGCCGGTGGGCTCGTATGTGGGTAGTTTGAGGGGCAGTGACCGATATGACTTTTAGGCCAGTATTTGGCGGGAAGCTGGTTTCCTTGGAAAATGGACGGGCCCCATACGAAGATCGGCTCAAGGCCTTGGCCATGCAGGAGCGGGCGCTGGGCAAGGACCATCCCAATGTCGCCATCACTCTTCTGATTCTGGGTGATACCTGTAAGGGAGCGGGGGATAACAAAACGGCCAAGGAATTTTACGAGAGGGCCATGCAGATCCGTGAAGTCCACTTTGCTGAACGGAGCGATGAGGTAGCTGAGTGCAAGGAAAAGATCCGGAATTGCAGGAAGAAGGATTCTTAAAACGAAGAGAGGGGACAAGGCGGACACCTTTAAGATTTTTAGGAATTTGGTTTTAAGGTTGGAGTTTAGGTAGGGGCGGCATCTTCGAGGCCGCCTCGCTGGGCGATTGGGCACACAAAACTGAGCGCAGGCGTTCTCGGAGAGACGCGCTCACGCGCGAATTATTTACTGTCGTGTTTTTGAGTGATGGATTCCATGACGCGGTTCAAGTTGAAGGTGCCTGGTTTTTGGCGTGGGGGAAATTCACGAAAGCTTTGGAGCCATTGGCCAATGTATTGTCCTGCGGGGGCGATCATAAACATGTGTTCGAGGTACCAGCGGGGGTAGTCCATCCCGATATCGGGGGCGAGCTCGAATGGGTCCATGCGAAGATTGACGAGTGTAGGTGCGCGAAGTTCTTCGAAGGGTTGCAGCCAAACGTGCATGCCATGCGCATTTTGTTTGAGGAAGGTGGCTTTCCAGTCTCCGTAGCGCAAGGCGGCGACGTTGCCATCGTCTGTCCAGTAGAGGAACTCTTGGCGTGGCCATGGGCTCTGGTTTTGCAGTGCAGGGAGAAGGTTGTACCCATCCAAGTGGACTTTGTAGGTACGGTCCCCGATTTTTCGTCCCCGAAGAAGTTCTGCTTTGACCTCGGGGTCCCCGGCGGCAGCGAGTAAGGTGGTGAGCATGTCTTCGTGAGCACCGACGTGATTGATGACGGTTCCAGGAGGGATGACGCCGGGCCATTGGATAATGCAAGGGACACGGTAGCCACCCTCCCACTGGGTATTTTTTTCTCCGCGAAACATGGTGGTACCCCCGTCAGGCCAGGTAAAGGCTTCGGCCCCATTATCGGTGGAGTACATGATGATGGTGTTTTGTTCGAGGCCTAGTTCACGAAGTTTGTTGAGCAGCTGGCCGATTTGGCGGTCGTGCTCCACCATGCCGTCGGCGTAGATCCCAAGGCCGGTTTTACCTGCGACCCCTTCTTTTAGGTGGGTAAAGATGTGCATTTTTGAGGAGTTCCACCAGAGAAAGAAGGGTTTGTTTTCTGCTTTGGCTTGATCGAGGAAGGCGAAGGCGTGGGTGTTAACCTCTTCGTCAAACGTTTCCATGCGTTTTCGGGTGAGGGGGCCGGTGTCGGTGATTGGGCCTCCGGCAAAGCTGTGGATGACGCCGCGTGGGGCAAATTTCTTTTTAAAGTCGGCTTTTTTCGGGTAGTCGGGGTGTTCCGGTTCTTCTTCTGCATTGAGGTGGTACAGGTTACCGAAAAACTCATCGAAGCCGTTTGCGGTGGGGAGCATTTCATCCCGATCGCCAAGGTGGTTTTTGCCGAATTGGCCGGTCTTGTAGCCACGGGCGCGGAGGAGAGTGGCAAGAGTGGGATCTTCTTTCTTGAGGCCTTCGGGGGCACCTGGAAGGCCGACTTTGGTTAGACCCGTACGAATCGGGGATTGTCCGGTGATGAAAGCGGCACGACCGGCGGTGCAGCTTTGTTGGCCGTACCAGTCGGTGAAGAGAGCGCCTTGGCGGGCGAGTCGGTCGATGTTCGGGGTTTGGTATCCCATCATGCCGAGGTTGTAGGCGCTGATGTTGAACTGGCCGATGTCGTCTCCCCAGATGACAAGAATATTGGGGGGGCGGGCTTTTTCAGCTGAAAAGGAGAGATTAGGGAGGAGGGCGAGTAGAGCCAGAAGGGCAAACTTCATATAGAATGGTAAGCGGAAGTGAAATGGGATGAGAACTTAAATATAGAGGGCCATGAGGGGCGTACCCGGTTTAGATTAGAAAGTGTCTAGAGGGTGCTTGGAGGAGGCGGATCGGCCAAAAATCGCTCAGTTACACCACCTCTTTGAGGGAATTAGAAGTAGTTAAAGGTTAGAATAGGGACTGGAACCGCGTTCAATACCACAAACAATCCATAAACTTTAAAAACCTACCGGCGGAGGGGGTCGAACCCACACGCCCTTGCGGGCAACGGATTTTGAGTCCGTCGCGTCTGCCAGTTCCGCCACGCCGGCTAAGGTAAGGTTTATAATCCTCCATGGGATGGGGTTGTGACAAGGGGTTTTCCTTATCCAGAAGTAGGGTAGAATCATCGAGTGAAATATTTGCGTTATGGTCTTTGGGGATTGGCTCTTGGGATGGTTGTGTGGTGGGTAAGCGATCGGATGATTGGAACGAAGCAAGAGGAGGTGGAGCCTCGTGTCCGAAACGTTTCGACTCAAAAAATAGATCGAATGTTGGGCTCTGAATCACCCAAGGCAGATCAAGGTAAGAAAGGCAAAGCGAAGGGGACTTTTGATGGGGCGATCGATACGGGAGCAGGGCAGGAGATTCCCGGGGAAAAGATTCTTCGGTTTAAGGACAAGTATGCCTACCAGCGGTTTCTCAAATCGGCACCAGCGGGTGTGGTTTTAGATCAGATGGACGGGTTGCAGGCGATTCGGGTGAAGGATGGGGAGTGGTTAAAATCGATGGCGAAAACGTCCGACATGGAGGTAGGGAAGAACTACTACGTGGCAGTTCCAGAGGTTCCTGGGGAAGTTCAAACGATGGGAGATGCTTTTTATCGTGTCGTGGGATCGGATGCACTGAAGTTGATGGGGGCCGAGAGTGTTTCAGCAAATTGGGGCAAAGGGGTTCTGTTGGCCTTACTAGATACGAGTCTAAATCCGACGAGTACAAGTCTTGGAAGTGAGGAGGGACACGCGGTAGCTATGGCGTCTTTGATTGGGGGAGTGGGAGGTGCGGCACCAGGGGCAAAAATTCTTGGGTTTGCGGTTTTGGATGGAAAGGGGACGGGAGATAGCTTTTCGTTGGCGAAAGCCATTTATGCGGCGGTGGATCAGGGGGCGAAAGTGATTAACATGAGTTTAGGATCGTCGGGGGACTGTGGGGTCGTGCAGGAGGCTGTTGCGTATGCTCTTTCCAAGCAGGTGGCTTTGGTGGCTGCGGCGGGTAATGAGGCGGTGAATCGGGTGGCGTACCCAGCGGCTTATGAAGGGGTGGTGGCGGTGGGATCGGTAGATGGGGATCGGGTCAATGCCCAGCATCTCTATTTCTCGAATCGAGGAAAATCTGTGGATGTGGTGGCTCCTGGATTTGCGGTAGTGGCAGATTGGCCGGGAGGAAAAAAGGTCGAGGTAAGTGGAACATCGGCATCCACGGCTTTGGTCAGTGGAGCGATTGCTGCGGTTCTGTCGAGAGAGCCCAATCTAACGGGAAAGCAGGCGGCCGATTTAGTCATCCGATATGCGAATGATACGGGTGTGGCGGGTGTGGACGAGGAGACGGGTGCTGGTGTTGTTGATTTGCAAAGAGTATTTGAGAGAAATCAGCGTGGCATTATTGATTTGGCTACGGCGGGAGTGGTGCTGGATTCAAAAAATGGAAAAGTAACCGTGGCGGTGCAGAATCGGGGGACGGAAACGGTAAGTTCTCCAGTAATTGAGATTCGTGCGGGGGAGAAAACGCGGAAATTTTATCTAGGGTCGTTAGCTCCAGGTCAGTCCATGGAGGAGTTTGTGCAATTTGATCCAGTAAGAGCGAAACAGGAGGGAGGGATTGCGGTCGGAGCCAATGTGGAGGCTCCCAAGGGAAGTGATCAGAAAAATAAAAACGATATGTGGTCGGGTTGGTTTAAGATTTCTAAGTAGGGTCGGGAAAGACGCGGTTTTTGATTAACCCGGAACTTCGGATTGGAGGGGGGCATCGCCTAGTTGCATGGGTTCAAGAATGATGTCTTTCACGGTGCCACCGGCAGGAATCATGGGAAGAACGTGCTCGGTATACGGAACCATGACGTCGAGAACGTAGGCGGTTTTCGAGGCAAGCATGCGTTGGAGGGCGGGGCGGATTTCCTCGGGTTGTGTGATGCGCTCGGCGGGAACCCCGAAGCCTTGGCAGATCGGAAGGTAATCGGGAAAGATTGCTGTAGGGGATTTGGGATCACCCAAGAAGGTGTGGCCGCGGTTGCTGGCGAAGAAGCGGTCCTCCCATTGAACGACCATACCGAGGTACTGGTTGTTAATGATGATGGCTTTGGCAGGAATATTTTCCGCAATGGCGGTGGCTAACTCCTGGACGTTCATCAGAAAGGAGCCGTCGCCGTCTATATCGACGACCTCACGGTCGGGGCAAGCGACTTTAGCCCCAAGCGCAGCGGGGTAGCCGTAG
>JBBAWA010000068.1:0-8594 GCA_040397425.1 Methylacidiphilales bacterium
ACCAGCGCCTGAGATCGCACGGGCTGTGACAGGACGAGTTACGGAATTGGGGCAGGCAACAGTTCACATTGAGGAGGTTCAGGATCTAGTTCAGGAAGAGCTGATGCGGGCAGGCCATTATAAAGTCGCGGAACGGTATATCATTTATCGGGCAATGCGTGCCGATCAGAGAGAGCGCAAAGCGCGTGGTGAAGTTTCAGCATCGCCTACAGAACCTGCAGAGGGAATGGTCGTGGTTGCGAACCCGGACGGAACTACCTTTTTGTGGGATGGTGCGGATTTACGTTCGCGAATCGAGTTTGCCTCCATCGGACTTGATTTATGTATTTCAGCTGGAGAGATCGAAAAGGAGTTAAGGAGATCGATTTTTGACGGGATCAAGAGGTCTGAGCTTAATAATACGATCAGCTTGAATGCTAAGACCCTGATTGAAAAAGATGCCGACTTTGCGAAGTTTGCCGGGCGGATTCAGATGACCTTTATCTATGAGGAGGTTTTAGGTTGGGATATTTTGAGAGACGGAATCAGTGCCTTACGTGATTTTCACCGTAAGAAGTTTATCGAAGCGATTCAGCGGGGTGTGGAGATCAAAAGATATAGCACAAACCTACAGAAGTACGATTTAGAGAAGCTGGCGGCTGCGCTGGATCCATTGGCAGATCTGGATCTGGACTTTTTGGGTGTCCAGACGCTGTACGACAGGTATCTCATCGTGGACAAAAAAGCGGATGTCTCCCGAAGACTTGAGACTCCCCAATTTTTCTGGATGCGTGTGGCTATGGGGTTGTTTCATGCGGAGCCCAAAGACCGAGAGGTTCGGGCGATGGAGCTCTACAACCTGTATAAGAGCCGTAGGTTCTGCTCCTCCACACCGACCCTGTTTAATTCAGGAACCCTGCATAGCCAGCTTTCTTCCTGCTACCTGTACTGGGTGGACGATTCGATTGAGGCGATTATGCAGCGGGGCGTGGCAGAGAACGCCATGCTTTCCAAGTGGGCTGGCGGCTTGGGCGGATCGTGGACGAGCGTTCGTGGAACAGGCAGTTATATTGGTGGCACAAACGGGGAGAGTCAGGGAGTCATTCCATTCCTAAAGCTTCACAACGACCTTCTGGTGGCTGTGAATCAAGGTGGGAAACGAAAAGGTTCGGGCTGTGCGTACTTAGAGACATGGCACAATGACCTGTTTGACTTTCTAGAGCTACGTAAGAACACGGGAGATGATCGGCGGCGTTGTCACGACATGAATACTGCGAATTGGATTCCCGATCTATTCATGAAGAGGATGGAGGCCCGAGGGGATTGGACCTTCTTCCGGACTAGCGATGCAGCTGATCTTCATCATCTGTACGGAAAGAAATTTGAGGAGCGGTACGAGGCGTATGAGAAGCAAGCGGAGAAGGGCGAGATTTGGGGGCATAAGGTGCCTGCCATTGAGGTTTGGAAGCGAATGCTATCGATGCTGTTCGAGACGGGGCATCCTTGGATCACCTTTAAGGACGCTTGCAACATAAGAAGTCCCCAAGATCACGTTGGGGTCATTCATAGTTCGAATCTGTGCACGGAGATCACTCTCAATACCGGAAAAGACGAAACTGCAGTCTGTAATTTGGGTTCCATTATTTTGGATACTCACATTTTACCGGATGGTTCGTTGGATATGCCTAAATTAAGAGAAACAGTCCGAGTGGCTGTTCGTGCGTTGGATAATGTCATCGACATTAATTTTTATCCGACTGAGGCTGCCAAGACGGCAAATTCCCGTCATCGGCCCATTGGGCTTGGGGTGATGGGATTGCAGAATGCCCTGTATATGAAGGGGCTTTCGTTTGAGTCGGACGCAGCAGTCGATTTCAACGATGAGATGATGGAGGCGATTGCGTTCTACGCGTATGAAGCGTCGAGCGATCTGGCTGCGGAGAAGGGCACGTACTCGACCTACAAGGGCTCCAAGTGGGATCGCGGTTTGTTGCCGCAAGATACAGTGGACCTTTTGGCAGAGGAGCGGGGATTGCCTGTGGATGTTCCGCGAGGCGGACGAATGGATTGGAAGCCGCTACGAGAAAAAATTCGGGCTCACGGAATGCGAAATTCGAATGTTTTGGCAATCGCGCCAACGGCGACGATCTCGAACATTACGGGAACTTCGCCCTGTATTGAGCCGACCTACAAAAACTTGTTTGTGAAGAGCAACCTCTCGGGGGAATTTATCGTTCTGAATCCCTTCCTAGTCAAAGATCTTAAAAAGGCCGGATTATGGAATCAGGCCATGGTGGATCAGTTGAAGTATTTCGATGGAGAGTTGGGCCCCGTGGAGGGAATGCCCGAGGAGTTGAAAAAGAGATATCTGACCGCATTTGCTGTTGGATTTGAGTGGATCATGAAAGCGGCAGCCAGGCGACAGAAGTGGATCGACCAAGCTCAATCCTTAAATCTCTTTTTAGGACAACCCGACCTTAAGGTTCTTTCGAGAATGTATCGCCTCGCTTGGCATCAAGGATTGAAGACTACCTACTACCTGCGGACCTTAGGGGCTTCAAATATTGAAAAGGCCACAGTAAAGCTCAAGAAAGAGGTAAGGGCGGGCATGCAAGAACCCGAGGCTAACCCAGAGGGGGCTAAAAAGACTTTTAGTGCCGAGGAGAAGATGGCCTGTTCAATTGAAGCGATGAGAAACGGTGGTGAGTGCGAGGCTTGTCAGTAAGAAATGTATTGAAGGTATCCAACACTGGCGCAGATTGATTCTATGAATAAACAACAAATCCAGTTTCTTAGTAACCTATGTTTTGCCTTAGGGTTTCTCTCGATTATCGGTTCGGTCCTGATCTGGTTCTCTGCAGGGGGTCAATTCGGTACGCCCGGAGCAGGAGATATGATTGCGGATGCAAAGAGAGCCTATGCTGAGCGGTTTGGAATCTTTGTTGGACTCTGGGCTCCTACCTTCATTATTTTGTCGAACCGTTTGCATCACTACGCAGAGCGCAAGTAACTTGCATTTTAGGCAGTTGCTTCTGCCCAAATGCTTTAAGCCCTTATGGCAGGGATTTTACGATTCGTAGACCTGAGTTATCTGCACTCAATATTTTTAGATCAATCGAATGATGTCCTGCCTGCCGTAAAGCTTGGACCATGGCTTGGCCAATTGTCTTCTCGGATTTCGTTGTAATAGCCATCAGAGTAGGCCCTGCACCGCTCAGGAAGGCTCCTAGGGCGCCCGCCTTCTCCGCTTGAGCGATGGCAGAGTCCAATCCTGCCACGAGGGAGCTACGATAGGGCTGGTGAAGGCGATCGTGAAAGGCTCCCGCCGCTTCGTCGTATTTCTTGCTGAAAAAAGCTGAAGTGATTCGAGACGCATTGCGCAAATTCGTTACGGCGTCTTGGAATGGCACTTGGACGGGAAGCAGCGAGCGAGCTGTTTTTGTAGACGTTTCGACCTGTGGAATCGCGGCAACAAATTTTAAGCGGCTGGACACCTTTGTGGATGCGGGCTTTTTACCTCCGCATACGATAAATCCGCCGAGCGCAGCGGCTGTGATATTGTCAGGGTGGCCCTCGAGCGTGGTGGCTGTTTCGATCAGCCAGGGAAGGTCTAGCTTCCTGCCATTAAGTTTGTCGAGTGACGCGAGAATACCGAGGCGGATTGTGGCACTACTGCCAAGTCCACGGGAACGAGGTACCTGCCCATGGACAACGAGGCGGTAGCTCTTTGAGGGAAGATTCCTGGATTTATGGTACGCGTTGACGGTCTCAGCAACAAAAGGATCAGGTGTTTCAGGATTTCCGGGAGTCACGGCAACGTAGTTGTAGAGGTTGAGAGCTAAGGCCAAGGTATCAAATCCGGGTCCAAGGTTCGCAGTCGAGGCAGGTACACGAACCCAAAAGGGAATGGGGGGGTGGGTTTTCATGAAGAAGGTAGGGAGAAGAACTTTTCCGCAGCGGAGGTCGTTTCGCGAGCGATTTCTTGCACGGTTTGACCTCGGAGAGCGGCGATTTTTTCAGCTACGGCAAGCGTGTAGGCGGGTTCGCACCGTTTTCCCCGATTCGGTTCAGGCGCCAGATATGGGCAATCCGTCTCTAAGAAGAAGGAGCCCGAGGGAATCTTTTGGGCGCAGGAGTGAACATCTCGAGCATTTTTAAAAGTCACAATCCCTGTGAATGAGACAAAGTGTCCCAATGAGATCAGCTCATTGGCTTGATCCAGAGTACCAGAGAAACAGTGAAACACGGCATGAAGTCGGCCTGAGTATGGCTTCAGTGTGGTGAGTGTATCCTCCCAGCTATCCCTTTGATGGATTACGACATTGAGTTTTCGGTCTACGGCTAGATCGAGTTGCTGCTGGAAAAACACAGCTTGGCGATTCTTTTGTTCGGCATCTGCTAAGGTTATATCTTCTGAACCTGGAAATACGCCTCCTGTGGTCGAAGTGGAGCCTGAGAAGGGGGCGGATGATTTGCTGGGAAGACGATGGTAATCCAGTCCACATTCGCCAATCGCGACCACTTTTGGGTGTTCTGCAAGTTGGGCAAGTTCATCGATAGCAGAATCACTCGCTTCCTGAACTTCACATGGGTGCAGGCCAACTGTTGCAAAGATTTGAGGATTCGAATCGGCCAAAGCAATCGCTGCTCGGCTTGTTTCGAGGGTAGTTCCGATTGAGATGAGCCGAGCGACCCCCGCTTCATTGGCCCTTTGAATCACTTGGGAGCGGTCGGGATCAAAATCGGGAAAATCAAGGTGGCAGTGGGTATCAATCAGCACAGTGTTTCTAGACTAATCCAAAACGGGGTGGTGGAGAATATTATCCTTCCCAATATTTCTTTTCCCTGGGGAGCAAACGCAGGTAGAAGAATCGGATGAGCACAAAGCCAGTTCCAAAAAAGGTTGAGCCTAAATCTAATGGGGGGGCAGAAGGTGCGGGTTTGGTCATTGAAAATCGGCCGCAAGAGTGTTCCAGGATCGTTAAACGGCTTTTGGAGATGATCGATCGGCATGTAGCTTCGCTAACGAAAAGTGGCCTGTCGATCAGTTGGGCTGAGATGCAGTTGGTATTACTGGCTTTAGAGGCGGATGCCGATGGAAGAGATGTGAATGTCCATTTAGACGGGGCGGACGAGATTTCGGCATATGTCAGGCGGAATCTTTACGACGAACTTGTCGGAGAGCCCAGTAATATCTTTTACACGACGCAAGTGGACGGGAAGACAGTGCGCTACGAGGCTTTGCCCAAGGATTTTTGGAAGGAGTGTCTCTCCCTTTTGCGGCAGAAGCTTGGGGAGCTACGCGAAAAGCCCTAGTGGGAGATCGCGCTGGTCAAAACTGGTGCCGTGCTTGATGCGGAAACAGACTGAACCAGGAAGTATATTCCGAGAATCGCGAGAGTAGCTCCACTTAAGCGAAACACCGTTCTACGAAAGGGAATACGAGACACGATCCAGCCTAAAAGAACTCCCAGAAGGTGAATGAGGGCGGTTCCTGAGACAAAACCTAGGGCATAGAGGTAGGGTGCAGTTGATGTGGGCATTTCCTCGCCGTGGGCGTGCCCGTGAAACAGCGCGAAAAAGCCCACTCCTGCCATGGTTGCAAAAAGGGGAGGCTTTGCGTCGTTGGCTATCGCGAAGCCAAGGAGAAGGACAGATAGAGCGATGCCAACTTCAACGGAGAAGAAAGGAATCCCTGCCATGCCAAGAATTCCTCCGACCAGCATGAAACATAGGAAGGTTAGGGGTACGGTCCAGATTGCGCGTCCACCCATCTGAACGCTAAGTATCCCGACGCTTAGCATGGCCAGAAGGTGGTCGAGGCCAAAGATGGGATGAGTTAAACCTGATGAGAAGCCAAGAGACCCGTTAGCTGTGTGAGCAAAAACTGAGGCCGGAATAAGACAAAGAATGAGGAGGAATTGCAGGAGGAATTTCATATTTACTAAGATACGGATCTTTCTTGATGGCTCAAAGCCAAAATCGGACTGCTCGGAGATACAAAGGGGGAGCAAGTCAGAGGGATGGGCGTTGACCTGATCGGTAGATTCGGAAAAGATTACAGTATGGGTCATAAAGGTTGGACATCACCATTGGCTGGGCCAGCGATTGGCCCTTATCGGCAAGCAACTGAGGCGGGGGGATTCGTTTTTTTATCGGGACAGTTGGCCTTGGATGAGGCGGGCAACTTGATCCAAGGTGGTGTGGCTGAGCAGACCCGCAAGGCATTAGAGCGGGCCCAAAGTCTGCTAAAGGAGGGTGGATTAAGTCTGGCAGACGTAGTCAAGGCGACGGTCTTCCTGCTCGATTTAAAAACTTTCCCTGAGATGAATGCGGTTTATGCGGAGTTTTTTCCAAAAGATGCGCCAAGTCGGTCTACGTTTCAGGTGGCTGGGCTGCCTAAAGGGGGTGCGGTAGAGATCGAGTTCGTGGCTAGACGCCCTGGATCATGACCTCGGCCCAAGTGCTGGAGGTTTTCCGCAAGTGCGGCGCCCTTTTGCACGGGCATTTTGTTTTACGGTCGGGTCTGCACAGTCGGACTTTTTTTCAGTGTGCCCTTGTTTTGCAGGATCCGGTAGCGACGTCGGAGTTATGTGGAGCCTTGGTGGAAAAAGTGAAGGTGGACAAGTGGGTCTTTCATTCGGTGATTTCCCCTGCCATGGGCGGGATTTTGGTGGGGCATGAGGTGGCCCGCCATCTGGGCCGCCGACATATCTTTGCGGAAAAAACTGAAGGAAAGTTGGGCATCCGTCGATTCGAGGTCAAACCCGGCGAAAAATTTCTGGTGGCGGAGGATGTGATCACTACGGGAAGCGCCGTCCAGGAGGTGATTGAGAGGGTGAAGGAAGCGGGTGGGGAAGTGGTCGGAGTGGCCTGTTTGGTGGATCGAAGCGAGACCAAGCCCAAGTTGGGAGTACCGATTTGCTCTCTTTTGTCTCTTCCGGTCGAGACATTTTCGGCGAACTCGATTCCTGAGGATTTGCAGAAAATACCCGCGATCAAGCCCGGCAGTCGGTAGGTCGTTTCCCGCTTGGCCTTTTGAGGCATCTGCGTTCCAATGGTGGGGTGAGTCGATTCAATAAGAAGATTCGTTTTGAGTGGGATCTAAGCAAGGTGCCCGTTCTTTCGCTCTCTTTACCCCCCAAACACGAAATTAGGATTCAGCCGAATCCTGATGTGGAAAATCTATGGGAAGGAATTCAGAGAGCCTTTTTAAATGAAAAGGCCTGGATGATTGGTTTGGAGGCCCATCTGGATGAGTTGCGAAAGCGAATTTTTCCAGAAGGCAAGCCTATCGTAGGTATGGACTTTTTCGTTCTTTTGCACGGAACCCGGATCGTGGGGTATAGCGCCCTGCTTCCCATCGAGGGGGAGGGGCCTCAGCTCTTGTCCGGAATTATTATGGATTATGAGTATCAGCGAAGGGGGTTAGGGTTGGCCTTGCTCCAGGCTTCCCTAAAGCATTTGGCTGATAAGGGACTCGAGAGGGCCTCGGTCATCACACGGGAAGGAGTTCCTGCGGCGCGGTATTTGTATCCTAAATTTGGCGGACGGGGCAGCGTGATTGAGTCAAGCAAGCCACCTGCGTCCTAGTCTTTGTATGGCTCAGACTTTTGACCTGGCCGTGATTGGTGCAGGGAGTGCAGGGTACGCCGCAGCACGGACGGCTACGGCATTGGGATTGAAGGTGGCCGTGATTGAGGGAGGAAAGCGGGTGGGGGGTCTTTGCATCCTGCGGGGCTGCATGCCGACCAAGACAATGCTCGAGAGTGCGCACCGGAACCATGAGATTCAAAGGGCGAAGGATTTTGGGATCCGGGTGGGGAAGCCTAAGCCGGACTGGAGAGCGATTTTAGAACGGAAGGATCGGCTGATTGCAGAGTTTGCGGATTACCGGCGTGAGCAGTTAGAGAAGGGGAAGTTCACCTTTTATCGGGCCAAGGGGCGATTCACAGGGCCGCACCGATTGGCTTTGGAAGTGGTGGGCAAGGGGAAGGTGCCGGTGGAGATTGAGGCGAAGACGTTTCTGGTGGCCACGGGGTCACGGACGGCGAAGCGGGAGATTCCAGGGCTTGAGGAGGCGGGGTATTGGACGAGTGATCACTGTTTGAAGGATTCGAAGCCTATCAAGAGCCTGATTGTGCTGGGAGGAAGAGCTGTCGCCTTGGAGTTCGCGCAATACTACGCACATCTGGGGGTTAAGGTAGCGGTGATCCAGCGGAGCGAGCGGCTGTTGCCGGAGTCGGACCCTGAGGTAGGCGACACGCTGGCCCAGGTGTTCCGGAAGCAAGGCAGCGAGGTGTTTTGCGGGACGCAGATCCAGCGGGTGATAAGGAGAGGAAAGAAAAAGAGGGTTGAGTTTCTACAAAACGGAAAGAAGAGGAGCGTGGAGGCGGAGCAGATCCTGCAGGCGTTGGGTCGGGAACCGGACGCGGATGGGCTCGCCCTTTGGGCAGCCGGGGTGAAAACGGAGAAGGGCAAGGTGGTGACGCAACCGACGCAGCAGACGAACGTGCCACATATCTTCGCGGCGGGGGACGTGTGCGGGCCATACGAGGTCGTGCATCTGGCGATCCAGCAAGGTGAGGTGGCAGGCAAAAATGTGGCACAACTTC
>JBBAWA010000069.1:0-4300 GCA_040397425.1 Methylacidiphilales bacterium
CGGAGGCCGTCCGCCTTAAGGCGATCGATCTTCCAGCGGACCGCCCGCTCCAAATATTTTTCGACGTATTCGACGTAAGCCGAGCGGTTGGCGAGGATGTAGGCCTTGGCATGGTCGCGCAGTTTGTCTGCGGTTGCGCTCGCCCCGAGCGCGGCTTTGGCTTGGTCGATCAGCCAGCCGAAGTATTGCCGATTGCCGTCCTTGTCGAAGTCGTACTGCTCCGGGCGGTTGAGGTCGCGGACGAAGCCGTATTTCGGGTGGGTCGATCCCTCGCTTGTTCCGAAGTTCAGATTGTTGCCGGATTCCTGAGCGATGTCGATGAGGTCGGCCAAGCCGAGGTTTTGCACCTGCCAAGCGCTATTCCAATCGCGGGTGTTGTTCCATTTGCGGTAAAAGCCATCCTCGGTTTTCTGAAGATGGAAATCTTCTGGAACCATGCCCGGATAGGTCTCGGTCTGCCCCTCGCCGCCGGTCGGCGTGGTTTCGGTTTCCCCAGGGATGTCAAAGGACCGATGGTTCATAATGTTGTCGAAGTAGACGCGGATGCCGAATCGATGAGCTACCTCCATCATCTGGATCAACTCGGCCTCGGTTCCGTAGCGGGTACGAACGGTGTTGCGCTGGTCTTTCTGGCCGAAATCGAACGGATCGTACATGTCGTATCCGACCGATAAACCTCCAGAACCTTTCGTCGGCGGCGGAAGCCAAAGCGACGTGTAACCTGCCTCGGCCAGTTCCGGCATTTTTTGAATTAGTTCAACGTAAGAAACATTAAATAGTTGGAGCAGAGCTTCTGCACGAACGTTTGAGGAAAAAGATGAAAAGAGTAGCGCTCCAAAAAGAAGCAAACCACGACATGTCTTTGACTTACAAAATTTCATGGCAATTACTCTCAAGAGATATATTGGCACAACTTTATGCTTTTTAAAGAGATAGAAGCAAAATTTATGCCGTTTTTGAACTGTTCCATTGCTATATATATAAGTAGTTGGTAATGAACATCTAATTCGTACAAATGGCCCGCCTGAGTGAAGATTCTTAACAGAATTGAGATAGCCACACTTTTTGGACCGAAAAAGGGGCAATTTGTTAGAGTTAAAGTGGCCTAAAAAAGGGTCCTGGCGGGGGCTATTTCTGCTTTAAAAGTGCGCCTGTAAAACCTGGCAAGGTGATGCTGGCTTTTCCGTCTTTCTGCTGAACTTGAACATCGGCAGCTTTTCCCGAAGACACAAAAATCGGTGCAAGGGGGTCGGCTGCGGTGCCATCCGTGTTCCCGAACTGAAAGGTGAAGGTTTGAGGATCAGAGTTACGATTGAATACGGCAAACAGGGTATTCGCGTCGCCTCGAACAAACGCAAACATTCGACTCTGATTCTCGGCTCCAATCATCTGCATCTTTCCATGCACGAGATCAGGAAACCTTTTCCGAAGCGCGATGGCATCCCGATAGTAGTCGTGAAGGGTAGAATCAAAATTGATATCGTCCTGTCGTGCGGGTTGGCCCCCTGGGCTGAGGGTTTGGGGTTCGAACTTCAGATCGGCCCAGACCATCGGCATGCGATCATCCGGATCATCGGCTCCCCACATGCCCGCTTCAGTACCATAGTAAATGTAGGGAGCGCCTGGGTAGGTCATCTGAAAAAGGACGATCATGCGCTGGAGTTTGCGTTCCGTTTCATCCGGTTTGCGGATGAGGTAGGGCTTGTCGTGGCTTCCAGGCCAGATATCCGTGTCGTAAGCGAACGCATCCGCTTTTCCGTAGTAGGGTCTGTCGCGATTTACGATCATGGAGGGCATGCGATCCGTATCGTGTGAATCGAAAAGATTTTGGACGCGTAGGGTCTCCTCCCAGCTGAATTTCTCTCTCCGTTCCTCGATCATGCGGGTGAAATCTTTGATCGGCAGAGTGCCATCAATCAGGCCCCCTTTCACTGGCATGGCAAAGGCGTAGTAGTTCATCACTCCATCGAATTTTCCCTCTCGAATGAAGTCAGGGGCTTCGACCCAGATTTCAGGAGTGGTGTAGGCTTGGGGCTGGATGGAGTGGACAAGATCGTTCCACTCGGCCCAGAAACCAGTGCCGACTTCGTTCGCGACGTCGAGACGCCAACCATCGACTCCGTCGGATGGATCTCCGTCCCCATTGGGATCCATCCAGCGTCGAGTGATGGCGAAGAGGTAGGCTTTGACCTGAGGATGTAGATTTTTTTTGCCCTTTTCGTCAGTGACCTCGACGAATTCGGGCATGCTTTTCAGGCCCCACCATCCTGCGTAGTGAAACTCGTTCTTGTCCTTGGTGGAGGGATCGTCGAAGTGGTGGACGTCGAACCAAGATGCATAAGTAGAGTCCTTCTGCTTTTCCCGAAGATCGGCAAAGGCAAAAAATTCAGTCGCGCAGTGATTAAAAACCCCATCGATGATGATGCGGAGTCCTCGGCGATGGGCTTGCTGAACGAGTTCGAGAAACTGCTTGTCGGCCGCACTCCATTTCCAGCTTTTAGGATCGGCTGTTTCCCCAGAGGTGAGGGTGATATCGGCTGCCGGATCGGGACCAAAGTGGGGATCGGCGTGGTGAAAGGAGCGGGAGTCGTACTTGTGGAGGGAAGGGGATTCGAAAATGGGATTCAGATAAAGGGCGGTTACTCCGAGCTCTTTGAGGTAGTCGAGCCGATCGATGATGCCCTGAAAATCACCTCCATAGCGGCGGGAACCGTTGGTGGCGTAGACGTCGGAACCGATCTCCTTTTCCCAATCTTCAAGAGCGTACCAATCCTTTGTCCAAGGTATGATTTTCCATTTTCCTTTGGCCTTGTCAGGCACGCGGGCGTATTCGGCGGTGGGATCATTCTTGGGATCACCGTTCCGGAACCGCTCGGGAAAGATCTGGTACCAGACTGCTTCCTCGGCCCAGGCACATTTTTTTGATTGGGTTTCTTCAGCTGAAGAAAAAAAAGGCAATCCAAGGATTAGCACCAACCATAAAAGGAGTCGGAGCATAGAGAGTTTACTTCTGAGTCGAGAGATCGAAGTAGTAGCTGGAAAAGGGAGGGAGATCGGGAAGGGGCACGCCTTGAGTGGTGATAGAATCGGCAGGAGCAGAGAACGTGGCGGGATTGGATGAAGCGAGAAGGTCAGTGCCCGTCAACGTGGCACCAGTAGGCAGGGCAAGTGCGGTGGCTGATTCCTTTGAGAGAAGGCATCGGACGCCCGAAAGAGTTTGTGTGGGATGCAGATTGACGGCGACGAGTACTGATTTTTGGTTCACAGGGTCATTTCGTAGAAAGGAGTACATCCAGTGTCCTGAGGTGGTTTCGCCAGACAGACGACCGTAGGCAGGATTGCTCTTGTTAGCGGGATTGAGCGGGCAGAAGTTTCCTTGGGCAAGAGCAGGGTGAGTGAGGGATTGGAGGGTTCGCCCGTAGAATGCCCGAAGCTCTTTCTGCTCGCTGGTCAGAGGGGAACCATCACATGATCCGTCGTGATACCATTTCTGGAGTTCGGGGACCGACCAGTAGTCGAAAAAGGTGGTGCGTCCTTTATCGAGCTCGAACCCAGCGGCACCCACGGTGGCGGCCTCACCAACCTCCTGTCCGTAGTAGACCATGACCGGCCCGCGGGAGAGGGCAAAGAGAACTGTGGATACAACGCGACCCACGGACATTCCGTGTCCACCCCAGTGCTGGTTGGAGGCGACGCGGCACTCATCGTGATTCTCGGCGTAGCGAAGGGAGTTGTCGCCGACAAAACCCGGGCGGGTCAGGGAGTCGAGATCGTTGGCCCACCCTGACTCTTCGTAGATTTTCATCAGACCTTTGTATACATCGTGTCCATAGACGGAGCTGAAGCCTGCTTCGATCAGGCTGAGTGGGTTGGAGTGGTAGGAGGCGAGATCGGGGTTGGCATCGGGGACTTCGAGTCGGGTATCGCCTTCGTAGCATTCAGCATAAAAGTAGGTATTGGGATTGCGGGTGCGGGCGCGGGCGAGAGCCCAGTGCCAGAATTCGGAGGGAATGATGTGGGAGACATCGCATCGAAAACCGTCGACACCGATCTCCTGCCAGTAGGTCATGATGGCATCCATCTTTTTCCAAAGATTGGGAACGGGCACTTCGGGTTGGAGAACAGTGGGATGTTTTCGTTTACCTTTGGCGCCTTGGGTGAAGTCGTAGCCGTAGTTAAGTTTACAGGTTTCGTACCAGCAGTCTTGGCTGGGCCGCCAGGTGTTCTGATTATCGCCTGTAACGCGGCCCCGTTTCTGCTCGGGGGGAAAGAGTCCATCGATCTTCTCTTTGAGGCCTGG
>JBBAWA010000069.1:4400-8197 GCA_040397425.1 Methylacidiphilales bacterium
GGCCCCGTTTCTGCTCGGGGGGAAAGAGTCCATCGATCTTCTCTTTGAGGCCTGGGAAGCGGTTGTCTTTATCGTCCCAGATGACGCGAGTGGTGGGGGTGGTGGGCTGCTTTTTCTTGGAATCGAAGGTGGAGAGTTGAAGAGGGGGGCCGTCCGATCCGGGTTTGAGGTAGTAGAAGTCGTCCCCAGAAAAGAATTCGGTTGCTTGGTCGTCTTTACCGAAGTCACGCTCGGGATGGACAACCGAGGCGTAGCTGCGGGCGACGTGGTTCGGTACAAAATCGATAAAGATGCGGAGGTTTTTCTTTTTGGCGCGGGCGAGGAGAGCTTTGAACTCGTCGAGTCGGTGGGCGGGGTCTACGGCGTAGTCGGGGCATACATCGTAGTAGTCGCGAATGGCGTAGGGGCTACCCGCGATGCCTTTGAGGAGGTCGGGATCGTCGGGGGGAAGTTGAAGGGAGGAGTAGTCGCGAGCCGTGGCTTGGCGGTAGATGCCCGTGACCCAGATCGCATCGAAGCCGAGCTGTTGGAGGGAAGCGAGAGCGGCGTCGTTGAGATCGGCAAATTTTCCACAACCGTTCTGTTCGAGAGTTCCGTTGGGAATGCGAGCGGAGTTGGTGTTGCCGAAGAGACGGGGGAAGAGTTGGTAAATGCGGATTTTTCCTCCCGCTCGGGGAACAAGAGCTGCAGGGGTGGAGGGAGTTTCGGTGGAAAGGGAGAGGAAGTGGGTGAGAGAGCGATCGCCTGGTCCAGGGAGAAGGTAGGGATCGGAGGAGCGGAGGAGTTGGCCCCAGCCGTTTTCGGCCGGGATATTTTTGAGGGCTGCGACGATCTGGAGTTTTCCTTGAGGGGTGGCCCAAGAGCGTGGGATCTCGAGTTCGAGCGGGCCGGTTTTATTAGAGAGGAGTTTGACTCCGGCGGGTGGGTTAGTGAAAGGGGCGAGTCCGAATCCATTCCAGGAGCGGGAGGAGAGAGTGGGGGTGGGTCCGCGGAGGAGAAGGAGGTGATCGGCTTGGAATGGAAGAAAGAGAGAGGAGCCGGTGGTGGATTTTTGGTAGGGGACGAGAGCGGATCCGTCGAATCCCGAGGCTGTGGCGAGGAGGAGGGCGTGATCGGGATTTTCGAGAGAGAGACCTGGGAAACGGAGAAGGAGAGAGGAGGGGTTTTTGGAGGGGAGAAGTTCAATCGTGATCGGTTGTGCCGAGAGTGGGCAGATCCAGACCAGTAGAAGGAGAAATGAGAGACGAAACGTGGTGAGTCGAATCATGGAAAATTTTTACCTTTTAGAAACGTCCAAGGAAAGCATCCGAAAGGTGGTTCGAACTGTTCCATAAAAGAGGACGCAGAGGGTGGAGAAAGGATAAAACGTCAGGGAGTGGAGATTTGGAGATTATTGCACCAGGAGTCGGCTTGGCCGTTGCGGTTGAAGAGGACGAGGCTTTCGATGGGTGAGCCCGCATTGCCGCTGAGTCTGCGGTTTTTCAGTTCGACAGGGGAGCCTTGGCCGAGGGGGAGAGGTTCTAATTTAAGGTCGTAGGTGTCGGAGGTTTTTAAGAGGAAGGTGATGCGGAGGGCGAGAGTGGAGGTGGGGAAAGTGGTGGAGGAGTCTTTTTCGCCATCGAAGAGTTGGAGAGTGGGTTTATCTTGGAGGGCGCACAGTTCGAAGCGGGAATTTTTGTTGTAGTCGTCGGGGGAGGAGGCGGTGGTGCCTTGGCGGAGGTTGAGGCCGACGGCGCCTCCTTTTGCGGTGGCTTCAGGAAAGGGGGAGCGGAGGATATCAAGGGAGAGGGATTGGCCAGGGGCGAGGGGTTGGGAGAGAGGGCGGAAGGCGCAGGCTTTGGGAAAGTTGTCGCCGTTGGCGAAGAGACCCCAAGCACGACCATTCGAGGCGACGGGGGTGATGTTCGGTTTTTCTTTTTCTTCTGCGAGATAGAAGCCTGCAAAGGTTTTTTGGTTCGGATCGGCATTGGTGAGGAGTTGCCAAGGTGCAAATCCCGAGCCGGCGGTGGATTCATTTTTCCAATCGGAGCCGTAGGTGGGGTCGGACGCGGAGTCGGAGTTTGCGGAGGGCGTGGATGGTTTGCCTGGGGTGGATGGAGAAGGTGCGGGGGCGGTGGAGGAGGAGTTTGCTGTGGCGGAACCGCTGACGGCGAAGACGGGGGTTTCTTTGGGGAATTCGAGTTTGGAGCGGCGGGCGGTATTTTTCTGTTCGGCGTCGGGTTCTGCAGTGACAAAGAGGGGAAGAACAGGACGCTCTTTGTTTTTGCCAAGTTTAGTTTCCTTTTCTTTCTGCTCGATGAGAAGAAGTCCGAAGAAGCGGCCGCCTCCGTATTCGCCGAGGAGGAGTTCGATCTCCTGAGGTTTGCCTGCTTCCCAATTCATCCAGTCGCCGTAAACGAGGTGGGCTTTGGCTCGGTCTTCGTCGGTATTGCCCTCCATAAAATCGACGATGGAGTATTCGTCGACATGGTCTTTGGGTTTCCATCCGCTGAGTGATTGGGATGTGTCCCAGTGTGCTTCGAGAACCGTGCGACCGTTGACGGCAACCCAGAGAAGGTCGTCGGCTTTACCCACGAAACGGAACTGACCTGAGGTGGGGGCGGCACAGCGGCCACGATAATGAATGATCCAGTAGTTGGGTTTGACCTTGTCGGCGACACCAAAGATTTTTGGGGCTTCGGAGGCTTGGCCCATGGGCATAAAGATTTGGGTCGCGCCGAGTTTTTTCGGAACGGCGAAATATTTTCGTAGGGCGGCGGGGTTCACGCGGTTGCCGGAGAGGATTCCGCGGACTGCGCCATAAAAATCGGTGTCCTTGGTGCCGATGTCGGTGGGTTTGCGGCCCGTGGAGTCGAGTTTGAGGTCGTACATCGTACCGACGAGGTCGTCCTCTGTGGTTTCGGAAAAGCCAAAGAGAGTGGATTTGGAGGTGCGTCGGCCTTTGCCTCCGCCACCTCCGCCGCCACCGCTTTTGGTGCCGGTGCCTGCGGATCCTTGGCCGAGTGAGGTGGTGGGGGTGGAAAGTTTGGCAGGGGTGGGGGGAGCAAAGGTTGGGGCAGTGGTGGGGGTGGAGAGGGCGAGAATTTCAGTGGAGTTCTCGATTTCGGTGGGTGTGGTTTCGGCCATAGCGGGCGCGGAGTCTTCGGGGGGGGAGTCGTCGGTTGAGGGTGGGGCGGAGGATTCGGGGCCGGAATCGGCCGATTCAACGTTTTCGCTGGTGAAGATGGAGAGAGGATTTCCACCTTTGAAAATGACAATGCTACCGAGGCCGAGGAGGGCAAGGACGTGGACGGCAATGGCGATGAGGAAGGGGGTGGAGGTGAGAAGGGCGGTGATCGCGAGCCACTTTTTTTTCTGACTTTTTGGGTCGGTGGGAGGAGTGGGGCGAGGGGTTCGGATGGGGGGTGTGGGGGTAGGCGGCATGGGGAGAAGAATTCTTTACTATTATTTGGCAGGAAGAGCGAGCGAGATAGAGGGGATGGAATATTTCATCGCGAGAAAAGAGAAAAGTGATATTATCAATTTATGGAAAGAATTTTTAGAAAAAATGGAATATGGTCGGGCCAAGCGGGTTTTACGCTGGTGGAGCTGCTGGTGGTGATTTCGATCGTGGGTTTGCTTGCGGGGTTGATGTCGGTGGCGATTCCGAGGGCGATGGAGGCGGGGAAAAAGGCAAAGGTAAAAGGGGAGTTGACGGCGATTGTGGCAGCGGTGAAGGCGTACAAACAGGAGTATGGGCAGTGGCCAGTTGCTAAATCCCAAATGGATTCGGTGGCGGATGAGTATAACTCGTGGTA